>CAJYSA010000008.1 GCA_913777325.1 uncultured Sphingomonas sp. | reverse complement strand
CGTGTCGCGGCCCGGCCTGCCGCGTGTCGTCGCCACCAAGGGAGCCGCGCTGGCCAGGGTGCTGGGCGCCGGTCCGCTCGCGATGGCGGATCCGGACAGCGTGCCGGCGGGAAAATATGGGCGGGAGGCGCTCACCCGGCTGGGCGCGTGGAATGCGGTCGCGCCACGCGTGGTGCGGGCCGAGAATGTCCGCGCGGCGCTGGCGCTGGTCGAGCGCGGCGCAGCGCCCTACGGGATCGTCTACGCGACCGACGCGCGCGCCGCGCCGGCGGTACAGGTGGCGGGGGTGTTCCCGCCGCGCAGTCACGCGCCGATCGTCTATCCGATCGCGCGGCTGAGCGCCGGCGACAGCGCCGAGGCGGAGGCGTTCCGACGTTTCCTGCTGTCGAACGCCGGGCAGGCGATCCTGGCGCGGCGCGGTTTCGCGACCCGTTGAGCGAGCTGCTGCCGATCGTCCGCCTGACGCTGCTGGTCGGGGGCACGGCAACGCTGGGCGCGTTGCCGATCGCGTTCGTCCTGGCATGGGTGCTGGCGCGATGGCGGTTCCCGGGCAAGGTGCTGCTCGACGGGTTGGTGCATCTGCCGTTGGTGGTGCCGCCGGTGGTGACGGGCTGGATCCTGCTGCTGGCGTTCGCGCCGAACGGGCCGCTGGGTAGCGCGCTGGAGCGTTGGCTCGGAGTAAGCGTGCTGTTCCGCTGGACCGGCGCGGCGATCGCGGCGGGGGTGATGGCGCTGCCACTGATGGTGCGCGCGATGCGGCTGTCGATCGAGGCGGTCGACCGGCGGCTGGAGCAGGCGGCACGGACGCTGGGGGCGACGCGCTGGCGTGCCTATGCGACGGTGACGTTGCCGCTTGCCGCGCCGGGCGTGGCGGCGGCGGTGGTGCTGGGGCTGGCGCGTGCGATCGGGGAATTCGGGGCGACGATCACCTTCGTGTCGAACGTGCCGGGCGAGACGCAGACGCTGCCGCTCGCCATCTATGCTGCGCTCCAGCGCCCCGGTGGCGAGGCGGAGGTGTGGCGGCTGGCGGCGGTGTCGGTGGCGTTGTCGCTGATCGCGCTGATCGTGTCGGAGGCGCTGGTGCGCCGCGCGGGGCGGGGCGTGCATGTCCTTTGAGATCGACGTGCGCGCCCGGCGCGGCGCGACGCCGATCGGTGCGCGCTTCGCCGCGGGTGCGGGGCTGACGGTGCTGGTCGGCCCGTCGGGAGCGGGCAAGACCAGCCTGCTCGACATGATCGCCGGTCTGCTGCGCCCGGAGACCGGACACGTCCGCGTGGGCGGGCGGACGTTGTTCGACGCGGAACAGCGGATCGACCTGCCGCCGGAGCGGCGCCATGCCGGCTATGTCTTTCAGGACGCGCGGTTGTTTCCGCATCGGCGCGTGCGGGCCAACCTGTTGTACGGGGCGCGGGACGAGACGCGGCTGGCGGAGGTGGCCGACACGCTCGACATAGCGCATCTGTTGCGGCGCTGGCCGCGCACGCTGTCCGGCGGCGAGGTGCGGCGGGTGGCGATCGGGCGCGCGTTGCTGAGCGAGCCGGCGTTCCTGCTGCTCGACGAACCGCTGTCGTCCCTGGACCCCGCGCGGCGCGAAGAGGCGATGCGCGCGATCGAGCGGGTGCGCGATGCACGCGCGGTGCCGATCCTGATGGTGACGCACGACCTGCGCGAGGCCGAGCGGCTGGGCGACCGCGTGATCGCGGTGGGCTAGCGGACGCAGGCGTCCAGCCCGCCGCGCCGGACGATGCCGACATAGCGGGCGATCTGATTGCCACGACGACGCACGAAGCCGGTTGGCGCGACCGCCTCGCGCTTCTTGGGGAGCGGCAGGACCGCCGCGATCCGCGCGGCTTCGGTCGGCGAAAGATGCGCGGCGGAATGGTTGAAATAGCGCATCGCGGCCGCTTCGGCGCCGTAGGTGCCGATGCCGGTTTCCGCGATGTTCAGATACACTTCCATGATCCGCCGCTTGCCCCAGATCGTCTCGATCAACAGCGTGAACCACGCCTCGAGTGCCTTGCGGACATAGCCGCCGCCCTGGAACAGGAAGGTGTTCTTGGCGGTCTGCTGGCTGATCGTCGAGCCGCCGCGAATGCGTCCGCCATCGGCATTGTGCACCGCCGCGCCGGCGATCGCGCCCCAATCAAAGCCGTGGTGACGGCAGAATTTGGCGTCCTCGCCAGCGATCGCGGCGCGCGCCATGTTCGGATCGATCGACGACAGTGGCGTCCAGTCCTTCGTCACCGAATGACCGCCGATCATGTCGCCGGCCATCGTCATCGTGAACGGCACCGGGACGAACGCGTATATGCCCACCCATAGAAGCGAGACGACGATGAAACCGATCACGATCTTCAGGAGCAGGCGTAGCGCGGTGAACATGCCGCGCGTCGTACCGGGGAGCGGGCGGGTTGCTCAAGCCCCGGCAACCCGCCCACCATGGAAAGATCAGGCGGTCAGCAGCCGCTTGTCGCCCGCCAACCGCATCATCGCGCGCTGCAGCTTCTCGAACGCGCGCACCTCGATCTGGCGCACCCGCTCACGCGAGACGCCATAGACCTGGCTGAGTTCCTCCAGCGTCTTGGGATCGTCGGTGAGACGGCGTTCGGTCAGGATATGCTTCTCGCGATCGTTGAGATCATCCATCGCGTTCATCAGCATGTCGTGGCGGACGTCCGCCTCCTGCTGATCGGCGACCACCGAATCCTGAAGCGGGGCATCGTCCTGCAACCAATCCTGCCACTGACCCTCGCCATCCTCGCGCATCGAGACATTGAGCGAGGTATCCCCGCCCATCGCCATGCGGCGGTTCATGCTGACGACATCGGCCTCGGTCACGCCGAGATCGGTCGCGATCTTCTGGACGTTCTCGGGGGTGAGGTCGCCATCCTCGAACGCGTCGAGCCGTGCCTTCATGCGACGCAGGTTGAAAAACAGCTTCTTCTGCGCCGCCGTGGTCCCCATCTTCACGAGGCTCCACGAACGCAGGATGAATTCCTGGATCGAGGCGCGGATCCACCACATCGCATAGGTGGCGAGGCGGAAGCCTCGATCCGGCTCGAACTTCTTCACACCCTGCATCAGGCCGATATTGCCTTCGGAAATCAGCTCGCTGACCGGCAGGCCGTAGCCGCGATAGCCCATCGCGATCTTCGCCACCAAGCGCAGGTGGCTGGTGACCAGCTGCGCCGCCGCGTCGGTGTCGCCATGCTCCTGGAAACGCTTGGCGAGCATGTATTCCTGCTCGGGCGCCAGGATCGGGAATTTCTTGATCTCCGACAGATAGCGATTGAGGCTCTGCTCCCCGCCGAGCGCAGGAATCGTCGCGGGGACGTTGCTGCGGGTTGCCATGATCCTAAGTCTCCCTTCCTTGCGGAATACGCACGGCGTCCCTGCTGGCGACGCCGACCCGCGTTCCGTTTCTATACGATAAGCTGACTGAACAGTTCCTGCATGTCCGGCGGCATCGCGCTGTCGAAACCCAGCGTTTCGCCGGTGATCGGATGGACGAACCCCAGATGCGCCGCATGGAGCGCCTGTCGTCGGAAATTCAGCGTGTCCAGCACCTGCTTATGTGCAGGTTTTGTTCTACCATAGACCGGGTCGCCCAGCAAGGCGTGGCCGATCGACGCCATATGGACACGCACCTGATGGGTCCGCCCGGTTTCCAGGCGGCATTCGACCATGGCGGCGTCGCGCAACGGCTCTATGGTGCGATAATGCGTCACCGCCCGTTTGCCGCCCTGCACGATCGCCACCTTCTTGCGATTGTTCGGCGAGCGCGCGAGCGGCGCATCGACGCTCCCCGCCACCGGCATCGGTCGCCCGCCGACGATCGCGCGGTAACGGCGATCGATGCTGTGCGCGGCGAATTGCTTGGCGAGTCCTTCATGGGTGCGATCGGTCTTGGCGGCGACCATCAGCCCGGACGTGTCCTTGTCGATCCTGTGGACGATCCCCGGACGCGCCACGCCGCCAATCCCGGACAGCGAGCCGTGGCAATGATGGAGCAGCGCATTCACCAGCGTGCCATCGAGATTGCCGGCGGCGGGATGGACGACCAGCCCGGCGGGCTTGTCGACGACGATCAGATGCTCGTCCTCGAACGCGACCACCAATGGGATATCCTGCGCCTCGTTATGCGCGGGCGTGGGGGCGGGGACCGCGACGGCGAAGCGCTCACCACCGCGTGCCTTGCGCGACGGATCGCGCATCGCGGCGTCACCCTGCGTGACGTGGCCGGCATTGATCAACACCTTCAGCCGCTCGCGCGACAGCGTCGGCACCGCCTCGGCCAGTGCACGGTCGACCCTCCACCCGTCGGCGTCGGCAGCGATCGTCGCTTCGATGATGATGACCCCCCGGTCCATTGCTAAGCTAGATGGCGATGAGCGTCGAAATTACAATCGCTATGCGAAACGAACTCGTTGCTGCGGCCAATGCGTCGCGCGACGAAGTCTGCGGGCTGCTGCTGGGGGAGGGCATGGTCGTCGCGCGGATCGCCCCGTGCCGCAACGTCGCCGCCGATCCGGCGACGCGCTTCGAGATCGACCCGGGCGCCTTGATCGCCGCGCATCGCGCGGCCCGGGCCGGCGGGCCGGCGGTGATCGGCCACTATCATTCGCACCCGTCCGGCCGCGCCCACCCATCGCCGCGCGACGCCATGGATGCGGCGCCGGACGGCAGCATCTGGCTGATCATCGCGGACAATGCGGTGACTGCATGGCGCGCGGTGGCCGACGGGGCGGTGCACGGTCGATTCGATCCGCAGCGCCTTGACATAGGCGGTTGCGCCACGCCGGGCGAGTCGCCACAAGGTGCCAACGCCATCCCGCCGAGGTAATTGCCACCGATGACCATCAGCCCGGTCGACTTCGCTTCGCTGCTGTGTTCGCGGCTGTGCCATGACCTGTTGTCGCCGGTCGGTGCGCTGAACAACGGCCTGGAGCTGTTGAACGACGAAACCGATCCGGAGATGCGCGCGCGCTGCTTGGAACTGCTCAACGAAAGCGCGCGGACCTCGGCGAACAAGCTGAAATTCTTCCGGCTGGCGTTCGGCGCGGCGGGCGGTTTCGGCGAGCGTGTCGACGTCCGCGAGGCGCGGCAGGCGGTCGAGGCGTTGCTGGGCGACAACAAGCGGCTGAGCCTCCAATGGATGGTGGCCGAGACCGAATTGCCGAAGGTCGCGGTCAAGGTGCTGCTGAACCTGGCGCTGATCGCGGGCGATACGCTGGTACGTGGCGGGACCGTGACGATCGGCACCGAGGAGGGCACCGACGCCACCGAGATCGTTTTGCGCGCGGAGGGACCGCGGATCGTGCTGGATCCGGAGCTGCGCACCATCCTGACCGACGGGGCGGCAGATGGCGGGGCGGTGACGCCACGCGCCGCCGCCGCCTATCTGGTCCAGGCGCTGGTGTCGGAAGCGGGCGGCACGGTGGTCGTCAGCGAACCCGTTGACGGCGCATTGTTGTTCGGGGCCGCGCTGCCGCACGGTTGAGGCCGCGGTAAAGACCCTTTTAACGCCTTCCATGCGATGCCGCCTCGATAGCCGGGGCAATGGGACCGCATGGACGATCTGCTGCAGGAATTCATCGCCGAGACGCGAGAGACGCTGGAGGCGATTTCGGGCGAGATCGTGGGGTGGGAGGCAGACCCCGGCGATCGATCGCGGCTGGATGCGATCTTCCGCTTCGTCCACACGATCAAGGGGAGTTGCGGCTTCCTCGATCTGCCGCGCCTGGCGCGCCTGAGCCACGCCGCCGAGGATGCGCTGGCGGCGGTGCGCGCGGGCGATCGGGTGCCTGACCAGGCGTTGGTGACCGTCATCCTCGCGATCATCGATCGCATCGGCGAGATCGTCGAGGCGATCGACGCCGGTGAGGCGCTGCCTGAGGGCGGGGAGGCGTTGCTGATCGCGGCATTGGATGGTGCGATCACCGGCGAGGTCGCCGTCCCCGCGGAACAGGCCGATCCGCTGATGGCGGCGGCGATGGCACCAGCGGTGCGTGCCGCGCCGAAGCGTTCGGTGCGCCTGTCGGTGGACCTGCTCGACCGGATGATGAGCGGCGTGTCGGACATGGTGCTGGCGCGCAACCAGCTCGCCCGCCACCTGCGGATGATGGACGATCCCCGGCTGGAATCGATGCTGGAGCGGTTGAGCATTTCCGTCGATGAGCTGCGCGACACGGTGACGCGCACCCGGATGCAGCGCGTGGAATCGCTGTTCTCCGCGCTGCCACGATTGGCGCGCGACGCCGCTGCCGCGCTCGACAAGTCCGTGGCGCTGACGATCGAGGGAGGCGACGTCGAGCTGGATCGCGAAATGATCGAGCTGCTGCGCGATCCGCTGGTCCACCTGGTGCGAAACGCCGTGGATCACGGGATCGAGGATCGCGCGGGGCGGATCCGTGCCGGGAAGCCGGCGACGGGACAGCTGCGGATCGTGGCCAGGCAGGCCGGGAACCTCATCATCATCGAGATCGTCGACGATGGGCGTGGGATCGACAGCGATCGGTTGCTGGCGAAGGCGCTGCGCGAACAGCCGGAACGCGCGATCGAGCTGGCGGGGCTGGACGAGGAAGCGCGGCTGCGGCTGATCTTCGAGCCCGGCCTGTCGTCCCGCGACGAAGTCACCGCCTTGTCGGGTCGCGGTGTCGGCATGGACGTGGTGAAGGCGAATGTCGAACAGGCGGGCGGGCGAATTTCGCTGTCCAGCCGACCCGGGCAGGGGCTGACGATCGCGCTGGAGGTGCCGCTGACGCTCGCGATCCTGAACGCGGTGCTGGTGGACGCGGCGGGCACACGCTTCGCGATCCCACGCCAGTCGGTCGACGAGATCGTCGCGGTCGACGGTCGCGCGGCGCGGGTCGATCCGGTGGCGGGCGGCGCGATGGTGTTGCTGCGCGGGCAGCGGCTGCCGATGGTGGCGTTGCCGGCGCTGCTGGGCCGCACCGAGACGCTGGCCGCGCCGCGTTACCTCGCCATCGTATCGCTGCGCGAGGGTCGCTACGCGCTGGCGCTCGACGGGGTGCGCGATACGCAGGAGCTGGTCGTGAAGCCCGCCGCGCCCGCGGTCATGTGCGCGGGCATCTATGCCGGGCAGATGCTGCCCGACGACGGCAATCCGATCCTGTTGCTCGACTGTGCGGCGATCGCGCAGCGGGCCGCGCTGACCTTCGAACGGGTGGACGCGACGGTAACGGAGCAGGAGACGATCGAGCCGGTTCGCGCGCTGCTGTTCGACGATATCGATGGCGCGCGGCGGATGATCGTCTCCGACGCGGTGGATCGGATCGAAAGCGTCGCCACGGGTGCGGTCCGTGCACTGGCCGGCGGCATCTGGCTGACGATCGGGGATCGCTCGATCCCGGTCTGGGCGGGCGCGGGGGCGATCGCCGGCGATGTGCGCAAGGTGCTGCGCCTTCAACTCGACGGACAGGAATTGGCCTATCCGATCGCGGATCCGATCGAGATCGTGCCGCTGCCGCCGGAGATCGCCGCCGCGGCCGATCCGCACGGTGTGATCGCCGGCCTGGCCGTGATCGACGGGGAGCCGATCGAGCTGGTCGATCCGCTGGCGCTGTTCGCGGAGGTGGCCTCCGTGGCGGAGCGACCGCTGTGCCTGCTGCACGGAGCGGAGAGCGGGTGGATGGAGGCGTTCCTGAAGCCGGCGATCGAGCAGGCGGGCTATCGCGTGGTGCGCAAGGCGCCGCCCGACGTGCCGGTCGCGCTGGCGCTGGCGATGGAGGATGACGCGGAAGTGCCGCCGGTGCCCGCGCTGCGGCTCAGCCGCGTGCGCGGCCGTCCGCTCTACCGCTTCGACCGGGCGGCGCTGATCGCCGCGCTGAAAGGACATGCTGCATGATGAAGTCGCTGCACCTTGTCGCCCGGGTCGGGGAGCGCGGGCTGCTGTTCGATGCGGGGCGGGTCGATTCGGTCGTGGAGGTCGGCGCCACGGTGCCGGCCCCTGGCGCGGCACCGGCGGTCGTCGGGTTGGCGGCGATGCGCAGCCGCGTGGCAACCGTGATCGACGTGCGCCCGCTGTTCGGCGGGACGCCGATGATCCGCGACGGCAAGGGTGGTCGGGCGGTGGCGACGATGGTGGACGGTCATCTCTACGCGATCGCGGTCGACGCGCTCGAGGATGTCGCCAGCTTCGCGATCACCACCGCGCCGATCGCCAACGAGGGCGGCGAGTGGGACTTCGTCACCGGCGTGGCGGATGGCGACGACGAAACGTTGATGGCGGTGAACATCGACCAGTTGGTCGCGCGGGCGAGTGCGTTGAGCTGAACGCCCGAATTAACGCGATCCTTACCGCGCGCTGGCCATGATGGATCAGCTCCAGAATATCGGAAAACTCATGAAGACCTGCCTGATCGTCGACGATTCCAAGGTGATCCGCAAGGTGGCGCGCCACATCCTGGAAGCGCTGAACTTCACGGTATCGGAAGCCGGCGACGGGCGCGAGGCGCTGAGCCAGTGCCGGCAGTCGTGTCCCGACGTCATCCTGCTCGACTGGAACATGCCGGTGATGAGCGGCATGGAGTTCCTGCGCGCGCTGGGCGAAGAAGTGCTGCCGCACCGCCCGAAGGTCGTCTTCTGCACCACCGAGAACGGCATGGCGCATATCCGCGCCGCGATCGAGGCGGGTGCCGACGAATATGTGATGAAGCCGTTCGACCGGGAGACGCTGCACAGCAAGCTCCAGCTCGTCGGCGTCGCCTGATCCCGCCCGATCTTGTGCGGAACGCGGCCATGACCCAGCACAACACGCCCTATCCGGCGGAGCGCGGCCTGCCGCGCGTGCTGATCGTGGACGATTCGGCGGTCGCGCGGGCGGCCTTGTCGCGCTTTGTCAGCGGTAGCGGGCGTTTCTCGCTGGCGGGTGCGCTGCCCGACGCCAAACGCGCGCTGGCGTTCCTACGCAAGGAGACGGTCGACCTGATCCTGCTCGATTTGGTCATGCCGCACCAAAGCGGGATCGATGCCTTGCCCGCACTGCTGGAGGCGGGGGCCGGGGCGCGCGTTCTCGTTGTCTCCAGCTCGGCGGCAGAGGGCGCGGCGGTGACGATGCGCGCGCTTGCGCTGGGTGCGGCGGACACGTTGGTCAAGCCCACCATCGGCGCGTTCGCCACCCGCTTTGGCGAGACGCTGCTGGCGCGGCTCGACGTCTTGGCCGCGCACGGCACGGTCGACCCGATGCCACGCCGCGCGACCGTAATGGCGCCGCCGCCGTTCGACGCGATCGCGATCGGGGCGTCGACCGGGGGCATCCACGCGCTTGCCTCGTTACTGGAGCAAGTGCCGGCGCATGTGACGCAGCCGATCTTCATCACCCAGCACCTGCCGCCGTCCTTCTCGCCATATTTCGCGGCGCAGGTGGGCGTGTCGGCGCGGCGCCCCTGCGCCATCGCGCAGGAGCGCTGGCCGGTGCGGTCCAGGGAGGTGCTGATTGCGCCGGGCGATTCACATCTGACGGTGCATGTGCTGCCGGGTGCCGGCGTCCACATCAGGCTGTCGCAGGCGGCCAGCCCGACCGGCAATCTGCCGTCGGTCGATCCGATGTTCGCCAGCCTGGCCAGCATCTATGGCGACCGGCTGCTCGCGATCGTGCTGACCGGGATGGGCCGTGACGGCCTGGAAGGTGCACGCGCGGTGCATGCGGCGGGCGGGACGGTGGTGGTGCAGGATCGCGACTCGTCGGTCGTGTGGGGCATGCCGGGGGCGGTGGCGGAGGCGGGGATCGCGGATGCGGTCCTCGCGCCACATGAGATCGGCGCGATGATCGCCGCGCAGCGGATCGGGGCAAAAGCGTGATCGGGGGCATTGATGCCGGATCGGCGCGCGTCTTCGCCGCGCTGCTGGAGGCGCGCACGGGACAGCGGATCGCCGCCGGGCGGAGCTGGCGGTTCGACACGGCGCTGGGGCCGTTGCTTCAGGCGCACGGTCTGGAGCGCGTGGATCAACTGACCACGCGGCTGTTGGAGGGCAAGGACAAGCAACTGGCCGACCGCATCGTCGACGCGTTGCTGAACCAGGAGACGTCGTTCTTCCGCGATGTCGGCGTGATCGAGGCGGCCGTGGTGGCCATGGCCGATCGCCCGGCGCCCCGGATCTGGTGCGCGGCCTGTGCGACCGGGCAGGAGCCGTTGTCGCTGGCGATGCTGTTCGCGGAGGCGGGCGGGGCGATGCCGGCCATCGTCGCGACCGACGTGTCCGCTGCCGCGATCACGCGCGCAAGAGACGCCGCCTATACACAGTTCGAGATTCAGCGCGGCCTGCCGGTGCGGCGCATGGTGCAATGGTTCGAGCCTGCCGCCGACAATCAATGGCGCGCCGCGACCGCCTTGACCGGCGCGATCCAGTATCGCCGGCACAATCTGGTCGTCGATGTCGCGCCGACCGGCGAGTTCGACCTGATCCTGTGTCGCAACGTGTTGTTCTATTTCGCGCCGCAGCTCCGCGAGAAGGTTCTGGAGCGGCTGGCCGGCGCGTTGCGTCCCGATGGCCTGCTGTTGCTCGGTGCCGGCGAGACGGTGATCGGACAGTCCGAGCGGCTGCGTCCCAGCGCACGGGCGCGCGGCTTCTACGAGCGGGTGCCGGTGTCGGACGAGCGCAACCGGGTTTACACAGGCGGCTGATTTCGCGACGGACGTCTCCGTGGATGGAACGGCGGCGAGGACGATGGTGGCGATCGCGGGGCACTGTACGGGCGGAACGCAGGCATGAAGTGCCGCGAGGTGCCGTCGCCGAATTTCAACGATCGCGTGCTGCCGATCACGATGATCGTTCTGCACTACACCGGCATGAAGACCGCGCAGGAGGCGCTGGATCGACTGTGCGATCCAGCCGCCGAGGTTTCGGCGCATTACTTCGTCGACGAGGATGGGACGATCACGCGGCTGGTGCCTGATGACAGGCGCGCATGGCACGCCGGCCGCGCGCACTGGCGGGGCGTCACCGACGTCAATTCCGCGTCGATCGGGATCGAGATCGTCAATCCCGGCCATGACCATGGCTATCGCGACTTTCCAGAATCGCAGATCGATGCGGTGGTGCGGTTGGTGGCGCATCTGAAGGACACGTACGAGATCACGCGCGGCAATGTCGTCGGCCATTCGGACGTGGCCCCACAGCGCAAGCGGGATCCCGGCGAACTTTTCCCGTGGCACCGGCTGGCGCGGCTGCGGCTGGCGTTGCCGCGCCCGACGAAGAATCTGGTCGATCCGATGTGGGGCGAGGCGGCGTTCTGCCTGGCGCTCGAGCGGTTCGGCTATGACGTGAACGACCGGATGGCGGCGATCATGGCCTTTCAGCGGCGCTTCCGACCAGAATTGATCGACGGCGAGATGGACGCCGAATGCCGCATGATCCTGCTCGCTTTGCTGCTTCCCAAGCCGCAGGGGGATGAGTAGGGCGGGAACGCCAGAGGGCCGGGCGGCCGCGTCATGCGTAAGCATGCCGAGGAAAGTCCGGGCTCCACGGAACGACGGTGGCGGGTAACGCCCGCCGGTCGCGCCCTTCGGGATGCGATTAGGGACAGTGCAACAGAGAGCAGACGGCCTGGGCCTCGGCCCGGTCATGGTGAAAGGGTGCGGTAAGAGCGCACCGCGCGACCGGTAACGGTCGTGGCACGGTAAACCCCACCGGGAGCAAGACCGAATAGGGGCGGCATGGCGGCGTTCTGCGTCGCCAGGGTGTGTTCCCACCCGCTGCCCGGGTTGGTTGCTGGAGCGCGTCGGCAACGGCGCGCCGAGAGGAATGGTCGCCTATCCTTCGCCTGGCGGAGGTGGACAGAACCCGGCTTACAGGCCCTCTGGCAAATTCGCGTGGCACGATCGGTTGGCGCGGGCGGGGCGCGGCCCTATGTGGCGCACGAATGGCACGCACTCCCACCCGATCGAACGACTGGGGCTTCCCCCGCTGGCGCGGTTATGGCGCCAACCGCGAGGCGGCGACCGTCCGCCTGTGCGATCGGCATGGGTGCAACGAACCCGGCATCTGCCCGGCACCGAAATCCCCCAACAGCCCGGAGCGCTGGTATTTCTGCCAGGCGCACGCGGCCGAATACAATCGCGGCTGGAATTATTTCGAGGGCTTGTCCGCCGAGGAGGCGGCGCAGCGCGAGGCCAACGAGCGCCGCGATGCCGGCGGCTTCGCGCAATCGAAGCATCAGGCCTGGGCAGGCTCCGGGGATGGCTCGCGGTCGCGTGACGAGATGCGCGCGCTGGAGGTGCTGGAGCTGGAGGTCGATGCGACGTTCGATGACGTGCGGCTGGCCTGGCGGCGGCTGGCGAAGTCGAACCATCCCGACGTGCGGCCCGGCGACAAGGAAGCCGCGGCGCGCTTCCAGGCGATACAGGCCGCCTATGACGTGCTGCGTACCGCCGAGGAGGCGCGCACATGGAAGCCGCGGTCCGAGCCATGAAGGATCATGTGCGCGCCGGGTGGACGGCGGCGGTGCTGGTGTGTGGCAAATGCTCGAAGAAGCTGGACGGCGGCTTCGGCGCCAAGGGGCGAATGTCGCTTGCCAAGGCGCTGCGCGGCGAGCCGGGGTTTGGCAAGGGCCGCAAGGCGGTGTTCGGCGTGGTTGAGACGCGGTGCCTGGGAATCTGTCCACGCAATGCGGTGACGATCGTCGACAGCCGGACGCCCGGTCGGTGGCGGATCGTGCCCGAGGGCGCGGATGTCGAGGAACTGGCGAACAAACTGCGCTGAAGCAGCCCGCCATGACCCATCGAACTGGGCCATGGGGGGTATGAGCCTCGCCGTCTTCAGACGATCGGCATGTCCTTCAGCACCTTGTCGAGGGTCAGCGGATAGTCGCGAATGCGCACGCCGCAGGCGTTGTAGACCGCGTTCGCCACCGCCGCCGCCGCCCCGCACAGGCCGAGTTCGCCGACGCCCTTTGCCTTCATCGGCGAGGTCTTGTCGTCGATCGTGTCGAGGAACACGACCTCCTGATGCGGCACGTCCAGATGGACCGGGACATGATATTCGGCCAAGTCGTGGTTCACGAAATAGCCGAAGCGCGGATCGACGACCGCATCCTCCATCAACGCCGCGCCGATTCCCATCGTCATGCCACCGATTACCTGGCTGCGGGCCGACTTGGGGTTGAGGATACGGCCGGCGTCGTAGACGCCCGACATGCGCCGGACGCGGATTTCGCCGGTATAGACGTTCACCGCCGCCTCAACGAAATGCGCGCCGAAGGTCGCTTGCGCATAATCCTTCTCCAGCGTGCCATATTCCATCGTGTCTTCGCCGCTGATGCCCGCATCGCCCGCTGCCTTGGCGAGATCGACCGAGCGATTGCCGCTCGTGACCTTGCCGTCGGCGAACGTGACGTCGCCGGAGTTGAAGCCCAGCTTCTGCGCGATCCGCTGCCGCAGGTCGACGCAGGCGGCATAGACGCCGGCGGTCGAGCTGTTGCCACCCCACTGCCCGCCCGAGCCGGCGGACACCGGGAACCGGCTGTCGCCCAGCAGCACCACCACCTTGTCCAGCGGCACGCCCAGCATTTCGGCGGCGGTCTGCGCGATGATCGTGTAGCTGCCCGTTCCGATGTCGGTCATGTCGGTCGCGACGGTCACCACCCCCTTGCGATCGATGCCGACGCGGGCGCCAGACTTCATGTTCATGTTGTTTCGGAACGCGGCGGCCATGCCCATGCCGACGAACCAGTCGCCCTCTCGAACCTGGCGGGGTTTGGCGTTGCGGCGCTCCCAGCCGAAGGCCTTGGCGCCGTCCTCCAGGCAGCGGACGAGGTTGCGGTCGGAGAATTTGCGTTCGGGCTTCTCCGGATCGACCATCGTGTCGTTCACGATGCGGAAGCGGACCGGGTCCATCCCGAGCTTCTCCGCCATTTCGTCCATCGCGACTTCGAGCGCCATCATCCCCGGCGCCTCGCCGGGCGCGCGCATCGCATTGGCCTCGGGCAGGTCCAGCACCACCAGATGCGTTTCGGTCAGCCGATTGTCGCCCGCGTAGAGAAGCTGCGTCTGGTTCGCTGCCGTCTCCGGGCCGCCGCCGGGCAGATCGCCCGACCATGTCTGATGCGCGATCGCGGTGATCTTGCCCGACTTGTCGGCACCGATGCGAATGCGCTGAATCGTCGCGGGGCGGTGCGTCGTGTTGTTCATCAATTGCGGACGGGCGAGCGCGACCTTCACCGGGCGCTTCGCCGCACGCGCCGCCAGCGCAGCCATCACCGCATCGGAGCGGACCCACAATTTACCGCCGAACCCGCCGCCGACATAAGGAGAGACCACGCGGATCTTCTCCTTGGGGATCATCAGCGTCTCGCTCATGTCGCGGACGGCCCAGGCGATCATCTGGTTGCTGGTCCACAGCGTCAGTTGGTCCCCCTGCCAAGCGGCGATGGTCGCATGCGGCTCCATCATCATATGGCTCTGATCGGGCGTGGTGTAGGTAGCGTCGAGCTTGACCGGCGCGGCGGCGAACGCGCCGGCGAAGTCGCCACGCGCGGTCTTCATCTTGTCGCCCTTGGCGATCGGCGCACCATTCTTGACCGCCGAAAGCTCATACTGGCCCTTGGCGCGCGCATAATCGACGCGCACGCGTTTGGCGGCGTCGCGCGCCTGTTCGAACGTCTCGGCGACGACGACCGCCACCGCCTGGTCATAATGCTCGACGTCCGGGCCGGCGAGCATCGTGGCGGTATGCGCCTTTGCCTTGCCGAGCGTTCCGGCATTCTCATGCGTCACCACCGCGATCACCCCGGGCGCGCGCAGCGCGTCGGCGGTATCGATCCGCGTGATGCGCCCCTTGGCCACCGCCGAACCCAGGATAACGCCATAGGCGTGGTCGGGCGCCACATCATTGCGCTCGAAGGCATAGGGCGCCGTGCCCGTCACCTTCAGCGGGCCGTCGATGCGGTCGGTCGGCTTGCCGATGACCTTCAGCCGGTCGATCGGGTTGGGGCCGGCGGGAGTATCGAACTTCATGCCACGCCTCCTTCGGCGAGCACCGCGGCGAGCGTACGCTCGACCAGCGGCAATTTGTAGGCGTTCTGTGCGGTCGGCGTCGCGCCGGCGAGAGCGGCGGCGGCGATCGCCTTCGCGCCGCCATCGAGCCGCGTCTCCGCCGCGGCCACACGCCACGGTTTGTGCGCGAGACCGCCGAACGCGAAGCGTGGGGTGCCGTTCTCCGGCAGCACCGCCGCCACGGATATGGTCGCGAAGGCATAGGACGCGCGGTCACGAACCTTGCGATAGATGTGCGTGCCGCGCACCGGCGCGGGCAGCGTGACCGCCGTGATCATCTCGCCGGGCTTGAGCGCGGTCTCGATCCACGGCGTGTTGCCGGGCAGGCGGTGGAACTCCGCGATGGCGATCGTGCGGGTCGTGCCGGCACCGTCGACCGTTTCGACTGTGGCATCCAAGGCGCGCATCGCCACCGCCATGTCGCTGGGATGCGTGGCGATACAGTCCTTGCTGGTGCCGATCACCGCCAACGCGCGGCTGTAGCCGCCCAACGCCGCGCAGCCCGACCCGGGCTTGCGCTTGTTGCACGCCTGATTGGTGTCGTAGAAATACGGGCAACGCGTACGCTGGAGCAGATTGCCCGCCGTCGTCGCCTTGTTCCGTAATTGTCCCGAGGCACCCGACAGCAGCGCGCGGCTGAGCACGCTATAGTCGCGCCGGACGCGCTCATCGGCGGCCAGCGACGTGTTGCGGACCAGCGCGCCGATGCGCAGGCCACCCGTCGGGCTTGCTTCGATGGTGTCGAGGCCCAGCCGGTTGACGTCGACCAGATGCGTCGGCGCCTCGATTTGCAGCTTCATCAAATCGAGCAGGTTGGTGCCGCCCGCCACGAACTTGGCGCCCGGCTCAGCCGCGACCGCCGCCGCCGCTGCTGCGGGCGACGTGGCACGCTCGTAGGTGAACGGCTTCATGCCACGTCCTCCGCACCGGCGACGTCGGCGATGGCAGCGACGATGTTCGAGTAAGCGGCGCACCGGCAGATGTTGCCGCTCATCCGTTCCCGCACCTCCTGCGCGTCGAGCCGGGTGGTCGAGAGGAGATCGTTCGAGACGTAGCTTGGAACGCCGTCTTTCACCTCCTGCAGCATCGCCACCGCCGCCATAATCTGCCCCGGCGTGCAATAGCCGCATTGATAGCCGTCGTGCCGGACGAAGGCGGCCTGCATCGGATGCAGGTTGCCCGGCAGGCCGAGCCCTTCGATCGTGGTGATGCGGTCGCCATCGTGCATGACCGCCAGGGTGAGGCATGAGTTGATCCGCTTGCCCTCCACCATCACCGTGCACGCACCGCATTGTCCATGATCGCAGCCCTTCTTGCTGCCGGTCAGGCTCAGATGCTCGCGCAGCGCGTCCAGCAGCGTCACGCGCGGGTCCAGATCCAGCGAACGCTTCTTGCCGTTGACGGTGAACGACACCGGAACCGTGGCGGCGCGGGCTTCCGGCGGAAGCGGCTGCGCGTCGCCCGGCAAGGCAGCAGTGGACGCGGCGGCGGCGCCGCTGACGAGCGCCCCGCGACGAGTGAGGCAAAATCCGTTGGGTTCGGTCATGTCGGTCCTGCGGGGAAGCGAGAGAAGGTGCGCCGGGCGATCTAACGCATTCGATCCATGTTATATCCAGCTGCAACATAACGATACGCGACCCGCTGGCGGGCGGCCACAGCCTGTATTAACACGGCGGTCAAAAGAAGGAGAGGATGGCTGATGGCATCGGTGGCGACGATCGAACCCGCGACAATGGCGCCCGGCGAGTGGGAGGCGCGGGTCGAGTTGGCGGCTGCCTACCGGCTGGTGGCGCTGTACGGTTGGGACGATCTGATCTTCACGCATCTGTCGGCGCGGGTGCCTGGGCCGGAGCATCACTTCCTCATCAATCCCTACGACATGATGTTCGAGGAGATCACCGCTTCCTCGCTGGTCAAGATCGATGTCGACGGACAGCCGGTTGGCCCGGCCACGCACCCGGTGAATCCGGCCGGGTTCACGATCCATTCCGCGATCCACATGGCGCGCGAGGATGCGCAGGCGGTGATGCACCTCCACACGCCACATGGGCAGGCCGTGTCGGCGATGGCGTGCGGGCTGTTGCCGCATACGCAGACCGCGATGATCGCCGCGCACGATGTCGCGTACCACGACTATGAAGGCATCGCGACCGACCTGGAGGAGCGCGAGCGGCTGGTCGCCGATCTGGGCGCGCGGCACGCGATGATCCTGCGCAACCATGGAACGCTGACTGTCGGCGACTCCGTGGCCGCGTGTTTCCTGAGGCTCTACTTCCTCGAACGCGCTTGCGAGGCGCAGGTGCTAATGCTGGCGGCGGGAGAGCACGGGCTGAACACCCCACCGCAGGGTGTGGAGGACAAGGTGGCGCGACAGTCGCCACCGGGCGGAATCGCGATGCTGGCGCGTGGGCTGGCGTGGCCTGCGCTCCTTCGCAAGCTGGACCGTATCGATCGATCGTACCGCGATTGATGCTTGGCGCCATCGTGTCGGCTGGGTTAGCGTGAGCGCTAACAGAATGGCACGGGAGAGGACGATGGCGATGTGGCGCGCATGGGCGGCGGTCTCGATGGTGGCGCTCGGCTCGCCCGCGGTGGCGCAGCCGCCCGCGCCGCGGTTCGCGCATATCTTCGCCGATCATGCCGTTTTGCAGCGCGACCATCCGATGGCGATCTGGGGCCAGGCGGCGGCAGGCGCGGCGGTGACGGTGCGGCTGGGTGATCGGAGTGCCGCCGTCACCGCCGACGCGCAGGGACGATGGCGCGCAACGCTGCCCGCGATGCCGGCGGGCGGCCCCTACACGCTGGCGATCGATGGCGGTCCGTCGCTGGGTGACATCATGGTCGGCGACGTTTTCCTCTGTGGTGGCCAATCGAACATGGAGTTCATGGTCAAGGCGTCCACCAATGCCTGGGGCGCGTTGCAGGCGCCCGCCGACCCCGACCTGCGCTACGCCACGATCCCCGACACGACCCGGGCACAGCCGCTCGCCGATCTCGAGGCGCCCGCGAACTGGCAGCGCGTCGGGCCGGAGACGGTCGGCGACGCCTCGGCGGTCTGCTATTACATGGCGCGCTCGCTGCGGAAGAGCGAGAAGGTGCCGATCGGCTTCATCAACTCCGAATGGGGTGGCACGCGGATCGAGAGCTGGATCAGCCCGACGTCGCTCGCCACCATCCCGCGCCTGCGGGACGGCGTGGCGGCGGTCGACCTCTATGCCCGCGATCCGGCCGCAGCCTTCGCGCAGGATGGGCGGCGGCGCGATGCGTGGTGGAAGGCGCATGACCCGGCCGCGGTGAAGCAGGCGCGCTTCCGCCGCGCGGATTATCGCGACCAGGCCTGGCCGACGATGCCGACCGGCGCATGGAAAGAGGCGGGCGTGCCAGCGCTGGCGGACTTCGAGGGGGTGGTCTGGCTCCGCGCGACGCTGGACCTGACCGCCGAGCAGGCAGCGGCGGCCAAGACGCTGCAACTGGGACCGATCGACCATTATGACGAAACATGGGTCAACGGGCGCTACGTGGGTGGCGGCAGCGTCAATTGGGCGTGGCGGCATTATGATGTGCCCGCCGATACGCTTCATGCCGGGCGCAATATCGTGGCGATCCGGGTGCTGGGAGGCGCGGACGGCGGTGGGCTGACGGGCGGTGCGGCACGCGGGCTGGAATTGCGCGACGGCACGTTGGTGCCCTTCACGGGAGCGTGGCGATACCAGCAGGGACGCGCGCTGAGCGGCGAGAAGATCGACCCCGCGCCATGGGACGTGCCCAACAGCCTGACCACTCTACACAACGGCATGATCGCGCCCCTGGCGGGATATGGCCTGAAACTGGCGGCCTGGTACCAAGGTGAATCGAACGCGGGCGAAGCGTCGCGTTATCGCGAGTTGATGACGCTGTTGATGGCTGACTGGCGGCGCACCTTCGCCGCGCCCGACCTGCCGTTCTTCGTCGTCCAGCTGACTGCTTACGGGAAGCCCACGACCACGCCCGGCGCCTCGGGCTGGGCGGAACTGCGCGAGGCGCAGGCGCAAGCGGTGGCGCAGGACGCGCACGCCGGGCTGGCGGTGACGATTGACGTCGGTGATCGGTTCGACATCCACCCGACGCAAAAGACGGTGGTCGGCGAGCGGCTGGCACGGCTGGCGCGGGTGATCGCCTACGGTCAGCCGGGGCTGCGCAGCGGACCGGAGGTGGCGGGGGTGACACGCCGTGGTGGCGATCTGCTGGTCAGCTATCGTAACGTCACCGGCGGGCTTCATACCTATAGTGCTGGGCAGGCGATCGGCTTCGAAGCCTGTGCCGGCGATACCTGTCGTTACGTGCCGGCGGAAGCGCGTGGCGATACGGTCGTGCTGTCCGGCGCGAATGCGGCCGGCGTCACCAAGGTCCGTTACGCATGGAGCGATGCGCCGTTCACCAACCTGTTCGATGGCGCGGACCTGCCGGCGGCACCGTTCGAGCATGCGGTTGAATAGACGGCGCGGCGGTGGCCGATGCGAGAACCCGCCGGTCCGCGCCATGAGAAAGAGCGGTGGGCTTGTGGACGGTCACCTCTACCGCATGACATGGATGTAGGACAGCGGCGGAACCGCGGCGCCGCTCGATACTTGTGCGCCGCATGACCGACCATAAAGCCAATTCGTATCCGCTGCTCGCGGTGCCGCACATCCAGCTTCACGGGCCGGTGAACGAGATGATGTACGCCACGTTCAAGGACCAATTGGCGTCCGCGCCGGGGGACGGGCCGATCGTCGTGTCCATCACCACGCTGGGCGGCGACCCAGAAATGGCGCGCGCGATGGGCGATTCGATCCGCCTGCTGCGTGAATATACCGGGCGCGAGGCGCTGTTCCTCGGCAAGGTCGCGGTCTATTCGGCGGGCGCGACGTTCATGTCGGCGTTTCCGGTCGACAAGCGGTTCCTCACGCGGAACTCGCGGATCATGATCCATGAGCGGATCATGGAATCGACCGTACACCTGACCGGTCCGCTCAACACGCTCGCGCCCGTGCTGAAGGCCAAGCTGAACGAGATCGAGGACTCGATCCGCATCCAGGAGGAGGGGTTCGCCGATCTGGTGCGCGGCAGCAAGGTGACGCTGGACGAGTTGAAGGAACGCGCGCCCAACAATTGGTATATCGAGGCGAACGAGGCGCGCGAGCTCGGGCTGGTGCTCGACATCATCTGAGCGCTCACGCGAAGGCCGGTGCACGGCGGAGCTGCTGATAGGCGGCGATGACCTTGCCGAGCACCGCCTCGTGGCTGCGATCTCCGCCATTGCGGTCGGGATGATAGCGGCGGACCAGTTCCGAATAGCGTTTGCGTAGCGCGCCGCGATCCGCATCGTGCGACAGGCCCAAGGTCTCCAGACTGCGCCGGTCCTCCGCCGACAGCGGTCGACCGTCGGGGCGCGGTGCGGTGCGCGCATATTTTGCGGCGATCGCGTCGAGCGGGTCGCTGAAGTCCGCCCATCGCGGTCCCTGGTCGCCCATCCGCGTTTGCGAGAAGGCGCGTGTCTCGCGCTCCCAGCCGGCGAGCGGTCGCTGCGCCTGATGGATTTCGTCGGCGGTCATGCCGTCGAAGTAGTTGTAGCCCGCGTTGAATGCGCGGACATGATCGAGGCAGAACCAGCGGAAGCGCGGCGGGCCGTCGTGCGCGCCGGCGCTCTCCAGCGGAGGGGCGCGGAACTCGCCCGCCTCGGCGCAGCCCGGATGCGCGCAGGGACGATCCGAATCCGCCACGCGGCCGTGGAAACGTGTATGGGGTCGATCGTTCCGGGGTTTCACTACGCACTCGTCGCCTGGCGGACAAAGGCGGCTATATGGGGACGCATGACAGACATCGCCACCGGCGGAATCGCCGCCGAGATCACCCGCCGCCTGACCGCCGCGCTGTCGCCGACGCGACTGGAGGTCGTCAATGAAAGCGCGCAGCATCGCGGACACCTGGGCGATGACGGCACGGGAGAGAGCCATTTCCGTGTCATCGTCGAAAGCGCGGCGTTCGCCGGCCAGTCGCGGGTCGCGCGGCAGCGGATGGTGAACCGGGCGCTCGCCGACCTGCTGGCCGAGCGGATCCATGCGCTGGCGATCCAGGCGCGGGCGCCGGGCGAATGACCTGCGACCTGTGGTATTGGCCGACGATCCAGGGGCGCGGCGAGTTCGTGCGGCTGGTGCTGGAGGCGGGCGGGATCGCGTATCGCGACCGGGCGCGGGAGGATGGCGCAGAGGCGATGTTGCGCGACATGGCGGGGCGCGCCCCCAAAGGTCCGTTCGCGCCGCCGTATCTGGTGACCGACGAGGCGACCGTCGCGCAGGTGGCGAACATCGTGCTGTACGTCCAGGACCGGCACGGCATCGGCCCGCAGGATGCGGCGACGCGGCAGTGGCTGCACCAGGTGCAACTGACGGTCGCCGATCTGGTCGCGGAGGTGCATGCGGTGCATCATCCGGTTGACCCGATGGCGTATTACGACGAGCAACGCGACGAGGCCGCGCGCGCGGCGGCGCAGTTCCGCGCGGCGCGGCTGCCCAAGTTCCTCGACCATTTCGAGGCGGCGGTGGGCGCGGAAGACGGCGACTTCGTGGGCGGCGCGGCGTGGAGCGGGGCGGACATGGCGCTGTTCCAGGTGATCGAGGGATTGCGGTACATGTTCCCGCGGCGGATGGCGGCGGTGGCGGATCGCTATCCCCGGCTGGCTGACCTGCACGCGGCGGTGGCGGCGCTGCCCCGGGTCGCGGCGTATCTGGCGAGCGACCGGCGGGTGGCGTTCAACACCGACGGCATCTTCCGCCACTATCCCGAGCTGGACGGCGACTGATCGCCGCCGTCCGCGCCCCCGGTCAGTCCTTCAGCCCGGCGGGGACGGTGCCGCCGTTCTTCTCCAGCTCGCGCATCACAGCCTTCTGGAGCCAGATGTTCATTTCCGCCGAGCCGTCCGTCGCGCCGGTATAGCCGAGTTCAATGGCCAGTTCCTTGCGGTTGGCGAGGCTGGAATCGAGATCGAGCAGCTTCATCAGATCGACGATCGACGTGCGCCAGTTGAGATCGGGGTTGCCCTTCTTCTGCGCGATGCCGGTCAGCACCGCCTCGACATCGACCGGCGCCTGCGGCGCGGAAGCGGGCGTCGGGGCCGGCGCGGGCGCGGTGGGTGCCGGAGCCGGGGCGGCGCCGGCGTTCGGCGCGGGGGAGGGGGCAGGGGCCGGGGCGGCGTCCTTCTTGCCCGAGAACTGGCCGCCGAGCGGGCCGTGGTCGCCGAAGATCGCCTTCTTGATCGCGCCGAAGATGCTCATGTCGTCATGGTCCTGTGCGGTGGATGATGCGCAGGCAACGTCGTCGCGCGGCGAAGGTTCAGGCACGACCGCGATGCTCGGCGCGCCCGCCCCGAACCAACTGATGCCGGGCTTCGGCGGCGTCGGCGTCGGCGTGGGGGCCGGCACCGGCGCGGGGGCGGCGACCGTGGCGAGCGCGGCGGGCGCGGGGGCGGGCGAGAGGCCGAAGAACGCGTCGCGCGCGGCGGCGCGGCGCGCGAGCTCGGCCGCGTCGAGATGGTCGGGCGGCGGCCCCATCCGCGCCGCCTCCTCCTCGGTGAGCGAGCGTTCGTAATCGGGCGCGGCGGGTTCGCCCTCCCACTCGCCATCGAAGCCGTCGGGGGGCGGGAAGGTGGTGCGCCAGTCCTCGGCATCCTCGTCCCACCAGACCGGCTCCTCCTCCTCGACCCACCGCGAATGTTGCGAATGTTGAGACGCCGGCGGGGTGTCGGGTGCGGTCGGGGATGCGGGCGGGGCGGGGGCGAAGGCGACCAGCCCGGCGGCCTCGGCGCGCGCCCATTGCTCGGCGCTCCAATGCTGGCGCGCGGCGGGATCGAGATCGTCGACCGGCACCTCGGCGGCGGTGGCGTGGCGGGTGCGCGCGAAGCGATCGGCGGCGGCGAGCGCGTAGAGCGGGGCGAGATCAACGGCGTCGCCGGCATCGTCGGCAAGCGTGCCGCAGCGCCGCGCGAGGAACAGCCCGGCGCGCGCGGGGCCGGCATCCTGCCCGACGAGATCGAGATAGGCGTCGAACTCCTGCGCGACCAGCCGCGCGGCCTTGGCATCGCTGTCGGGGGTGGCTTCGACCTGGCGATCGAGCCGCGCGAGCAGGCTCATCGCGAGGCGGTTGTCGTGGCGGTGGCGGGTGACGACGCTGCCGTCGGCGCGGGTGTAGGTGTCGGTCTGGCCGTCGAGCGCGCGGACCAGCAACGTCTCCGCGACGACCTCGCGCGCGACCAGCGAGGCGGCGCGCCAGCCGAGCGCGAAGGCCGCGCCCTTGGCGGTGCGGCGGAAGGCATAGGCGGAGGTGGCGGACAGGCCGACGCGCGCGCAGGCGGCGTCGACGCCGTGGCCCTCGGCGATCGCTTCGAGGAAGGTCCGCTGGTTGGTGGCGGACCAGCCGTCGTGGCGGCGGGAGTGGGTGGTGTCGGCGGGGGCGGGAGGTGGCGTCGTGGCCCGGCGGGCGGGGGCGGTGATGCCTTCCATCGGGGTCATGACGGTCATGTGTGGTGCGCCTCCTGCGGTAAAGGTGCGGGAGGGTGGCGGATGTTGGAGGGTGTAGGACAGCTAGATTGGCGGGCTTGATGGCCTTGGCTGGTACCGCATATGCCGCCTTTGATTAGCCTCTCGGCCCCTGTGCTTTCCCCGGGAATGCCCAAGCTTTCTCAGTCCCCAGATTAGCACGACCGGTTGCCCTCAATATCAAATTTGATAGGATTCGATGATCCGATTTGAGAGGTCCGCTTGTGCGTATGTTTGGTCGACCGAAAAAACTTTCGTCAGACGTTTTTGGGATATCTGCGGAAATCCTAGTCGACTCTTACGTGGATCGTGGGTCGCTGGATGCTGAAATAAAGAAACACATCAAAAGAAAAAATCACATCGCTCTTCGAGGTGAGTCAAAATGTGGAAAGTCCTGGATAAGAAAGAAGAATGTCCCTGACGCCATTGTAGTACAATGCCGCCTTAAAAAGACATCTGCTGAGATATATAAGGATATACTTGCTGAACTTGGAATTTCTATCATCGTGGAGAAATCCGATAAAATTACCGGTGGAACAGCTATAGAGGTTAATGGAGAGCTTGGGCGGTCGATCATAGCAAAAATAGGCGCAAAGCTCGGATCAAGTCTATCCGCGGAAACGGCAAATAAATACAAGGTTTTAGGTAAGGGTGAGAACGACTTAAAGTTCATCTGCGAAGCGATCAAGGCCTCGGAGCGAAGGGTCGTTATTGAGGATTTCCACTATATGTCGGTCGATGAGCGGAAGGCATTTTCGTTCGATATGAAGGCAATGTGGGACTATGAGACATACTTGATTGTTGTAGGTGTGTGGTCACAAAGCAATATGCTCATATATCTCAATCCGGATTTGGCAGGCCGGATAGAGGAAATTTCTATATATTGGTCAGACGACGATTTGAAGGCCATTATTGAAAAAGGCTCTCGCGCCTTGAATGTCTCATTTTCGAGTGCATTATCAAGTCGGCTTGTTGAGGATTCCTTTGGTAATGCGGGATTGTTGCAGAAGCTCGCACTTAACACTCTTGATGAGGTTGATGTTTCGGAGGAGCAGGATACGCCGCTGACTATCGATAGCATCGATGCCGGTGAGGCTGCTGGAATGAAGTACGCTGAACAGCTGAATCCTGCGTATCAACAGTTTGCAAAGCGTGTTTCATCTGGAATTCGCAGTAGAACTGATGCTACCGGCATTTACGCTCATGCTATGGCGGTGATAATGGCAGAAAGTGACGACGATCTGAAAAAGGGTCTCGACTTGCACACGATCTTTTCGAAGGCCAACGCGAAGCAGCCGAGGATCAAAAAAGGAAACTTGCGGACCGTACTTGAAAAATTTGAAGGCTTACAAATCGATGAGGACGGACGCGGTTTGGTTCTCAGCTTTAATGAGGCCACAGATGAAATTCACGTTGTGGATCGGCAGGTATTGCTTTACCGTAAGTACGCCACTGTCAAATGGCCTTGGGACAATATGATTGCCGAAGCAGATGGCTCCGAAGGCTACGCTGACTAGTATAATTATCCCGACGCCTTTCAGAGACGGCTCCCCAACAACGGCGCCAGATACCTCCCCGTGAAACTCCGCGGTTCCTTCGCCACATCCTCCGGCGTCCCCGTCGCAACGATCTCGCCGCCCTTCACGCCGCCTTCCGGCCCCAGGTCGACGATCCAGTCGGCGGTCTTGATGACGTCGAGATTGTGTTCGATCACCACCACGGTGTTGCCCTGCTCGACCAGCGCATGGAGGACTTCGAGCAGCTTGCGGACGTCCTCGAAATGCAGGCCGGTGGTCGGCTCGTCGAGGATGTAGAGCGTGTTGCCGGTGGCGCGGCGGCTGAGTTCCTTGGCGAGCTTCACGCGCTGCGCCTCGCCGCCCGACAGGGTGGTCGCCTGTTGCCCGACCTTGACGTAGCCGAGCCCGACCTCGACCAGCATCGCCATCTTGTCGCGGATCGGCGGCACGTTGGCGAAGAAGGACGCGGCATCCTCGACCGTCATGTCGAGGACGTCGGCGATGCTGTGGCCCTTGTGCTTCACCTCCAGCGTCTCGCGATTGTAGCGCGCGCCGTGGCAGACGTCGCAGGTGACGTAGACGTCGGGGAGGAAGTGCATCTCGATCTTGAGCACGCCGTCGCCCTGGCACGCCTCGCACCGCCCGCCCTTCACGTTGAAGCTGAAGCGGCCGGGCTTGTAGCCGCGCGCCTGCGATTCCGGCAGTCCGGCGAACCAGTCGCGGATCTGCGTGAAGGCGCCGGTGTAGGTGGCGGGGTTGGAGCGCGGGGTGCGGCCGATCGGCGACTGGTCGATGTCCACCACCTTGTCGAACAGGTCCAGGCCATCGATCTCCTTGTACGGGGCGATCGGGTGCGAGGAACCGTTGATCTCGTTGGCGGCCAGCGAGAACAGGGTGTCGTTGATCAGGGTCGACTTGCCCGAGCCGGACACGCCGGTCACACAGGTCAGCAGGCCCGACGGAATCGCCAGGTCCACGCCCTTCAGGTTGTTGCCGCTGGCACCGCGCAGGTGCAGGGTCATCTTCGGGTTCGGCTTGTGCCGGCGCTCCGGGATCTTGATGGAACGCTTGCCCGACAGGTACTGCCCGGTCAGCGAGCGCGGTGCATCCAGCAGATCCTGCAGGGTGCCCTGGCCGACGATCTCGCCGCCATGCACGCCTGCACCCGGACCGATGTCAAGCACATAGTCGGCCAGGCGGATCGCATCCTCGTCATGCTCGA
>CAJYSA010000007.1 GCA_913777325.1 uncultured Sphingomonas sp. | reverse complement strand
CGCACGATCGGGGTGCGCGCCGGGGTGAAGTTCTAGCTGGGATCAACCGGCGGATCGCTGGTGGGTGGGCCGCGTCGGCGGTCGGCCGGCGGCCCAAGCCACGCTAAGGCTTCGACAAGCAAAGCCTTGCCCCTGTAATCCTATCCAGGCGGTAGAGAATGGCGGATCGATAGAACAGCTATAACGACAAGGGGTATTCGCATGATCGCCATCCGGGCCGCATTGCTCGCGGGAGCCGCTTCGCTGTCGCCGCTGCTGGCGCTTCCCGCCACGGCGCAGACCACCCCCGCCGACGCGCCCGCTGCCGAGGCGCCGGCCGGCGACGAAGTGGTGGTGACCGGCACCCGCGCGCCGGGACGCAGCCGGCTCGACACCGTCTCGCCGGTGGATGTGCTGGGCGGGGAGGCGCTGCGTTCGCAAGGGTCGACCGAACTGGCCGATGCGCTGGCGACCGTCGCCCCGTCGGTGGACTTCCCGCGCCAGGCGGCGGTCGACGGAACCGACGCGATCCGCCCCGCGACGCTGCGTGGCCTGTCGCCCGACCAGACGCTGGTGCTGA
Source organism: uncultured Sphingomonas sp. (assembly GCA_913777325.1). Classification (GTDB taxonomy): domain Bacteria; phylum Pseudomonadota; class Alphaproteobacteria; order Sphingomonadales; family Sphingomonadaceae; genus Sphingomonas. Next base: position 106,298 of record CAJYSA010000007.1, on the reverse strand, counting down.
TCAACGGCACGCGTGCGCACACCTCGGCGTTGCTCAACATCAACGGCTCGATCGGGCGCGGGTCCGCGGCGGTCGATCTGAACACGATCCCCACCATCGCGCTCGACCGGGTCGAGGTGCTCCGCGAGGGCGCATCCGCGCAATATGGATCCGATGCCATCGCGGGCGTCATCAACCTGCGGCTGCGCGAGGCGCGGTCGGGCGGCGGGGCCAATGTGACGTTCGGCACCTATGCCACCCGCTATGACGCGGCGCGCCTCTCGCGATCGGTGCGCGATGGCGAGACGGTGACGTTCGCGGGCTGGAAGGGCTTCGGGCTCGGCACCGACGGTTTCCTCACCATCTCGGGCGAATATGTGGCGCGGCAGCCGACCAACCGCGCCGATCTGGATCCGCGCGGTGCCGCCCCGCAGCGGATCCGCGCCCGGTTCGGCGATCCCGAGGTCGAACAGGGCACCGTCTATGTCAACGCGGCAGTGCCGCTGGGCGACGGCAACTGGACGGCCTATGCCAATGGCGGCTTCCAGCAGCGCGACAGCGAAAGCGGTGCCTTCCCCCGGCTCGTCGGGATCAACAACGCCAACGCGGAGGCGGTGCGCGGCCTGTATCCCGATGGCTTCCTGCCGCTGATCGGTACGCGCTCGAAGGACTATAACGCCACCGCCGGGGTGCGCGGCGAACTGGGCGGGTGGAACGCCGACCTGACCGTCAGCTATGGGCGCAACACGATCGACTTCAACACGCGCGATTCCGCCAACGCGACCTATGGCAACGCCTCGCCCCGCGATTTCGACAGTGGGCGGCTGAAGTACGACCAGCTCGTCGCGGGTCTCGACCTCGCGCGCGAATACACGCTCGATGCGGCGGCCATCAACATCGCGGCGGGCGCGGAGTATCGGCGCGAGGGTTTCGCGATCGGCGCCGGGCAGCCCGAAAGCTACAACCGCGCGGCGGGGGCACCGGCGAACCTGGGATCGGGCGCGCAGGGCTTCGTGGGCTTCCAGCCGGGCAACGAAGTCGACGTGCATCGCAGCAACGGCAGCCTCTATCTGGACGTCGAAGCGCGTTTGTGGGACCGGCTGACGCTGGGTGCGGCGGCACGCGGCGAAACCTATTCGGACTTCGGGGAAACGGCGACCGCCAAGCTGTCCGCCCGCTACGACATCGCACCATGGCTGGCGTTCCGCGGGTCGGTATCGACCGGCTTCCGCGCCCCGTCGCTCCAGCAGCAATATTATACCTCGACGCAGACGCTGGTGACCGGCAATCTGGCGCCGCAGGAAACCGGGCTGTACCCCGTGTCGAGCAACATCGCCCGTGCGCTGGGCGCGTTGCCGCTGGAGCCTGAAAAGTCGCGCAACTATTCGATCGGCACGGTGGTGCGCGTCGGTGGGTTCAGCCTGACGGTGGATGGATACCGGATCCGCATCCGTGACCAGATCGCGCTGTCGGAGAATATCCAGGCGGCGTCGAGTGCGCAGGTCGGCGCTTTGCTGGCGCCGTTCGGGGTGCAGGCGGCACGCTTCTTCATCAACGGCATCCAGACGACCACCAAGGGGCTCGACATCGTCGCGGCGTACACGCTGCGCACCGCGACGCTGGGCAGCTTCAACCTGAGCGCGGCGGCCAATCTGAACGACATCTCCGTCGATCGCATCCCGACGTCGACGGCGGCGCTCAATCCCGCGCCCAGCCTGTTCGGGCGCAATCGCATCCTGACGATCGAACAGGGCACGCCGCGCACCAAGGTGGTGGGCTCGGTCGATTGGCGCGGCGACGCGCTGGGCGCGACGATCCGTGCGGTTCATTATGGCAACGTGCTCCAGCCCGGGACCGTGGTGGCGAACGACATCTACACCGGACGCCACACGATCATCGACCTGGAGGGTCGATATCGCTTCAACGACAATGTGACCCTGGCGCTGGGCGCCGAAAATCTGTTCGATATCTATCCGAACGCCTCCCCCGCCGCGCTCAACAACAATGGCGTGACGGCCTTCCCCTATTACTCCCCATTCGGCTTCAACGGTCGGCAAATCTATGGCCGTCTCAACCTGACCTGGTGATCCCGTGGCGGATGCCTCCCGATCGTTGATGCCGATCAACATTTCGTGGCATCCGCCCGTGAACCCGCCGGATGGGCGATCGTTACATCGACGGCGCGGCTGATTTGCCGCCGCGTCGCGGGGAGGATCGCACGTGGCGGATTGGACGCTGGACGACTTGTCCAAGAAGATGGCGAAGCTCGACTTCGCGATGCTGACGACGCGATCGGGCAATGGCGGGACGACCGCTCGCCCGATGAGCAACAACGGCGATGTCGACTATCGCGGCGACAGCTACTTCTTCGCCTACGCGGACTCACGCAAGGTCGCGGAGATCGAGGCGGAGCCGCGCGTGACGCTGAGCTACACGAGCGCGGCGGGGATGCTGGGCGGACCGCCGCTGTTCGTCGCCGTGGAAGGCGACGCGACCTTGATCCGCGACACGGCCATGTTCGAGGATCACTGGACCAAGGATCTCGACCGCTATTTTCCGCAAGGGGTCGCCACGCCGGGCGTGGTGATGCTGAAGATTCATGCACGACGCATCCGATATTGGGATGGCGGCGACGAGGGCGAGCTACGCATTTGAGCGACCACTGCCGGAGCGTTGCCGACAGGATCGCCATCTGCATACCGGTGCGCAACGAAGAGGCCCGCCTGCCGGCGATGTTTACGGCCCTGGAGGCGCTGGACGACGCGACGGACCGACAGGTCGAAATCTGCCTCCTGCTCGACACGTGCGTCGATGGAAGTGCCGCGCTGTGTGCCGCCTATCGCGATCGCTCCCGGCATCGCGTGACGATCGTGGCGGGTCCGGCGGGTGGCTCGAACGCGGGGTTGGCCCGCGATCGCGCGATGCGGATCGGCATCGCGGCGCTCGGCGAAGGCAGTGGCATCCTGCTGACCACCGATGCGGATAGTCGTCCCTGCCCCGACTGGCTGACCGCCACCGTCGCGGCGCTGGCGCACGCCGACGTCGTCGCCGGGCAGGTGGTGCGCGAGGGCAGCGGGGCCAGCGACGATCAGGACCGGATCGACGACTATCACGAACGTCTGTTCGCGCTCCGCCGCCGGATCGATCCGGTAGCATGGGAGGCGCCGGTCACGCAGCCGTTCGTCAGCGGCGCCAATATCGCGTTGCGCGTCGCCAGCTATGTGGCGCTCGGCGGCTTCACGCCGCTGCCGCACGGTGAGGACGCCCGGCTGATCGACGACGCGCAGCGTGCCGGGTTGCGGGTGCGCCGGGACGCGGCCAGCATGGTCCGAACCTCCGATCGGCGCACCGGGCGGGTCGAACACGGGCTGGCGGCGGCATTGCGACATGTCGATCGGTCCGGCCTTTCGGCGATGACGACCGCGCATCCGATGGATTTGGCGTGGCAGTATCGCGCGCATGCGATCGCACGTCAGGCGTTCGCCTCAGGCGCCTTCGCGATGCTGACGTCGGCGATAGGGCTGGACGACGATCACCTGCTGGGCGTCGCACGCGATTGTCCCAATGCCGAGGCGTTCGCGATGCGCGTCGTTCCGGTGCCCCCCGGCGGGATGCGCGCGATCCCGTTCACAATGGCCGAGGCGATGCTGGCGCGGATGCACGATGCCGAGGTGGCGCGCGCGGCATGAGCGGGCTGTACGACCGGATCGTGGCCCTGTCGCGCGAGCTGCGCGACGATGGCGACCCCGCCGACGCGGGGGCGATGCTGACGCTGCTGCGGCTGCTGTACCGCGTCGGGCGCGAAGACCTGCCGCTGGGGCGATTGTTCGAGGGACATGTCGACGCGCGGCAGATCGTGGCGCGCTATGGCAGCGCGGAACAGCGCGCGCGTGCGATCGAGGCATCGGCGGCGTTGGGCGTGTGGAACGCCGACTTGCCTGGCGACACGCTGCGCATCGAGGACGGGCGGCTGCATGGCGGGAAGAGCTTCGCCTCGGGCGCCGGCATCCTCACGCAGGCGCTGGTGACGGTCGACGTGGCCGGTGGACGGCAATTGCTGCTGCTCGACCTCGCCCGTACGCCGCCCGCCATCGATCGAAGCGTCTGGCAGGTTACCGGAATGCAGCGTTCCGAAACGCATGTGGTGCGCTGGGACGGCGCGTCGCTCGATCCTGGCGATGTCGTCGGTGCACCGGGGGATTATGTCCGCGAGCCATGGTTCAGTGGCGGGGCGTTGCGCTTCGCGGCGGTGCAGGCGGGCGGCATCGCCGCGTTGCTCGACGGCGTGCGCGATCACCTGCTGAACACCGGCCGGGCCGGCGATCCGCATCAGGCGGGGCGATTGGCGACGCTCTATGCGCTGGCGGACGGCGCGGCGTCGGCGGTGCGCGCGGCGGCGGCGCGGTGGTTCGTGGACGACGACGCCACCCGGCTCGCGCTGGTCGCGGCGGCGCGCGCGGCGGTCTATACGGCGGGTGGTCAGGCGATCATCGTCGCGCAGGAGGCGGTGGGGGTGCAGGCGCTGTTCACGGCCCATCCGCTGGCGGCGACGATCACCGACCTGTCGGTCTATCTCCGGCAACCGGGGCCGGATGCGCAGCGGATGCGCGTCGGGGCGGCCGTGGCGGATGGCCTGCTGCGGGCCGCATTGTGATCGGGCGTCCAAATGCCTTGCTGGTGGTCGCGCCGCATCCCGACGACGAGACGATCGGCGCTCACACGCTGATGACGCGGCTGCATCGACGCGGAGTGGCGGTGACGGTGGCGATCGTCAGCGACGGCGCCGCCTCGCATCCGGGCAGCGCGCTCTGGCCGAAGGATCGGCTGGTGCGGGAGCGGCGGGCCGAGAGCCGCCGGGCGATGCGCCAGATCGGGATCGGCGCCGCGCGGGTGCGGTTCCTCGCCCTGCCCGACGGACGGCTGGGCGAGCATGCTCCGGCGATCCGTCGACGGCTGGATGCGATCGTCGCCGCCTTGCCGCGGCCGGTGCTGGCGCTGGTCCCCTCGCCCGCCGATGCGCATCCCGATCACCGCGTGGTGGCCGGTGCGATCCGCCGCCGGCCCGGCGTCCGCTGGATGCGCTACCCCGTATGGCCGGTCGGGCAACGGCTGGCGGGGGCACGCGCCGTGCGGTTGACCACGCAGGAGCGGCTGGCCAAGCGACAGGCGATCCGCCGCTATCGGACGCAGGCGGGGCGCATCACCGACGATCCCGCCGGCTTTGCGATGACCACGCACCAGATCGCCGCCTTCAGCCGTGCGCAGGAATGGCTGGCGGACGTCGGGCGATGAGGCCGATCACGCTTGACGGGTTCGAGCGGACGTTCGCCGCCGCCGACGATCCGTGGCGGACGTACAGCGACCGCGACGAGGCGGTGAAGCGCGGCGCGATTCTTCATGCGCTGGGGCCAGGACCATGGGGCCGCGTGCTCGAACTGGCGGCCGGCAATGGATCGAACAGCGTGGCGATCGCGCCGCGCGCCCGACGGCTGGATGCCACCGAAGGCACGGCGGCGGGAACCGCGTTGGCCGCGCGCGCGATCGCCGATCATGCGCCGCGCGCGCGCGCGATCCGACTGGCGGTGCCCGGCCGTTCCCCCCGCCCCCGCTACGATGCGGTCGTGGTGGCGGAGTTACTCTACTACCTGTCGCCGCGTGCGCTGCGGGCCACGGCCGCCGAGACCGGGCGCGCCTTGCGCGATGGCGGTATGCTGGTCCTGGCGCACCACCGGATCGACTTCCATGATTTCGCGCAGCACAGCCGGTGGCTGCACCGCGACTTCCTCGTCGCGTCGGAATGTCATTGGGATGTACGACGCGTCGCGGGCAATCGCCGCTGGGTGGTGCTGGCATGCCGGAAGCGGGGGGCGCGAACGGCATAATCTGCGGGCGCACCTGCCGCCGGCCCGATTGACCGTGCTGTGCCCGACCGCTATTGCGAACCAATCTCACCGATTTCGGGGGCGTGGGTGCGGTCGGTTTTCTTCCAGATTCATTGGTTTCTTGGCATCACCGCCGGGTTTGTGCTGGCGGTGATGGGGATTACCGGGGCACTGATGAGCTTTGAGCCGGAGATCCTCGCCACCCTGAATCCCGGTATTGTGACGATCACGCCGGGCCAGCGGCCGGTGCTCCCTGCCCCCATGTTGATCGCCCGCTTTCAGCAGCAGCGCCCGGACGCACGCATCATGCGCGTGATCGTGCGTCGCGATGCCACGCGCGCGGCCGCGATCAGCTACGCGCCGGGAACATCGAAGGAGCGACGCACCACCTATGTCGATCCGGCGACGGGCACGATCCTGGGCGAGGCACGTGGCGAGCGTTTCTACGGCGTGGTGGAAGATCTCCATCGCTGGCTCGCCCTGCCCGGCCACGGCAACGGCGTGGGGCGGCAGATCACCGGCTTCGCGGCGCTGTCGCTGATCTATTTCGCGCTGTCGGGGCTGTACCTGCGCTGGCCGCGACGCCCGCTGGACTGGCGCAACTGGCTGGTGCTCGATCTGCGCATGACGGGGCGCAACCTCTACCGGGCGCTGCACGCGGTGGTCGGCGGATGGGTGCTGCTGTTCTACCTCATCAGCGCCGGCACCGGATTGTGGTGGTCGTATGACTGGTATCGCAGCGGGGTGCAGCACCTGTTGGCGGTCGAGCGCAACCATGCCCCACGTGGCGCCGGCGCGAAGGATGCGCAGCCCGACCTTCCGCTCGCCTGGGCACGGTTCGATCAGGTGACGCGGGGGCGCACATACGACGCCGTCACCGCCGGCGCGCGCGATGGCGCTGCCGTGCAGTTCCGCGCGATGCTGCCCGGCGCACGGCACGACCGGGTAGCCGACGAATTCGTGATCGATGGGCGGACCGGCGCGGTGCTGTCGGACGAGCGCTATGCGGATCGCACCGTCGGCGCCGACCTGTTGACCAGTGTCTTCGAAGTGCATCGCGGCGCCTATTTCGGGCTGCCGGGGCGCGTGGCGATCATGCTGTCCAGCGCAACGATGCCGCTGTTCACGGTCACCGGCCTTCTGCTGTATATCGGGCGCCGCCGCCGCAAGCACGCGCTGGCGGCGATCGCCGACGACGCGCCGTCGCCGCCACCCGGCGCCGCCACCACGATCGTCGCTTTCGCCACGCAGACCGGCACGGCGGAGCGGATCGCGCGGTTGACCGCGCAGGCGCTGCCCGACGCGGTGGCGATGCCCGTGGCCGGGCTGGACGCGGCGGTGATGGCGAAGGCGAAACGCTTGCTCGTCGTCGCCAGTACCTATGGCGAGGGCGAGCCCCCCGACAATGCGCGACGCTTCGGGCGAGCCTTGTCGGCCTTGCCCCCCGCCCTGCCGCACCTGTCCTATGCGGTGCTGGCGCTGGGCGACCGCGAATACCCCAATTTCTGCGCGTTCGGGCACCAGGTCGACCGCTGGCTACACGCCTCGAGCGCGACCCGGCTGTTCGATCCGGTCGAAATGGACGGCGACGACGCTGACGCGCAACGCCAGTGGCAACAGCAGCTCGCGGGATTGGGCGCGCACACCGATCAGCCGGACTGGGCGCCCGCGCCGATGACCGAATGGCGGCTGGTCGAGCGACGGCTGTTGAACCCCGGCAGCAGCGGCGACGCCGCCTGGCATATCGCACTGGCGCCGCGCGATCCGGCGGTGATGACATGGGCCGCCGGTGATATCCTGGAGGTGTCGCCGCAACATGATCCGGCACGCGTGGCAGCGTTCATCGCCGCGCACGACCTGCCCGCCAACGATGACGATCGCACCGCCTTGATGACGCGTCTGCTACCGATCGACGCCGCCGACCCGCTCGACATCGACACGCTGCCACCGCTGCCGCACCGCGATTATTCGATCGCATCGGTGGCGGAGAGTGGCCGCGTCGAATTGATCGTGCGCGCCTGTCGAGCAGCGGACGGCTTTTCCGGTCTGGGCTCGGGATGGCTGAGCGCGCATGCGCCGCTGGGCGGGACCGTGATGGCACGGGTGCGCGCCAACCCGGGCTTCCACGCGCCCGACGACCGCGACGCCCCGCTGATCCTGATCGGAAACGGCACCGGGCTCGCGGGCTTGATGGCGCACCTGCGCGATCGTGCTGTCGGGGGCGGTGCGCCAGCCTCGCTGTTCTTCGGGGAGCGGCACCCGGCGCAGGACGATTTTCTACGCGCCGAACGTGACGACCTCACGCGGCGCGGCGTGCTGCGGCAGACGGTGAGCGCATGGTCGCGCGCTGGCACATCGCCGCGCTACGTCCAGGATGCGGTGGCGGCATCCGCCGAGCACATCCGTACCGTCGTGGCGGGCGGCGGCGCGATCTACGTCTGTGGCAGTCTGGCCGGCATGGCGACGGGTGTGAACGCGGCACTGACCGCCATTCTCGGCGACGCCGTGCTGGAGGACATGCTGGCTGACGGGCGTTACCGCCGCGACATCTATTAACCGGGGTTGCCAATCGACGCAGCCCCGAATTCATTCATCGTATCTATCAGATGTTTCACCGCAATTTCATTGCTGCTCCATAGGGCGGGCGATCCTCTCGGCGCGCGGGGTTCCGATCGACCGGGCGGACATGACAGATCCGGACCGACGGCGTCCCGCGAAGGTTGCCAAGATATAGGTTTGGGAGAGGCCAATGAAATTGCTGTGGATTCTGGCGACGCTGGGCGCCGGATGCTCGTTGCCGTCGCTGGCACAGGCGCAGGCGGCAAAGGCCGGACCCGATGTGGACGTGACCGCCGTACCATCCGCCGCCGGTGACCCCACCGCGCTTTCCTCCCCGCAACAGCCACCCGCCGCGCAAGCGCCGGCAGCCGCCGATGGCGCGGCGGCGGACGACATCGTCGTCACGGGCATCCGCGCCAGCCTGAGTTCCTCCGCGCAGACCAAGCGCGATGCCAACCAGATCGTGGATTCGATCAGCGCGGTCGACGTCGGCAAGTTTCCCGACGCGAACATCGCGGAATCGCTGCAGCGGATCACCGGCGTCGCGATCGACCGCTCGGGTGGCGAGGGGCAGTTCATCACCGTTCGCGGGCTGGGACCGGAATTCAACACCGTTCTGGTCAACGGCCGTGTCATGGCGACCGACAATGCCGGGCGCGAATTCTCGTTCGACGTGCTGTCCTCGAACATGATCCAGCGCACCGACGTCTATAAGTCGCCCGTGCCAGAGTTGCAGGAAGGCGGGATCGGCGCGACGGTCAACATCGTCACCGCCCGCGCGCTGGATGCCAAGAGCGGGGTGCACGCCACCGCGCAGATCGGCGGCATCTATGACACGCTCCGCGAGAAGCTGTCACCCGACATGGCCGCCACCGTATCCTACACCAACCCCGACAAGACCTTCGGCATGCTGCTTGCCGGATCCTACACGAACCGCCGCAACCAGACCGATACGATCGCGGTCGACGGGTGGATCAACGGCCGGCCGGACATCGTGCAGAACATCGGCGGCGTGCCGACGTTGCTGCAGGGATCGGACCCGCGTTATCCGGTGAGCGGGACCATCAACGTGCCGCAAAGCCTGTATTATCAGCGCGCGCAGGAATCCCGCGAACGCATCAACGTGTCGGGATCGCTGCAATTCCGTCCCACCGACACGCTGGAGATCAGCGTCGACGGCATCTACTCGCGCTTCAACGTCTCGGGCACGACGCGCAAGATGGATAACTTCATGGCGGCGCCCTATTACCTGCCGACCATCGACGGCAACGGCAACGCCACCGACTTCAGCATGATCGGGCGCGACTTCATCGCGCAGAATCCGGCGTTCGCGGCGGCCTATGCCGACCGGCTGACCAACAACGGCGTCAGTGCGAAGATCGACCATGTCTATAATCTGACCAACCGGCAGTCGGACAGCTATCAGATCGGCGGCAACATCAAGTGGAACCCGGTCGACAATGTCGAGCTGCGCTTCGACGCGTCGACGACGGGAGCGAACCGCGCGTCTCCCAACCAGTATCTGGTGATCGGTGCGCTGCTGCCGTACAATTATCAGTTCAACGTGAACGGCGGGGATAAATTGCCGACCGTTTCGTACGACAACAGCATCATCAACAATCCCGATCTGATGCGGCTGCACTATATGGGGATCGACCGCAACACGTCACGTGATCGCGGGTCGGAATATCACTTCGATTCAAAATGGACGATCGACGGATCGATCCTGCAATCGGTGGTGCTGGGTGGCTCCTATACCGAGCGGCGCAAGGTCAACCGCTCGTTCAACAACAGCGATTCCAGCTGCACCTATTGCGGATATCAGGTGCCGATCGCGTCCGGCCTGCTACAATCCTATGACTGGTCGAACCTGCTGGGTGGCGGACGCGATATCCCGCCCACCGCGTTCGAATTCGATGCCGACGCGTTCCTCGCTTATCTGAACAACCCCGCGACGTTGGCGATTCCCACCAACGGGCGCACCGCGGCGGAACAGGCGGCGTTCGCGCAACAGGTGCTGGCGCTGCCGGGTGGGCCGTTCGGGGTGCGCGAGCAGCTTCGCGGCACCGTCAACGTCCGCGAACGGCTGACCGCCGGCTATATCAACATGCAATTCGGGAACGATCGGTGGACCGGCAATGCCGGTGTCCGCGTGATCCGCACCGACGTGCTGTCGGCCGGGTTCAACACGCCCGTCACCAGCATCGCGAACACGCCGGGCGACGATACGCTGCAATATACCTATGGCCCGGCGACGGCGGTGTCGGTGCGCAACAGCTATGTCAACGCGCTGCCATCGGCGAACATCAAGTATAATCTGACCGACAAGCTGATCGCGCGCGCGGCCTTCTCGCAGACGATCACGCGCCCGACGCTGACCGATCTGGGGGTCAACAACGACTTTGGCGGGCGCATCTCGGTGCCGCTGTCGTCGGGCGGCAATCCCAGCCTGCTGCCGTTCCGATCGACCAATTACGACGTCGCGCTGGAATGGTATCTCTCGCGCGTCAGCTACGTCAGCGTCGGCGGCTTCTACAAGGATCTGTCGGACTTCCTCGAATTGCAGACGCTGCCGGTCGAGCGGTTCGGGCGGGTGTTCCAGGACACGCGGACCCGCAACGGGCAGAGCGGCAAGATCAAGGGCGTCGAGGTCGGCGGGCAATATTCGTTCGACGCGCTGGGCGGTTTCGCCTCGGGCTTCGGGGTGACCGGCAACTACACCTATGTGTCGAGCAGCGCGCAGCGCGACCAGACGCTGACCGATTATCCGTGCGGCTACAACGGTCTGTCACCGCATTCGGCGAACGGCAGCGTCTTCTATGAGAAGTACGGGATTTCGGCGCGGGTGTCGTACAACTGGCGGTCGGAGTATCTGCGCAATTGCCGCGACAGCCAGTCGCGCCCACGCAACCGATCGTCCTATGGCCAGCTCGACTTCAACGTGTCGTACGATTTCACCGACAACTTCCAGATCTATCTGCAGGGGGTGAATGTCACCAATCAGTATATCGACGAATGGTCTGCGATAAAGGACCGCTTCCTGCTGTTGCAGGACACGGGCGCGCGCTACAATTTCGGGATCCGCGCGAAATTCTGATCGCCGCCGGGGCGGTCGTGCGACCGCCCCGGCCCGCACAACTCAGGCCGGGCGCGACGGCAGCTTCAACGTTTCCAGCAGCGCCGCCAGATGGGCGAGCGCCTCGGGCGTCGGGCCTGGATAGGCGCCCTCGGTCGGCTGGTCGCCGATATAGCCCATGTCGCCCTTGCCTTCGGGCAGGCTGTAATAACCGAGCACGAACAGGTAGCGCAGCCGGTCCATGAACGCGACCGGGGCAACCATCGCCGCGGCTGGCTGCGCGACCGTCAGCGCGTCGAGCAACGCCGCCCGCTGCGGCACCGTCGCAGCGGCGAAGCCGGTCCCGTGGAGCGCGCGGGTTTGCGCATCCAGCCACGACAACCCGCGCATCAACTTCGCGCGATCCTCCTGCTGTTGCGGATAGGGCGCGCTGATCCATTCGTCGACGAATGCACCCACTCCCAAACTGCCCGCCCCAGGCGAGCCGGCATCGGCCGGCAGGATCATGTCGCCGAGCAGATCGATCGTGGCGCGTTGCGCCTTCGACAGCGTCAGCGGCCACGGCACCGTCGGCGCGGTCAGGTCGGGATCGCGCCCATAACCGCGCGCCGGCGACAGTGGCGGCACATCGGCCGGCCATGCGACGACCGCGAAGGGCGGTGGCGGGCCATCACCCGCGAGCGCCAGCGCGGGGGCGCGGTCCGCCAGCGCCAGCGTGGTCGCCGCCGCCAGCCATTGCAGCGTCGTGCGTCGTGTCAGGGTCATGCCGCCGCTCCCGTCGTCAGTTGGGCCGCCAGCCGCTCCGACGCGCGCAAGGCGAGCGCCAGGATCGTCAGCGTCGGGTTCTTGTGCGGGCCGGACGCGAAGGCGGCGCCATCCATCACCACGACGTTGTTCACGTCCCATGCCCGGCCATAGCTATCCACCACCGAGGAGCGCGGATCGGCCCCCATGCGCGCGGTGCCGAGCTCGTGAATGATCTCACCGCCAGCGGTCATGATCTTTTCCGGCGGCAGATCGGGATCGAGGATCGTGCCGTTCATGCGGCGGAACACCGAATGCGCAGCGCGGCGGCCATGCGCCACTTGGTTGACCTCGTGACGCGACCATTTGAACGCGAAGCGCAGCACCGGAATGCCGAAGCGATCCTTCACGGTCGGATCGATCTCGCAGAACGTGTCCTTGTTGGGGATCATCTCGCCACGCAGCGTCAGGTTGATGGTCGCGCCCGACGCGGCGCGCACCGCCTGCTTGAGCGACGGCCCCCAGCCGCGCGGCAGCGCATCCGCCGGCGGGATGCCGAACCGTCCGCCGATCTCGAAATGGTAGCCGCGCGCGAAGTCGAGCTCGCCGCGTTTCTGCTCCTGATATTGCCAGAAGGGGATGTAGATGTGCTGGCCGCCGATCCCGTCCTCATTGTAGCGCGGGCGACCGGCGAGCCCCGGAATATAGGCGCGAAACGACGCGCCGGTGGAATCGGTCAGATTGCGCCCCAACTCGCCCGACGAACTGGCGATCCCGCGCCCCTGCTCGCCCGAGTTGAGCAGCAACCGTGTCGTCTCGCCGGTGCCCGCCGCCAGCACCACGGCCCGCGCCGTCACCTGGTGCCGCGCCCCGCTCTTGCGATCGACATATTCGACTCCGGCGGCGCGGCCGCCTTTGCCCATCACCACCCGCGACACCATCGCATCCGTCACCAGCCGCAACTTGCCGGTGGCCTTGGCCATCGGCAGCAACGAGGTGGTCGTCTGGAACATCGCGCCGATCGTGCAGCCGCGCGTGCACGGCGTCGCGTTGAAGCAGGCGCTGCGCGGCGCGACCTTGTCGGGCATGTCGCGCGTCAGCACCGCCGTGTGCGCGGCGCGCACCGGGATCCCCAGGCTTTCCGCCGCAGCGGTGATCAGCATTTCCGTCACGCGCGGCTTGGGCGGCGGCATCAGGCAGCCGGGGGGCGAGTCCGGGTGGTTCTCCAGCCCGATCGGGCCGCCGTTGACGCCGATCATCCGTTCGACCCGGTCATAGAACGGCGCGACATCGTCATAGCCGATCGGCCAGTCGACCCCCAGCCCGTCGCGTGAGAAGGGCTTGAAGTCATACGGTCCGAAGCGCGGCGCGTGACGTCCCCAATGGTTGGTGCGCCCGCCCAGCATCCGGGGTCGATACCAGCGAAAATCGCTGCCCTCGCGCATCGTATAGGGCTCGCCTTCCACCTGCCAGCCGCCGCCGACCGTCGCGTCGAAATAGCCGAACGGCTTGTCGGGGGTGCTCGCGCCGCGCAACGGCGCGTCGCTCTCGGGGGCGAACATGTTCACCTCCGCTTGCGGGTCGTAGCTGCGCCCCGCCTCCAGCATCAGGCACCGCAGTCCGGCACGCGTCAGGCTGTAGGCGGCCATGCCGCCCGCCGCCCCCGAACCGACGATGATGACGTCGAACGTCGCGTCCGCGCCCGCCATCAGCGCGCCGCCGCCACGGCGGACGGGCCGATCGGGCGCAGCTTGATGTTGCGGAACGCCACGGGCTCTCCGTGATCCTGCAGGCCGATCACCCCACTCGAAAACGCGCCGAAGTGCGGCATCGTCGCGAACTTCGATCCCGCGACGCGCTGCCGCCAGGCCGCGTCGCCGAACGAGACGTCGGCGGTCGGCACCCCGTTCAGCCATTGCCGGATCCGGCCCGGCTCCACCAGCAGGCGCGCGTGATTCCACGTGCCCGCGGGATGCGACGCACCCTCCCGCGGCACCGTCATGTCGTAAAGCGCGCCGGCGCGATGGGTCGGGATCTTTCCGTCGGAATGGCCCGCATTGTCGAGGATCTGCATCTCCAGCCCGCTCTCGTACAGCAGCGGCGCACCGGATACGTTGCGCGCGAGGTAGAGGACGCCGCTGTTCCCGCCACGCTGCACCTTCCAGTCGAGCGAGAGTTCGAACGCGCCGAACATCGCGTCGGTGACCAGATCGGTGCCGCTCATCTTGCCGTCGGCCTTGGTCAGCATCAACGTGCCGTCGCGCACCGTCCATCCGCGCGACGGCGCGCTGCCGTCGAACGAGCGCCACCCCGACAGGTCACGCCCGTCGAACAGCAAGCGCCATCCCTGCGCGCGCTCGCGCGCCGTCAACGTGTTGGGTCGACCAGCGGGCGGACCCGCGGCGGCGGGCGATGCCGCGATCAAAAGGGCCGCGCCGATGCCGAGTGCGAAACGCATGGTCGTTCTCCCGAAGTTGCCCCGCGCTGCCGGCGGTGGCGTTGCCGGCATGGAGTAACGGCTGTGGGTGACTTTACAAGGAAACACAGTGCGGTGGACGCGGCGGAGCGATCGAGGCGCGCGGGACGAAGGCGGAGGGGATGACCACCCGCTCCTCCTCCACCGGTCTGCCCATGGTGCGCGCGATGATCATCTCGGCGGCGCGCGCGGCGACATCCGCAATCGGCTGCGAGATCGCCGCCAGCGGCGGATGCGTATAACGCACCACCGGGGTGTCGTCGAAACTGACGATGGACAGGTCGTCGGGCACCGCGAGGCCGCGCGTGCGCGCCTGATCGAGCGCCGCCAGCGCCATCTGGTCGTTGCTGGCGATGATCGCGGTCGGCGCGGGCGCGAGATCGAGCAATTGCGTCGCGGCACGGGTGCCGGACGCGAAGCCGAAGTCGCCGGGGGCCAGCAGCCCGGTGTCGGCCAGTCCCGCCGCCGCCATCGCGTCGCGCCAACCGGCCACGCGCCGTTCGCTCTGCGCGTAGTCGGTCGGCCCGGCGATGAAGCCGATCCGCCGGTGCCCCAGGTCGATCAGCCGCCGGGTCGCCAGGGCCGCAGCGCCGCGATCGTCCATGTCGATCGTGAAGCCCGGACCATCGGCGCAGGATCCGATCCGCGCGAACGGGATGTGACGGGCCGCGAGGATCGCGAGGATCAGGGGATTGTCGGAATGCGGCGGGGTGAGGATCACGCCGTCAGGCCGCAGCGCCGCGATCGCGCCGGATAATTCGCGTTCGACCTGCGCATGATCGGTATCGACCAGCTCGACGATCAGGCGATAGCCGTGCGCCGCACACGTCAGCATCCCGCCCAACAGCATCTGGTTCACCCAATCGCTGCCCTGGCGGCTGCGCCAGTCGGCCAGCGTGCGCTCCCGGTCGTTCAGCGCGACGATCAGATAGGATCGCGATCCGCTCAACCGCTGTGCCGCGATCGACGGCACATAACCCAGCTTCGCGATCGAGGCGCGGACACGCTCCGCCATGTGCGGGCGCACGTTCGGCTCGTTGTTGATGACGCGGCTGACGGTCTGCATCGACACGCCGGCATCGGCGGCGACATGCCGGATCGTCACCGACTGACGTTGCCCCCCCATCCTGTCTACCCTCTTGCCGCCCCGCGCGGTGATGCATCATGCCGCGCGCATGCCCTTGCGATTGTTGCGGGGCGTGCGGGCTGTCAAGCTGCGGCGTCACCCGCTGCTCGGAATGCCGAGGGCGACGCGCGCCGTGGCCTCCGCCGCATGCCACGCGATGTGCCGCGCGCTCAGCCAGTCGTCGCGGTAATAGGTGCAGGCGTAACGATCCCCACCGTCACACAGCAACGTGACGATGCTGCCGTGCTCACCACGCGCCGCCATCGCCTCGACCAGCTTCAGGCACGCCCACAGGTTCGTGCCCGTCGATCCGCCGACGCCGCGCCCCAGCCGCCGCGACAGCGCGCGCATCGCCCCGATGCTGTCGCCATCGGCCACCGCGATCATGTGATCGATGACGGACGGCACGAAGCTGGGTTCGACGCGCGGGCGACCGATGCCTTCGATGCAGCTACCATTGCCCTCGCGCAGCAACGTCGTGCCGCGATCGGCGAAATGGCGATGGAACACCGATTGTTCGGGATCCGCGACGCACAAGCGCGATGCATGCCGCTGATAGCGGATGAAGCGCCCGATCGTCGCCGACGTGCCCCCGGTTCCTGCGCCGCAGACGATCCACGCCGGGATGGGGTGTCGCTCCTGCGCCATCTGCGCGAAGATGCTCTCTGCGATGTTGTTGTTGCCCCGCCAATCGGTCGCGCGTTCCGCATAGGTGAATTGATCGAGGTAGTGGCCGCCGGTTTCCGCCGCCAGCCGGTGCGCGGCGTCGTAGATCGTGCGTGGATCGTCGACGGCGTGGATTTCGCCGCCGTGGAAGCGGATCGCATCCAGCTTGGGCGCTGCCGTGGAGGACGGCACCACCGCGATGAACCGCAGCCCCAGCATCCGCGCGAAATAGGCTTCGCTGACCGCCGTCGAGCCCGATGATGCCTCGATCACGGTCGTGTCCGCGCCGATCCACTCGTTGCAGAGCGCGTAGAGGAACAGCGAGCGCGCCAGTCGGTGCTTCAGGCTGCCGGTGGGGTGGCTGCTTTCGTCCTTCAGGTACAGGTCGATGCCCGGATAGCGCGGCAGCGGCAGATGGATCAGATGCGTATCGGCGGAGCGGTTGAAGTCCGCCTCGATCCGGCGCACGGCCTCGTCAAGCCAGGCGCGCGTCGCGCCCGCGCCGGCATTGTTGTTCGTCGACGCGCCGATTTCCTTTGCCCTCCCCACCACCAAACCATCATCCTTCCGCCCCGTACCCACATGGCCGGGTGCCGCAATCGTCGCTGCGTCGCAACCGTTTCGGGAAGGATGCCGGTTCACGCGATGCGCCGTTAAAGGTATGCGCGGTGGCCATGCGCAACCTGCCCCTCGCCCTCTCGCTCGCCCTTCTTCCGTCGCCCGTCGCGGCGAAGACGATCCTGTTCGTCGGTAACAGCTTCACCTTCGGCGCCAATTCGCCAGTGCGCGTGCTGAACGCCGATCGCGTGACCGATCTGAACGGTGAGGCGATCGGTGGCGTGCCCGGGTTGTTCAGCCGGTTTGCGCAGGAGTCCGGACTCGACTGGCAGGTGTCGCTGGAAACCTCGCCCGGCAAGACGCTGGGCTGGCACCTTGCGCAGCGTGGCGGAACGATCGGGCGCGCCTGGGATCACGTCGTGCTGCAACAATATAGCACCCTCGATCCCGATCGCCCCGGCGACGCCGCGACGACGATCGCGGAGGCCGATCGGATCGCGGCGTTGTTCCGTCGCTTCAATCCGCGCGTCGCGCTCACGATGACCGCCACCTGGACCCGTCCGGACCTGGTGTTCCTGGCGGGGCGTCGCTGGTCCGGCACCCCGGTCGCGGCGATGGCCGGCGACCTGCGCCGCGCCACCGATCGCGCCGCCGCCCGCGCCCGCGCCGACGTGGCACCGGTCGGGCAGGCATTCACCTGCGCGATCAACAGCGGGGCGGCGGATGCCAACCCCTATGACGGCATCGATTATTCGCGCATGCCGCTGTGGTCCTACGATCAATATCACGCCAGCAGCTACGGCTATTATCTCGAGGCCTTGGTCGTCTTCGCGCGGGTCACCGGGATCGATCCGCGCACGCTCGGCGCGGCGGAAGGCGCTGCGGGTGACCTCGGCTTCTCGCAAGCCGAGACGGCGGCGCTGCAGGAGGCGGCGCACGCCGCGATCGCCACGGATGGCGCATGCGGGCGATGAACCGACCTAGTCGCTTCATCGCGGAGCAAGGCGGCATCGCTAGTGTTGATGCCGCAGGTGCAACAATCGAGTCCGGGTCATCGTCAGCCGTTATCACCGTCGCCAGCGTGTCCGCCGCCACGCCAAGGTTCTCGCCTTCACCCTGTTTCTGACGCTGATCGCCACGATCAGCGCGATCCTGTGCATCGTCGCGCTCAAGAATCACTAAGCCTCACAGTCCGGCGTCGCGGATCGTCTCCATCGCCACGAAGGTGGAGGTGCTGGCGACGTGCGGCAGCGACGAGATGCGTTCGCCCAGCACTTCGCGATAGCGGCGGATGTCCGCGGTGCGTACCTTGAGCAGATAGTCGAAGCTGCTGGCGATCATGTGGCATTCCTCCACTTCCGGGATGCGCAGCACGGCGCGGCGGAATTCGTCGAGTGCGGCCTCGCGCGTGTCGGACAGCTTCACCTCGGTAAAGGCAACATGATCGATCCCGAGCCGCGCGGGATCGACGATCGCGCGGAAGCCGAGGATATAGCCGCCGTCGATCAGCCGCCGCAGCCGGACCTGACACGGTGTCTTGGACAATCCGACGCGACGCGCCAGCTCCGCAACGGACAGCCGGCCCTCGGCGCGCAGCGCATCGATGATCTTGCGATCGAACGTGTCGATCTGCCCGGCGGGCGCGCCTTTCGCGTCCATCTGATCTGCCATACGCCCTCAAATAGGTTCGTTCGGCACGATTCTGCCCGAAATGCGGGCGGATCGCCAGCCAGCTATCGGTTATGTGGCGCCGTCGAGAGGATCTTTACGCGATGACCGCACCCCTGCCCCCGTTCGCCCGTTTCGCGCCGCCCGTCCGCACGCCGACCGCGCTGCGTCAGGCGATCACGGCCGCTTATCGTCGCAGCGAGCCCGAGTGCCTCGCGCCGCTGATCGACGCCGCGACGCTGCCGGATACGATCCGCGCGGCGACGGCGGCGACCGCGACCGCGCTCGTCTCCGCGCTGCGGGGCAAGCACAAGGGCACCGGGGTCGAGGGGCTGGTGCAGGAATATGCGCTGTCCAGCCAGGAGGGCGTCGCGCTGATGTGCCTGGCCGAGGCGCTGCTGCGCATTCCCGATACCGCGACGCGCGACGCACTGATCCGCGACAAGATCGCGGGCGGCGACTGGCGTGCGCATGTCGGCGATGGACGCTCGTTGTTCGTCAATGCCGCGACCTGGGGCCTGGTCGTCACCGGCAAGCTGACCGGCAGCGTCAATGACAGCGGGCTGGGCGCGGCGCTCACGCGGCTGATCGCGCGCGCGGGCGAGCCGGTGATCCGTCGCGGCGTCGACATGGCGATGCGGATGATGGGCGAGCAGTTCGTCACGGGGGAGACGATCGCCGAAGCGCTCAAGCGCGCGCGTCCGCTGGAGGCGCGCGGGTTCCGCTACAGCTACGATATGCTGGGCGAAGCGGCGACGACCGCGGCGGATGCCGATCGCTACTATCGCGATTACGAGGATGCGGTGACCGCGATCGGCACCGCCTCGGCGGGCCGGGGTATCTACGAGGGGCCGGGCATCTCGATCAAGCTGTCGGCGCTTCATCCGCGTTATGTCCGGGCGCAGGCGGCGCGGGTCATGGACGAGTTGCTGCCACGCGTGAAGGAACTGGCGGTGATGGCCAAACGTTTCGACATCGGGCTGAACATCGACGCGGAGGAAGCCGACCGGCTGGAACTGTCGCTGGACCTGCTCGAAAGCCTGGCCACCGATCCCGATCTCGCCGGCTGGGATGGGCTGGGCTTCGTGGTGCAGGCGTATGGCAAGCGCTGTCCGTTCGTCATCGACTGGATCGTCGACCTCGCCCGCCGGTCGGGACGCCGGATCATGGTCCGGCTGGTCAAGGGCGCCTATTGGGATGCGGAGATCAAGCGCGCGCAGGTCGATGGTCTGGCCGATTTCCCGGTCTATACACGCAAGATCCATACCGATGTTGCCTATATCGCCTGCGCGCGAAAGCTGCTGGCGGCGCGCGACGCGGTGTTCCCGCAGTTCGCGACCCACAATGCGCAGACATTGAGCGCGATCTACCAGCTTGCCGGCCCCGCCTTCACGGTCGGCGATTATGAGTTCCAGTGCCTGCACGGAATGGGCGAACCGCTGTATGACGAGGTGGTCGGGGCCGACAAGCTGAACCGCCCGTGCCGCATCTATGCGCCGGTCGGCACGCACGAGACATTGCTGGCGTATCTGGTTCGCCGTCTGCTGGAGAATGGCGCCAATTCCTCGTTCGTGAACCGGATCGCCGATCCGGACGTCGCGATCGCCGATCTGGTCGCGGACCCGGCCGACACCGTGCGCCGGATGGCCTCGCCCGGGCAGAAGAACCCGCAGCTCGCTTTGCCCGGCGAGCTGTATGGCGCCCGTCAGAATTCCGCCGGGCTGGACCTGAGCGACGAGACGGTGCTGGCGTCGCTGGGCGCCACGATGGCGGCGGAGGGTTCGTGGACCGCCGGCACCATCGGCGTCGAGCGCGCGGTGCTCAATCCGGCGGATCACCGCGACCGCGTGGGCGTGGTGCGCGACATGACCGTCGAACACGCTGCCGCCGCCGCGACCGTCGCCCGGGGTGCCGCTGCGGACTGGGCCGCGATCGCTCCCCCCGAGCGCGCCGCGATGCTCGACCGTGCCGCCGATATCATGCAGGCACGGATGCCGAAGCTGTTGGCGCTGATCGTGCGCGAGGCGGGCAAGTCGCTGCCCAACGCCATCGCCGAGGTGCGCGAGGCGATCGACTTCCTGCGCTACTATGCCGAACAGGCACGCTCTACGTTGGGGGCGGCACAGCGTCCGCTGGGGGTGGTCACCTGCATCAGCCCATGGAACTTCCCGCTCGCGATCTTCACCGGGCAGGTCGCTGCCGCGCTGGTGGCCGGCAACGCGGTTCTCGCCAAGCCGGCTGAGGAAACGCCGCTGATCGCGGCACAGGGCGTCGCGATTCTGCACGAGGCCGGGGTGCCGGGCGAGGTGCTGCAACTGGTCCCCGGCGACGGCGCGGTCGGTGCGGCGCTGGTCGCCGCGCCGGAGACGATGGCGGTGATGTTCACCGGCTCGACCGAGGTTGCGCGGCTGATCCAGAAGGAGTTGGCCAAGCGACTGCTGCCCGATGGCGCGCCCATTCCGTTCATTGCCGAAACCGGCGGCCAGAATGCGATGATCGTCGACTCCTCGGCGCTGGCCGAGCAGGTGGTGGCCGACGTGATCGCCTCCGCGTTCGACAGCGCGGGGCAGCGTTGCTCGGCCTTGCGCATCCTGTGCCTTCAGGAGGAGATCGCCGACCGGACGCTGACGATGATCCGTGGCGCGCTGCACGAGCTGTCGCTCGGGCGCACCGACACGCTGGCCACCGATATCGGCCCGGTGATTTCCGCCGAGGCGCAGTCCACGATCGAGAAGCACGTGGCGGCGATGCGCGCGGCGGGGCACCGCGTGGAGCAGGTCGCCCTGTCCGGCGACACCGCACATGGCACGTTCGTGCCGCCGACGATCGTCGAGTTGCGCGACATCGCCGAGCTGGAGCGTGAGGTGTTCGGCCCCGTCCTCCACGTCGTCCGGTTCCGCCGCGTGGAGCTGGATCGGCTGATCGATCGCATCAACGCCACCGGTTATGGCCTGACGTTCGGTCTGCATACCCGGCTGGACGAGACGATCGCGCACGTCACCAGCCGGGTGAAGGCGGGCAATCTCTACATCAACCGCAACGTCATCGGCGCGGTCGTCGGCGTCCAGCCGTTCGGCGGGCGCGGCCTGTCCGGCACCGGTCCCAAGGCCGGCGGCCCGCTCTATCTGGGTCGGCTGGTGATGGGTGGCGAACTCTCGCCGCCGGTGGTGTCCGATCATGCCGATCCCGCCGCGCGCGATCTCGCGCTTCGGCTGGAGGAGACGGGCGACATGGCGGCGGCCACGCGGGTGCGTGGCGCGGTGGTGGCGTCGATGCTCGGCGCGCAGACCGAACTGGCGGGGCCGGTGGGGGAGCGGAACATCTACGCGCTCCACCCGCGCGGACGCGTCCTGGCGCTCCCGCAGACGCGGGACGGATTGTTCGAGCAACTGGGCGCCGCACTGGCGGCTGGGAACGACGTGGTGGTAGGCGACGCCGCCGCGCTGCACGAGGCGCTGGCAATCCTTCCCCCCACCGTCGCGGCGCGGGTTCAGGTCGTCGACGACTGGCGGCGTGAGCAGAGCGCCTTTGCCGGTGCGCTGATCGAGGGCGATGCCGTGCGGGTGCGCGAGGTGCTCGGCACGCTCGCGGCGTTGCCCGGCCCAATCGTGCTCCCGCAAGCCTCGGGCACCGGCTATCGGCTGGACTGGCTGGTCGAGGAGGTGTCGACGTCGATTAACACCACCGCGGCGGGCGGCAATGCCAGCCTGATGAGCTTAACCTGAAGCACTGGCCCGGCGCGGACCGGAACGGCTGACGCGCTGGGCCGTATAGGTCCTTCACAGAAGAAGGGCTTTCATGGCGCTGTCCCCGCGTCTCTCCGGGAAGGTGGCTGCCCGGGCGCATCATTCGCGTGCCGCCGGCCTGTTGAAGCGCGCCGCGCCGTTCTTTGCGATCGGCGAAGTCTCGGGCGGTCCGCTGCTGATCGCGGCGCTGATCGCGTTGATCCTCGTCAACTCGCCGTTCGGATCGAGCTGGGAGCGGCTGTGGGATACGGAATTGCGCTTCAGCTACGGCGCCCGCGCAATCGCGCTGCCGCTGGCCGAATGGGTCAACGATGCGCTGATGCCGCTGTTCTTCCTGATCATCGGCACCGAGGTGAAGCGAGAGTTCAGCAAAGGGTCGTTGTCGACGCTGCGCACCGCCGTCCTGCCGGTGGCCGGCGCGATCGGCGGGCTGGTCGTGCCAATCGGAATCTATGTCGCGTTCAACATGGGCACCGACACGCAGCACGGCTGGGGCGTGGTGGCCGCGATGGATACCGCGTTCAGCCTGGCGATCGTCGCCATGTTCACCGCGCGCCTGCCCGGTGCGGTACGCTCGGTGCTGCTCGCCTTCGCCGCGATCGACGATGTCTTCGGACTGTTGGTGATCGCGGTCGCCTACACCGACTCTGTCGACTGGGTGTTCCTGCTGGTCGCGGCGGCGGGCTATGCCGGTATCCTGTTGCTGCTGCGGCTGGGCTGGGTGGCGGCGATCGGCTATGTGCTGCTCGGCGTCTCGATATGGGTGGGCGTGCTGGGTTCGGGCGTGCATCCGACGATCGCGGGCGTCGCGATCGGGTTGCTGCTGCCGACCACCTCGCGCCTGTCCGAGGAGCGTTTCGCGCAGCGGGTGCAGCGCCCGGTCGAGCGTCTTCGCGCGGCGCAGGCGCGGGCCGAACGCAGCGACGACGAGGCGGAAACCGAGCAGCAGCGCGAACGCGCGCAAAGCGAGCTTGGCTATATCCACGAAATGGCCGCCGCAACCGACGAACCCGCCGAGCGGCTGGTCCGCACGCTGACGCCCTGGGTGTCGTATCTGGTGCTGCCGCTGTTCGCGCTGTCAAACGTGCGCATCCATTTGTCGGGAGAGTTGATCGCGGAGGCACTGCATTCACCGCTGGCGTTGGGGATCGTGGCGGGGCTGGTGATCGGCAAACCGGTCGGCTTCTTCGCCGCGACCTGGATCGCGACCCTGATCGGCGCGGCCAGGCTGCCGGAGGGCGTGACATGGCGGATGATCGTCGGGATCGGCGGGGTCGCCGGCATCGGCTTCACGATCTCGCTGTTCATCGCCGAACTCGCGTTCCAGGGGGCGGAGGGTACGGAAATCGCCGCCTTCGGCATCCTGATCGCCTCTGTCTTGTCGGCGGTCTTCGGCTATGCGGTCCTGTGGAGCGCGGCGACCCCCGCCACACGGGCCGAAGACTGATCACGGGACGTCGCACCGCGCGTCCAGCAACAAAAATGCAGACAAGATAACGTTTTCACAAAGTGTTCCGGCATTGTCCTGTGACCGAGACTGATCTAGATTGCGGATATCTTGGAACGATCCCCTCTGCCCCTCACGCCCGTCATACCGTTCGCACCGCCGCCAGCGGTGCGTGATGCGGTGGCGCGGTTTGCGGCGGGGCTCGACTCCGCCGATCCGTTTTTCGCGGCGGTATCCTGCTCCACCATCCCGATGGTGGTCAGCGACCCGACCCTGCCCGATCATCCGCTCGTCTACATCAATCAGGCGTTCGAGCGGCTGACCGGCTTCTCCGCCGACGAGGTGCTGGGGCGTAACTGCCGCTTCATGCAGGGGCCGCTCACCGACCAGGCGGATGTCGCACGGCTGCGCGAGGCGATCGCGCGGCAGGAGCGGATCGACATCGATCTGCTCAATCATCGGCGGGACGGGACACCGTTCTGGAACCGGCTGATGGTCGCGCCCGTCTTCGACGCCGATGGCAC
Source organism: uncultured Sphingomonas sp. (assembly GCA_913777325.1). Classification (GTDB taxonomy): domain Bacteria; phylum Pseudomonadota; class Alphaproteobacteria; order Sphingomonadales; family Sphingomonadaceae; genus Sphingomonas. The sequence goes on along the minus strand of CAJYSA010000007.1, from coordinate 81,847 downwards.
GCTGCGCTATTTCGTCGCCACGCAGCTCGACGTGACGATCGAACGGCATCGGGTGCGCCAGCTTCAGGACGATCGCGATGCGTTGACCGCGGAGGTGGCGCGCCGCGAAATCGCGATCGAGGAGCGCGAGGCGCGGCTCGCGCTGGCGCTGAAGGCCGGCGGCCTGGGCACGTGGATGATCTCGCTGCCGGACATGAAGCTGGACGCGTCGCCGAGCTGCCTCGTCAACTGCGGTCGACCGCCAGACGGATCGCTCTCGATGGAGGAATATCGCGACAGCCTCCATAGCGAAGACGCCGATCGCGCCTTCGCCGCCATGGACGATGCCATCCGAAACGGCGTGCCGTTCGACATGGAATATCGAATCCTGACGCCCAGCGGCGAACAGCGCTGGATCCACGTGCAGGGCGCGCTGCAACGCCGGCCCGATGGGACGCCGCTGGCATTGTCCGGCTTCACATCGAACATTACCGAGCGCAAGTTCGCCGAGGAGCATCGTGCCATCCTCGCCCGCGAACTGACGCACCGGGTCAAGAACACGCTCGCGACGGTCGGTGCGGTGGTCAGCCAGACGTTGCGGGACGCCTCCTCGCTGGAGGAAGGGCGCAATGCGGTGGCGGGCCGGATCGCCACGCTGGGCGCCGCGCACGAACTGCTGGTCCGCGATGAAGTGGAAGGTGCCACGATCAAGGAAATAGTGGAGCGGGTGCTCGCGCCGTTCATGGACGTTGGCGGACACCGCTTCACGATCGAAGGCGCGGCCATCCGCCTGTCGCCGGATATCACGCTGGCGCTGTCGATGGCGCTTCACGAACTGGTGACCAACGCGATCAAATATGGCGCGCTGTCTGTTGCGGAGGGATCGGTCGCGATCCGCTGGGCCTTGAGCGGCACGACGAACGAGCGTCGCTTCACCTTTTCCTGGATCGAACGGAACGGCCCCGCCGTCGTCCCGCCCACGCGCACCGGGTTCGGAACCCGCATGATCGAACGCGTGCTGGCCGGGCGGACGCGGGGCGCGGCGGCCATGACCTATCCTCCCGAGGGGGTGCGGTTCGAGATCGAGGCGGCGGTCTGAGCGGACCGCCGCCGGGGTTGTTCAGGCCGGCGTGGCGCGCGTCGCCCGCGCCTCGGCGGTCAGCACCAGTTCGGCGGCTAACAAGGCGCCGTCCTGATCCTGCGCCAGAGATGTGCCCTCGACGATGTCGTTGATGAACTGCGGCCCGAACGGCAACGGCACCTTCGAGCAATCGATGTAGCGTACCCCTTTTCGGTCCGCGATGAACAGATGGTTGCCACCGGGCCGCCCCGCGATATCGACGTATTTGCGCAGCTCGATATAGCCCTCGGTCCCCAGGATGAAGAGGCGCCCGTCGCCCCAGGTCGGCAGGCCGTCGGGCGTGAACCAGTCGACGCGAACATAGCCCGCGCCCCCGTCGCCGTGCAGCATCATGTCGCCGAAATCCTCGAACTTCGGATGGTCGGGATGCGCGAAATTGCCGGTCTGCGACGCGACGACCGTCGCGCGCTTGCTGCCGGTCAGATACACGAACTGGTCGGCCTGGTGGCTGCCGACGTCGGTCAGGATCCCGCCGTTGCGCGCCGGATCCCAGAACCATTCGGGACGGCTCGGGGCCGACAGGCGATGCGGCGCCAGGTTGATCGTCTGGATGACCCGCCCGATCGCGCCGTCATGGACCATCTGCCCGGCCATCACCGCGGCGGGCACCTCCAGCCGCTCCGAATACATGATGCCGTACTTGCGACCGGTCTCCTTGATCGCGCGGCGCACGTCGGCAAGCTGCTGCAGCGTAACCACCGCCGCCTTGTCGCTCAGATAGTCCTTGCCCGCGCGCATCACGCGAATGCCCAGCGGCGCGCGGAGGCTCGGGATCGCCGCGCTGCACACCAGGCGGATCGCGCGATCGTTCAGGATCTCGTCCTCGCTGCGCGCCAGCCGCGCGGCGGGATAGCGTTTCCGGAACATCGCGATCTGCGCGGGATCGGTCGCGTAGAAACTGGTCAGCACCCCGCCGCCACGGATCATCGCGTCGGTCATGCCATAGATATGGTTGTGATCCATGCCGATCACGGCGAACGGCACGCGATGTCGCGCCTCCGGTGCCGGCTTGGCCACCGCGCTTTCGGTCGGCGCGTCGCCGCGCGTTGCCGACTGGGCGAACGCCTCGCCTGCCAGCCCGACCAGCCCGGCGGTGACGCCCAGCCCCAGCAGCCCGCGCCGATCCGTCGTCGTCATCTCTTCCCCCTTCACATCGTCACCAGACCGGTCGGCCACGTCATCGCGACGCCACGATCCATCGCCTGTTCGCCCAGCAGCGAGGCGACGCTCGCCTGATAGGCCTGGCGCAGCAACCCCGGCAGCGGCGTGCCTGAACGCACCGCCTGCCCGAAGCCTTCGAACTGCAGCATCGTCTCGTCATACTCGCCCCAGCCAAGCGATTCGCCCGGCGTGGTCACGGGCAGTTCCGGGAACCATGTCGCCCCGCCGATCGGGATCGTCCGCTTGTGCCCGCGCTTCACATCGGCCTGCATCCGTTGCAGCGCCAGCGTGCGCGGGGGCACCTCCTGATAGATGCGCCCCAGCTCCGGCTCGATCGTGCCCTTGCTGCCCTGGATCTGCTCCTCACAGCCGTATCGCGCATTGTTCAGCAGCGACGTGTAGATCAGCTTCCGACCGCCGGCATATTCGTAGATCAGAGCGACATGGTCGTACACCTCGCGCCCATCCTTCCAGTAACAGATGCTGCCGGATCCCATCACGCGCGTCGGCACCGCATCAAGGAACCAGTTGCCGACCTGTAGCTGGTGCGTCGCCAGCTCGGTCATCAACCCCGCCGATCGTTCGCGATACAGCCGCCAGTTCACGCGTCGGTCGTCGCTGTCGGCGGGCACCGGGCGGCGCCAGCTATTGTTGCGGTGCCAGCTCGCGCGGATCTGCGTGATCGACCCGATCTCCCCCGCCTTCACGCGGCGCAGCGCGTTCAGATAGGTCGGATGGAACATCCGCTGATGCCCGATCTGCAACACCTTGCCGCGATCCTGCGCGCGTTTGACCATCGCGCCGCAATCGTCGATCGTGCGCGCCATCGCCTTCTCGCACCACACGTGCAGCCCGGCGTCGAACGCATCGATCGTGTGCCGCGCATGCATGTCGAGCGGCGTCGCGATCACCACCGCGTCAAGCCCGCGCGCGTCCAGCAAGGCGCGATGATCGGCGAACTCCGGCGTGCCGCTCGTCACCCACTGGCGCGCCTTGGCGAGATTGGGGGCATAGCTGTCGCAGATCGCGGCGACGGTGCAGTTGCGCGTCTTGGCGATGTTCTGGATCAGCGCGCGTCCACGATCGCCGGTGCCGATCACGCCCAGGCGGACCTTGCCGCCTGCCGCCTCCGCCCCCGCCGCCATCGCGGCCCAGGGGGCCGCCGTCGCCATGACGCTGCCCGCGCCCGCCATCAGCACGCGATCGAGGAACGAGCGGCGGCTCAGGTCGAATTGCTTGTCGGTCATTCACTTACCATCCTGATTGGCTCGCCGGGCGCAAGGTCGAACAACATCCGGCTCTTGCCATCATGCAACCGCACAACGCCTGCGTCATCGGCGACGATCAGCGCGGTGCTGAGCATCTCCGCCATCGCACCGCTCCGCTCCGTCACCACCGCGGCGCGCGGGGCGACCATCACGGCGCCATCGCGCGGGCGGACCATCGCGGCGCGGTCCGGCGCCAGCGTGCCCCCGCCCACCGTCGAAGAGACGGAGAGCGCGGCATCGATCAGTTCGATCTCGACCAGCGTACGGCCAGCATCACGCGGGTCGGGGATGCCGAACGACCAGGCACCACCCAGCGGATGCTCGCCCAGCACCGCGATCGAGCTTTCGCCCGCCGAGAGCAAGGCACAGGTAACCCCAGCCGCCCGAAGCGCCGCCGCCGCCCGATCGAGCGCATAGCCCTTGCCGAACCCACCGAAATCGAGCGCGATCGGCGCGGCGCAAGAGACCGTCGCCGCCACGCGATCGATGCATAACGCTTGCCAGCCACCGCTGCCGCTCGCTTGGACGCCAACCGTGGGATCGAACAGGCCGTCGGTCGCGACATGCCCGGCATCGATCCGCACCAACGCGTCGAGCAGCAACGGGTCGTCGATCACCGCCACCCGCCCGCCACGCAGCGCATCGTTCATCGCGGTGGCGGACGACGGGCGATGAATGGTCAGCGCATCGTCCACCGCCTCGATCGCGCGCCGCGCCATCGCCAGCGCATCGGGATCGCCGCCGCCGAAGCGATGCAGCTCGACACGCGTGCCCATCGCCGCGAACCGTTCGATCCCGGTCGCGCTCTGCCGCCCGCGCCGCGTCATGGCCGCCGCCTGCGTCAGGCCTTTACCTCCCAGCCGGGCTGATAGTCGACCGACCACAGCTTCATCGCCGCCGCGCTCGCCGGCTTGCCGGTGGCGGGATCGATGCTCAGCACGCTGTTCGTGCGATAGGCGATGTTGCCGAGATGACAGAGCGTGGTGCTGACATGCCCTTCCGCGATCGGCGAGGCGAGCGCGAACGCGCGGCCACGGATCACATCGACGAAGTTGCGCGCGTGATAGACGTCCAGTACCCCCTCGCCTACCGTGCCCGTCGTCTCCGACGTCGCCGCCGCCTTCACCTGCCGCAACGGCTTGCCGGCGAGATCGAACAATTCGAAGCCGTTGCGGTCGACCACCGCCGAACCCTTTGTGCCGAGCAGCAACACGCCGCGCCCCCGCCCATAGGTCTGCTGTGCATTGCAGCTCTGCCCGTTCCAGCGGATCGCGCGATCACCATCGTAGAGCAGGTCGAGCGCGAGGGAGTCGTACATCTCCCAATCGTCACCCTTGTAGAAATGCCGCGCACCGCGCGCTTCGACGGTCTTCGGATAGGTCACGCCCATCAGCCAGCGTGCGACATCCAGTTCGTGCATCGCATTGTTGCAGATCTCACCGGTGCCGTATTTCCAGAACCAGTGCCAGTTGTAGTGGACCAGGTTCGACCGGTAGTTCCCGCGTGGGCGCGGCCCCTGCCACATATCCCAGTTCAGATTGGGCGGCGGCGCGATCTCCGTGCCAGTGCCGATCGACCCACGATTGTTCGCGTACCAGGTCTGCGCCTCGTAGACGTCGCCCAGTTCTCCGGCGCGCACCAGCGCCAGCAGTTGCTGCGTCTCCGGGCTGGAGCGTTGCTGGTTGCCGACCTGCAACACTCGCCCGGTGCGCTTCTGCGCGGCGATCAACGCTTCCCCTTCGGCCGGCGCGATCCCGATCGGCTTTTCCAGGTAGCAATGCCGCCCCGCGTCCATGGCATCGATCGCCAGCTTGGCGTGCCAATGGTCGGGCGTGGCGACGGTGATGACGTCGACCGCCTTCTTGTCCAGCAGGCGGCGATAGTCGCCCTCGGTCTTCAGTGCGCTGTTGCCCTTTGCCGCGAACGCGGCGGCCCGCTTGGCGAGCACGTCGGAGTCGACATCGACCAGATGCGTGATCGCGACATTCGGCTGCTTGGCGAACGCGCTCATATGCGCCTGGCCACGGCCGTTCACCCCGACCACCGCCACGCGCAGCCGGTCGTTCGCGCCCTTGATCTGCGCATAGCTGCGGGCGCTGATCGCGACGCCCAGCGCGGCGCCCGCCCCGGTCATCATCGTGCGACGATCGATCATCGAACCTTCCCCCTTAGAATTCGCGAATCTTCACCGAGCGGAAATCGACGCGGTTGCCGTGATCCTGCAACAGGATCGGCCCTTGCGCCCGCTCGCCGAAATTCGGCCATTTCGCATATTTGCTCTGCGCCACCAGCGCCCGGAACGCGGGCGATCCACGCTCATATTCGACGACCTTGAAGCCATTGAGCCAATGCTCGACGTGCTGCCCGCGCGACACGATCACCGCGCGGTTCCACTCGCCCGGCGGATTGATCCGCTTGCCCGGGCTGTCGGGATCGGAAAGGTTGCGGGCGGGGATCAGGTCGTACAGCGATCCCAGCGTGCGATTGCCGTCGCGCCCACGCTTGGCATCCGGATGGCGCGCGTCGTCGAGCAGCTGATATTCCAGTCCGATCGCCGAGCCGGCGCCCTTCGACAGCTCCGGGTCGACAAAGTATTTGACGCCGCTGTTCGCGCCTTCGGTCAGGCGGAAATCGACCGAGAGTTCGAAATCCCTGTAGTCCCGCGTCGTCACGATATCACCGCCGTTGGCGGATTCGGCGCCGTCGCTGCCCTCCACGGTCAACACGCCGTCGCGGATCGACCAGCCCCTGGCCGGGAACGCGCCGCCCTTCGCGCTGGTCCAGCCCTTCGTGGTGCGTCCATCCCACAACAGCTTCCAGCCGGCGCGCTGCTCGTCGCGCGACAATCGGTTCGACAGCCAGCCTTGTTGCGGAAGCTGCGTCTCGGGCATCGCGAACCGCGCCGGACGATCGGTGATCATCCGCACGTTGCGGAACCGCGCCTCCGGGTGGCGAGCCGCTTCCGCGTCGGGGATGGCGTGAACCTGAAACGCGATGAAGCCGCGCGCATCCATGTCGTCGACAACGTCCGCCGCCGGCACGCCGTTGATCCAGGTACGAAGCCGGTTGCCGATCGCCTCGACGCGGTAGTGATTCCAGTCGCCCGAGCGGAAGGTTCGCCGCGCCGCCTCGTTGCGGCCCAGCGTATAGAGCCACTGCCGCCGTTGCTCGTCATAGAGCCCGCCGCTCCACGCGCGCTTCGACGGGTCGATCTCCGCCTGATAGCCGAACACCACGCCGTTGCGGTAATCCGGGCGGCTTTGTCCGCGGATCATCACGCCGGAGTTCAGCGCCGGATCGGTGCGTGCGTCGAATTCGATGATGAAATCGCCGTAGGCGGCATCCGACACCAGCCAGCTGTTGGCCTTGCCCGGCTCGGCCCGCCCCACCAGTTCACCATCCACCACGGCATAGGTCGCGTTGCCGCCGGTCTTGTGCCAACCTGCCAGTCCGACACGCGGCGTCATGTCACGCCATGGGATGCGCTGTTCCCGCGCCTGCGGCGGCCGGGCGGCGACGCTGCCGGACAATGCCGTCGCGAGCAGCACGCCCACTGCCAGATGACCGACCTTGATCATGCGCCCTACCCCGCTGCCGCGATCGGCGCACCGGCGCCGGATCGCATTGTTTATCCGGGTGCTATCGCACCTCTCCCGTCCACGAGCCTAGGTTGCGGCCCGACCACTTGCAATAGAGATGTCAGACATTGTTGGCCATGCTCGCCGCTTCGGCTAGGCTGACACGGATCAGACCTGAAGCAGAGAAGACGATGCGCAAAACGGAGAGTGGCGGCAAGCTGTATCGCGGGATCGTCGATGCCATCATGGCCGACATCACCGCCGGCCTCTACCCGGTCGGCGCGCGGCTGCCCGCCGAGCGCGACCTGACCGAGCGCTTCAAGGTCAGCCGCCCGACGGTGCGCGAAGCGATGATCGCGCTGGAGATGCAGGGCATCGTCGAGGCGCGCAAGGGCTCGGGCGTGTTCGTGCTGGCGACTGGCGCGGTCGACGCGAATCGCGAGCTGGATATCGGCGCGTTCGAGATCACCGAGGCGCGGCGGCTGCTGGAGGGTGAGGTCGCGGCCGTCGCCGCCACCGAGATCGATGCGGCGCAACTCGCCGAGCTGCGCATCCTGCTCGCGCAGATGGAGGAGAACGACGTCGCGCTGGCCGAGGATGCGGATCGCCGCTTCCACATCGCGATCGCCGAGGCGACGGGCAATGCGGTGATCATCGCCGCCGTCACCGATTTCTGGGATATGCGTTTCCGCTCGCCGCTGGCGCGCGAGGTGCTGCTTAAGGCCGGCAGCCTGGGCGTGGAAAATCGCATGGCCGAACATGGCCGCATTCTCCGCGCGCTGGAGGCCCGTTCTCCGGCGGAGGCGCGCAACGCGATGCGCGATCACCTGTCGCGCGTGATCGACCATCTGCTCGACGTCACCGAGACCGAGGCGGTCGAGCGCGCGCGTGCGGAGGCCAGTCAGCGCCGCCATGCCCTGGCGCGGCGCGCGGTCTGATCGCTGCGTCATGCGGTTGTCAGCATGGACTGACAATGCTACCTGACAAGTGGGCGGCACGCGTGCGCTTCCATACACCGCAAAGGTGATGGCGCGCGGCATCAGGCAACGCGGCACCCACAGGGAGAGGGCAGTTGACCGGTCAGCATCGCTACAAGCGCCACCTTTACGCCTCGATCAGCCTCGCCAGCCTCGTCGTCGGGACGCCGGTTGTCGCGCAGGCGGGCGCGCCAGGCGCCCCCGCCACGACCACGGCGGCCGATCAGGAGGCGCCAGCCGACGGCCAGGTCGCCGACATCGTCGTCACCGGTTTTCGCGCCGCGCTGAACAGCGCACTCAATCAGAAGCGCAACGAAACCGCCGCGGTCGACAGCATCGTCGCGGAGGACATCGGCAAATTCCCCGATTCGAACCTCGCCGAGTCGATGCAGCGCATCCCGGGCGTCGCGCTGTCGCGCGGCGACGGTGGCGAAGGGCGCAACATCTCCGTGCGCGGCCTGGGCGCGCAGTTCACGCGCGTGCGGATCAACGGCATGGAGGGCGTGTCGCAGGTCAGCGGCAGCGACATTCGCGGCGGCGTCGCGACCGGGCGGTCGTTCGATTTCGTGACCTTCCCGACCGAGATTTTCTCCGCGCTGTCGGTGCGCAAGACGATGTCGGCGGACGTCGAGGAAGGCTCACTGGGCGCCACTGTCGACCTGCGCGCGCCGCGCCCGTTCGACCAGAAGAAGGACTTTGTCTTCTCGGGCACCGCGCGCGGCATCTACAACGATATCAGGAAAGACGTCGATCCGCGCCTGTCCGCGCTGGTGTCGAAGAAGTTCGGCGACACGTTCGGCATCCTGGGCAGCATCGCCTATTCGAAGCGGCATATCGACGAATATGCCTATTCGGCGGTCGATGTCGTGCCGACCTACGTTTATGGCCAGGGTTCGGCGACGGTGCCCAAGCTGCCGGGCGAGACCTACAGCGGTTCGGTCATCATGCCATTCTGCACCCCCGTGGGCTACAGCTATCGCGGGGTGGCGGTGAACAGCCCCGCGATCGGCTATACCCAGCCGAACGGCGTGCCGATCGGTGCGGATGCCAACAATTGCAGCACCAACAATCCGCGCACCGGCAACGCCGCCGCCTATGATTACATCATGAGCCGCACCGGCGTCAGCGGTCGGCCCGGCGGCGGTGTCTATCTGCCGCGCCTGCCGCGTCCGGTGAAGAGCAGCCAGGATCAGCAGCGGCTCGCGGGTACGCTGACGCTACAGTGGAAGCCCAGCGACAATACCGACATCTCGATCGACGGCCTGTATTCGCGCTTCAAGGTCAACCGTCTCGACGCCTATTTCGACGCGCGATCGTTTGGACGCGCGATCTCGAACAACGGCCAGCCGCTCACCTCGGTGCGCGAGATCGAGGTCGACGACAATGGCTCGCTGATCCACGGCCTGTTCGACGGCGTCGACCTGCGCTCGGAGATGCAGGACGAACGTTTCACCTCCGAATACCGGCAGGCGAACCTCAACTTCGACCACCGCTTTTCCGACACGGTGCGGCTGTTCGGTCTGGTCGGCGTCAACGAGTCGCGGCTCGACGTGAACCGCCTGCAGGTCGCGATCGATTCCAACGACACGCGTAACTGGTCGATCGACTTCCGTGACAATCCCGATATCCCCAAGATCGGCTACGGGATCGACACCACCAACCCGGCGCTATTCCGCTACGGCCCGCCGCTCAGCACCGGCGATCAGCAGGGGCAGCTGTCGAACTTCATCCGCCGCAACACGATCGTCAGCAAGACCTTCGAGCTGAACGGCGAATGGGAGGCGACCCCCGGCTTCACGCTCGTCGGCGGCGGTCAGTATCGCACCAATCGCTACACCGCTCGCGAGCGTCAGCTCGGCACCACCACCCCGCTGGCGCTACCGAGCGGCGTCTCGATCGCCGATTTCACCTATACCACCAGCGGCATCGGCAAGAACCTCGACGGGCAATTGCAGGATTTCGTCTCGGTCGATCCGAACAAATTCCGCAAGGCGGTCGGGCTCGACAGCTACGTCTATTGCAGCATCGAATGCGCGCGCGGCACGTTCGGCGGCGTCGATGAGAAGTACAAGTCGGGCTATCTGATGGTCCGCTTCGATACGAAGGACGTGCTGCCGTTCGCGTTGCGCGGCGATGCGGGCGTTCGCTACGTCCATACCCAGCTCGATACCTATGGCCCGATCACCACCGCGGCGCCGGCGGGATCGACCTATTCGTCGCGGTTCGTCATTTCCGAGGTCAGCCGCAGCTACGAGGACTGGCTGCCGGCGGTAAACCTGGCGCTGGACATCACGCCGGACGTGATCGCGCGCTTCTCGGCCGCCCGCGTCATGTCCCGCCCGTCTTACGGTCAGCTGATCCCGGCGGGTTCCGCGAATCTGGTCATCCAGACCGCCTCGTTCAGCAACCCGTTCCTCGATCCGATCCGCGCCAATACGCTCGACGCGGCGCTTGAATGGTATTTCGCGCCCGGCTCGCTCATCTCGGTCGGCTATTTCTACAAGAACATCGAAACCTACATCCAGTCGCTTCCGCAAACCGTGGCGTTTCAGGACATCGGCCTGCCGCTGTCGCTGCTCACCGGCACGCAGCTTCGCCCGACCGATCTGTTCAGCGTCCAGCGCAACGTGAATACGCCGGGCGGCCCGCTGCGCGGGTTCGAGGTGAACGTGCAGCTGCCGTTCCGCTTCCTGCCGGGTGCGCTCAGCAACTTCGGCGCGCTGGGCAATTTCACGCGGGTCCGCTCGAACATCACCTATCTGCTGGGGGGCGGTCGCACGCGCGTCGCGCCACTGGTCGGGCTGTCGCCGGAAACCGCCAGCGGGACGCTCTATTACGAGGACAGCAAGTTCAGCATCCGCTCGACCGTCAACTATCGCGCGTCCTTCCTGACGGCGGTGCCCAGCGGATCGGTGGATGCGGACTCGACCTCCAACGCCAGCTCGATCTTCGTCGATGCCTCCGCGTCGTATAATCTGACCGACAATATCAAGCTGATCGCGGAGGTGACGAACATCACCAACGAGACCAACCGGCTGACGGTGGACACCATCCGTCAGGATCCGCTGTACACCGCCTATTTCGGGCGCACCTACGCGCTCGCCGTGAACTTCCAGCTCTGACGTAACGGATGCCGATGACCGATCCACTGCCGAACCCGGCACCACCGTCGAAGGCCGGCGGCAACGTCCGCTGGGTGATCTGCGCGCTGCTCTTCTTCGCGACGACGATCAATTACATCGACCGGCAGGTCATTGGCATCCTCAAGCCGACGTTGCAGAGCGACCTGGGCTGGTCGGAGGTCGATTACGGCACGATCGTCTTCTGGTTCCAGGCGGCCTATGCGATCGGGCTGCTGGCATGCGGACCGATCATCGACAAGGTCGGGTCGAAGCTCGGCTATGCCGCCGCGATCACGCTGTGGAGCGTCGCGGCGATGGCGCACGCATTGGTCCGCAGCCCGATGGGCTTCGCGTCGGCGCGTTTCGCGTTGGGGCTGGGCGAGGCGGCGAACTTCCCCGCCGCGATCAAGTCGGTCGCGGAATGGTTTCCCAAGAAGGAGCGCGCGCTGGCGGCGGGCATCCTGAATGCGGGTGCGAATGTCGGCGCGATCGCGACGCCGATCGTGGTGCCGATGATCGCGCTCAGTTACGGCTGGCGCGCGGCGTTCCTGGTCACCGGGGCGCTGGGGTTCATCTGGCTGGTGGCGTGGCTGCTCTTCTATCGCGCGCCGTCGCGGCATCCGCGTGTCGGCGCACAGGAACTCGCCTATATCGCCGCCGATCAGGACAATGACGCCGGCACCGCGCCGATCCCGTGGCGTCAGCTCTTTCGTCGCCGCGCCACATGGGCGTTCGTCGTGGCGAAGTTCCTGACCGATCCTGTCTGGTATCTGTTTCTGTTCTGGCTGCCGGATTTTTTCGCCAAGCGGCACGGGCTGGACCTGAAGACCTTCGGCCCGCCGCTGATCGCGGTCTATCTGCTCGCGGACGTCGGCAGCATCGGCGGCGGATGGCTGTCATCGGCGCTCATCAAGCGCGGGTACAGCGTCAATGCCGGACGCAAGCTGGCGCTGCTGGCCTCAGCGATTTTGGTGACGCCGATCGTCTTCGCCAGCAGCGTATCGAGCCTGAGCGCAGCGGTCGCGATCATCGGCCTTGCCGCCGCCGCGCACCAGGGCTGGTCGTCGAACCTCTACACGATGGTGTCGGACACGTTCCCGCGCACCTCGATCGCGTCGGTGATGGGGATCGGCGGCGCGGCGGGCGCGATCGGCGGAATGATCATGGCGAAATATGTCGGGCAGGTGCTGGAAACGGTCGGCAGCTATGTGCCGGTGTTCCTGTGGGCGGGCAGCGCCTATCTGATCGCGCTGCTGCTGGTCCACCTGCTGGTGCCCCGGCTTGAGGTTCGCGGTTCGTGATCGCGGCGCGTTAGCCGGACGGCCTCCGGAGACGACGTTTCTCGCCGTCATTGCGAGCGTAGCGAAGCAATCCAGGGCGTCCTGATCCGGCACTGGATTGCTCCGCTACGCGCGCAACGACGACCACCCGCCTGAACCCGAACTCGTGCGCTTCCCGCGCTCAGCCCCGGTTCGCCGTCAACGTCTTCGCGAGCGCCGCATGCCAGCCGGCGGTCAGCGTATCGCGCTGCGCATCGTCCATCTTCGGCTCGAAGCAGTCGCCCCGTGCCCATGTCGCCGCGAGTGCGTCGAGATCCTTCCACACCCCCGTCGCCAGCCCGGCGTGGAAGGCGGCGCCCAGCGCGGTCGTCTCCAGATGGCGTGGACGTTCGACCGGCACCTGCAGCATGTCCGCGAGGAATTGGCACAGCCAGTCGTTGGCGGCCATCCCGCCGTCGACGCGGATCGTTGCCGGCGGATCTCCGCCATCAGCGACCATCGCATCGGCGAGGTCCATCGTCTGGTATCCCACCGCCTCCAGCGCCGCGCGCGCCAGATGCGCCTGTGTCGATCCCAGCGTCAGTCCGAAGATCGCGCCGCGCGCGTCCGGATCCCAATGCGGCGCTCCCAGCCCGACGAAGGCCGGCACCATATAGACGCCGTGGCTGTCGGGCACCTGCGTCGCCATGTCGTCGGTGTCGCGCGCGTGCGTGATGACGCCGATCCCGTCGCGCAGCCACTTCACCGCCGCCCCGGCGATAAAGATCGACCCTTCCAGCGCATAGGTCATCCGCCCATGGATGCGATAGGCCGGGGTGGTCAGCAACCGATGCTCTGACGTCACCGCCTCCTCGCCGGTGTTCAGCAACATGAAGCAGCCGGTGCCATAGGTCGATTTCGCCATGCCAGCCTCGAAGCACGCCTGCCCGAACAGCGCGGCCTGCTGGTCCCCCGCCACCCCCGCGATCGGGATCGGTCGGTCGAACAGACCGTCGGCGGTGTGGCCGAAGACATGGCTGTTGTCGTGCACCTCGGGCAACATCGCCATCGGCACGCCGAACAGCGCGCACAATTCCTCGTCCCAGCGCTGCGCATGGATGTCGTACAACAGGGTGCGCCCGGCGTTGGTGACGTCGGTGGCGTGCACGGCGCCGCCGGTCAGCCGCCACAGCAGGAAGCTGTCGATCGTCCCGAACGCCAGCTCGCCGCCTTCCGCCCGCGCGCGCGCGCCCTCGACATGGTCGAGGATCCACGCCAGCTTGGTCGCGGAAAAATACGGGTCGAGCAGCAACCCGGTCTTGGCGCGCACCGCCGCTTCGTGCCCTTGCTCCTTCAGGCGCGCGCACCATTCGGCGGTACGACGATCCTGCCAGACGATCGCGTGGTGGATCGGCGCGCCGCTGGCGCGATCCCATACCACCACCGTCTCGCGCTGGTTGGTGATGCCGATCCCGGCGATCCCCTCGGCCCCCACGCCGCTGTCGGCCAGCGCCGCGCGCGCGGTCGCCAGCGTGTCGCGCCAGATGTCCTCCGGGTCATGCTCCACCCATCCCGGCTGCGGGTAATGCTGCGCGAACTCGCGCTGCGCGGTCGCGACCGGCCGCGTCTGGACATCGAAGACGATCGCGCGGGTCGAGGTGGTGCCCTGGTCGATCGCCAGGATATGCTGCGGACGCGACACGTCGTTCTCCCTTGTCGTCAACGCTGCGCCCGCGGGGGCAGATACGGGCGCACCAGATATTGATAGACGGCCGCCCCGGCGACCCCGCCAACCAGCGGACCGGCGATCGGCACCCACCAATAATGGCCCGGCCCCGGGAACGCCGATCCGCCCCAGCCCATCAGCCACGCGAACAGCCGGGGGCCGAAGTCGCGCGCGGGATTGATCGGCCAGCCCTCCAGATAACCCGCCGACGCGCCGATGCACGCCACCAGCAGGCCGATGATCAGCGCGCTGGCATTGGCCATCGGTGCCTGCGTGTTGAACTCGTCGGTGATCGCGAAAATGCCGAGCAACAGGATCCCGGTCAGCACCACCTCGTCCCAGAAGGCGTGGATCGGGGTGATATGCGCGCCCGGCGCGGTGAAGAACACGCTCGCGCCACCGCCGGCGGCACGCGTCAGCCCATGCGCCTCGTTGAACGCGTCGATCACGGGGCCGAACAATTGATAGACCAGCGCCGCGCCGATCATCGCACCGACGATCTGCGCCGCGACATAGGGCAGCACCTTGCGCCTCGGGAAATCGCGGAACAGCGTCAATGCCAGCGTCACCGCCGGATTGGCATGCGTGCCGGATACCGCGCCCGTGACGTAGATCGCCAGCGTCACCGCCAGGCCCCAGGCGATGCAGACGCCCCAATAAGCGGTCGCATAGGGGCTGGGGTCATAGAGGATCAGCATCGCCGCGGCGGAATCACCCAGCGTGATGATGATCGCCACCGCCAGTGCCTCGGCGATCAACTCGCCCCTGAAACCGTGCCGCGCGGTCATGCGATCCCCTCCCCCCGGTGCGCCGTGTCGCCGACGCTTCCTCATACCTTCCTGTCTTTGCCGCGCGCGTCAATGGCCGGTTTGAAGGGCGCGCGAGAGCTGCCATATGTCAGTGATCGAACCGCCGTGATGGGGTGCATTGTGGCTGAAGCGACCTTCGACACCGACCTGCTGATCGTGGGCGGCGGGATCAACGGCGCCGGCATCGCGCGCGATGCCGCGGGGCGCGGCTTGTCCGTGCTGCTGGTGGAGCAGGACGATCTGGCCAGCCACACCTCCTCGGCGTCGACCAAGCTGATCCACGGCGGGCTGCGCTATCTGGAATATCGCGAGTTCCGGCTGGTGCGTGAGGCGTTGATCGAGCGTGAGCGCTTGTGGCGGATGGCGCCGCACATCATCTGGCCGCTCGAATTCGTGCTGCCACAAACCAATTCGCCGCGCCCCGCGTGGCTCGTGCGGCTTGGGCTGTTCCTCTACGATCATCTCGGCGGGCGGCAGAAGCTACCCGCGACGCGCACCGTCGCGCTGGACCGTGATCCGCTCGGGCGCGGATTGAAACGCGGCGCCGACGCCAAGGCATTCGTCTATTCGGATTGCTGGGTGGAGGATAGCCGGCTGGTCGTCCTGAATGCCCGCGACGCCGCCGATCGCGGGGCGACGATCCTGACGCACACCTGGCTCGTCGACGCCAAGCGCGCGGGCGCTGGCTGGATCGCGACGATCGAGGATCATGCCGGCCGCCGGGAGGTGTGCGCGCGCGTGCTGGTCAATGCCGCCGGACCGTGGGTGGCGCAGGTGCTGGGCAGCGTCTCCGATGCGCGGCGCGATCGCGGAGTCCGGCTGGTGAAGGGCAGCCATATCGTCGTCCCCCGGCTCTACGATGGCGCACACGCCTTCCTGCTGCAAAACCCCGATCGGCGCGTCGTGTTCGCGATCCCCTACGAACAGGAATTCACGCTGATCGGCACCACGGACGAAGCGTGGAACGGCGCACCGGGCCGCGCGGAGATCGACCAGGCAGAGATCGACTATCTGCTGGAAACGGTCGCGCGCTATTTCGAACGGCCGGTCGCGCAGGCGGATATCGCATGGACCTATTCCGGTATCCGCCCGCTCTACGACGATCACGCCGCCAGCGCTTCGGCGGTAACCCGCGACTATGTGCTCGACCTCGACGCCGGGCCGACGCGCGCGCCGATGCTCAGCATCTTCGGCGGCAAGATCACGACGTATCGCAAACTGGCCGAACACGCGCTGCAGGAACTATCGCCGTATCTCCCCGGGGCGGCGTGGACGGCTGGCGCCGTTCTGCCGGGCGGCGACATGGCGGATGGCGATATCGACCGCTTCATCGCCGGGCTCATCGCGCGGCACCCGGCCTTGCCCACCTCCATGCTGCGCCGGCTGGCGCGCGCATACGGCACGCGCACCGATCACCTGCTGGCAGGCGTGCGTCATCCCGATGATCTGGGGGAGGATTTCGGCGCGGGCCTGACCACGCGCGAGATCGACTATCTTTGCGACCACGAATGGGCGCGCAGCGCGGAGGACATCCTGTACCGCCGCAGCAAGCTGGGCCTGCACGTCCCCGCGGACGCCGCGGCGCGGATCGACGACTACCTGCGTCGCCGGACGCCGGCGTCAGTGGATCAGACCGTGCCGACTGACCAGGGCATTGAACGCATCGGTGGATA
This sequence comes from uncultured Sphingomonas sp., assembly GCA_913777325.1. Lineage (GTDB taxonomy): Bacteria > Pseudomonadota > Alphaproteobacteria > Sphingomonadales > Sphingomonadaceae > Sphingomonas. Next base: position 65,154 of record CAJYSA010000007.1, on the reverse strand, counting down.
ACGGCGCCTGAAACACGCATCCGGCCACCAGATCGTCCGCCCAGACGACCATCGCCGCGATCATCCCCAGCCCCGGCAGGTTCAGCCAGATCGGCTGATCGCGATCCATGTGGGAGAAGGTGAGCAATCGGCAACCGTGGATCGACAGATCGACCACCCTGCACAAGGTTCGCGCCATGCCGCTCTGCTCAGCGGGGGCGTCCAGTTCGATCCGCGCGCGCTTGCTGCGACGGAACGGACGTGCGGCGGGGGCGTATTCGGCTGCGAACATGGCGGCGATACTAGCGCCGCCATGCCTAACGAACAATTAAGGACGTCCGCGCTTACTTGCGCAGCGTCAGGCCACCGCCGAAACGCTTGTTGAAGCGCGCGACCTGGCCGCCGGCGTCGAGCACCTGACCACGCCCGCCCGTCCACGCCGGGTGCGCCAGCGGATCGATTTCCAGCGTCATCGTGTCGCCTTCCTTGCCCCAGGTGGAGCGAGTCTCGTACACGGTGCCGTCGGTCATCTGGACCTTGATCATGTGGTAATCGGGGTGCGTGTCTTTCTTCATCGGTCGTGCTCCGGATATGGCTGGTTCCGACCAGCCTGGAAGGAAAGGCACGCGCCTACGGCAAACGCGCGCCGAAGTCAAAGCGATCTGCGCGTCACGCCCGCTTGGGCGGATCGGCGATCATCGCGGTGAAATTGGCTTCGGCGGCGACCTGCCCGTCGATCTTCGCGACGCCGGCGAACTTGCACACCGACGACCGCTTCTGGACGAACTCGACCTCCAGCGACAACAGCACGCCCGGCTCCACCGGCTTGCGGAACTTCGCGCCCTCGATCGCCATGAAATAGACGAGCTTGCCCGATCCGGCGAGGCCCAGGCTTTCCACCGCCAATACGCCGGCGGCCTGCGCCAGCGCCTCGACGATCAGCACCCCGGGCATGATCGGACGTCCCGGGAAATGCCCCTGGAAAAAGCCTTCGTTGATCGTCACCGCCTTAATCGCGCGGATCGAGCGATCGCGGACGATCTCCTCGACCCGGTCGACCAGCAGCATCGGATAACGATGCGGCAGCGCGGCCATCACCTGCGCGATGTCGAGCGGGCCGATCGACCCGCTCGTCGCGTCAACCGCGGTGTCGCTCACCGGCCGGTGGGGGCGCGGGTGTTGGCGGCAGGAGCAGCCGGGGCTGCGGCGGCGGGCGCGTCGCCCTGCTGGCCCGGCTGCCAGTTCGCCGGCGGCGTGATGCCCACGGTCGGGACCAGACGGTCCAGCTCGGCCGTGATCGCCGACGTCACGTCGACGGTCGGCTGCGCGAACAGCGCGGCGTTCGGGCGCAGCAGCAGGCTGACGTTCTTGGCGCGCACCGCCGCGTTCACCGCGTCGGGCAGCTTGGCGGAAATCTGCTCCAGCGCATAGGCCTGCGCACGGCTGGCCGGCGCGGTCAGGCGCTGCAGCTCGGCATTCGCGGTCTGCTCGCGAGTCTGGATCGCCTGGGCCTGCGTGCGCAGCGACGCCTCGGTGGCGCCGGGGGCCGCCGCGGCCTTCTGATAGGCGGCGACCAGCGGCTGCAGCTCGGTGGTGATCGCCTGGCGACGGGCGGTAGCCTGATCGATCTGCGCCTTGTAGGTCGTCTGGATCTGCGTCCGCGCGGTGGCCCATGCCTTTGAATTGGCGACGGCGGCTTCCGGATCGGCAACCGCGACGCCTGCCACCTGCGCGACGGCGGTGGTGGCGACGAACGCGCCCGGCGCGGCCAGCGCGGCGGCGAGCAGGAGGTGCTTGAACTTGGTCATCAGAACTGCGTCCCTACGTTGAAGGTAATAAGCTTGCGGTCGTCGCCGCGCTGCGAAATCAGCGCCTTGGCCAGATCGATGCGCAGCGGGCCGAACGGCGAATTCCAGTTCACGCCGATGCCGATCGACACGCGCGGGCGCGCCGAATTGCCCAGGAACTGCTCGTCGAACGGCTGCGATGCGATCTGCGGCGTGTTGGGCACGATGCCGTTACACCCGCCATTGCCGTTCGGGATACCCGCGGCGCAGGTCGTCGGCACCAGCACGCCGGCGGCGTTGACATAGGAATATAGCGGGTTGCCCGCCTGATCCTTCACCGGCAGCGGCAACACGATCGTGTTGCCCGCCGCATCGGTCGTCGTCGGGAAGACGGCGGTCGGCAGCGGACGGGTGATGTTGAACAGGCTGCCGAACTGCGCGTAGATCGACGGGCGCAGCCCCATCTCGCGCGCGCCGGATCCCAGCGGCAGCTCCAGCTCGAACCGACCGAGGTAGTAAGCGGTGCCGCCCAGCGCGTCGTCGACCAACTGGTCGCGATCGGTGATCAGCACCTGCTTGCCGGCGGCATCGGTGGTGTAATAGCGCCGCTGCACGCGCGGCCCGACACCGCGAATGTCGAAGCCGCGGAACTGCGGCTCGCCCAGATAGAAACGGTCGTTGATGCGGATCCGGTCGACACCCTCGCCGCGCGACTTCTCCAGCGACTTGATATAGCCGCCCTCGCCGACGAACGAGCCGATGAACCCGCCGCCGATGTTCACGAACTTCGAGAAGTCGAGCTTGCTGCGGATGTACTTCACGTCGCCGCCCAGCCCGGCGAAATCCTGGCTGAACACGAAGCGCTGGCCAGCGGTCGGGCGCAGGCGGCTGTTGAGGCTGTCGAAGATCAGCGAATAGCCGACCGCCGAGGTCAACCGGTTGCCAAGCGAGTCGCACAGATAACGCCCCGCCTTCAGCGGATCGCATTTGCCGTTGGTGTAGAAGCTGTTCTGGTCCAGCCCGACTTCGTCGTAGGAGAATTGATAGCGCCCGGCGAGCTGCCAATATTCCGTCAGCGGTACGCCGGTGCGGATCTGGAAGCCGGTCGACACCTGGCTGTAGGTGGTGTTGCGGTTGGTGCCGATGAAGTTGAACGCGTTGTAATCGCGCCGGAACACGTCGACGCCCAGCGCGATGTTCTTGTCGAAGATGTACGGCTCGGTAAAGCCAAGCTGTATCGACTTGGAATAGGTCGAATAATTGACGCCGGCGCTCAGCGTCTGGCCCTTCCCGCGGAAGTTGTTCTGCGTGATGTTGGCCTGGATGATGAAGCGCTCGAGGCTGGAGAAGCCCGCCGACAGCTGCAGCTGCCCGGTCGACCTTTCCTCGACATTGGCCTCCAGCACGACGCGATCCGGCGCCGAGCCGGGCGTCTGCTTGATCTCGAACTTGTCCTGGAAGAAGCCGAGCGAGTTGATGCGATCCTGCGAGCGCTTCACCTGGAAGCTGTTGAACGCGTCGCCCTCGCCCAGTCGGACCTCGCGGCGGACCACCTTATCCTGCGTCTGCGTGTTGCCGGTGATGTCGACCCGCTCGACATAGGTGCGCTGCGCCTGGCCGATATGGAAGTTGATCGACATGGTCAGCGCGTCACGGTCACGCTGGAACTCGGGCTGGACGTTGCTGAACGCATAGCCGAACAAGCCGGCGGTCTCGCTCAGGTTGTCGACCGTGTCCTCGACCATCTTGGCGTTGTACCAGTCGCCCTTCTTGATCGGCAGCCCGGCAGCCAGCTTCTTCCCGTCGAAGTCGCGGATGTCGCTGTCGACGGTCACGTCGCCGAACTTATAACGCGGCCCTTCCTCGACCACGTAGGTGATGATGAAGTCCTTGCGGTCCGGCGTCAGCTCCGCGACCGCCGAGGTGACGCGGAAATCGGCATAGCCTTCGGTCAGGTAGAATTGGCGCAGCTTCTGCTGGTCATACGCCAGACGATCCTGGTCGTAGGACGTGCCCGACGACAGCAGGCGATAGAAGCGCGCTTCCTTCGTGGCCATCTGCGCGCGCAGCTTGCCAGAGTCGAACACCTTGTTGCCGATGATGTTGATCTGCCGGACCTTCGACTTCGGCCCCTCGCTCACCTCGAAGATCACGTCGACGCGGTTCTGGTCGAGACTGACCATCTTCGGCTGGACGGTCGCGGCGAAGCGGCCCTGCCGGCGGTACAGTTCGATGATCCGCGCGACGTCGGCGCGCACCGCCGATCGGGTGAAGATCTGGCGCGGCTTGAGGCGGACCTCCTTGCCGATCTTGTCTTCCTTCAGCCGCTTGTTACCCTCGAAGATCACGCGATTGATGATCGGATTTTCGCGGACGCGGATCACGATATTGCCGGTCGCGGCGCCATCGATCTGGACGTCGGCGAACAGGTCGCTGGCGTACAGGTCCTTGATCGCCTGATCGAGCGTCTCGTTGGTATAGCTCTCGCCCTGGCGCAGCTTGGTATAGCTCAGCGCCGTTTCCGGCTCGATCCGCTGCGTGCCCTCGACGCGCAGCGAGGTGATCGTGCGCGCGGCGGGTTGCGCGATCGCCGGAGCCGGCGCGGCGGGCGTCGCGGTCGGCGCCGCCGCCTGGGTGCGGGTCGCCGCCTGTGTGCGTGCCGGCGCGCTCGGGCGCGTCTGGGCGGTCGCGGCCAGCGGCACACCGGCCAGCATGGTGCAGCCCAGCAAGGTCGCCGAGGCCCGCGCCCGCGAAGTCGAAGTGTTCAACACCGTCACTGCAATCCCACCCGAGAGTAAACGTCGTCCGTCCGGGCGCGGTCGACGACGTGTGCGCCGCCCTGCCCCAGCTTGCTCACCCGATCAACCCGGCCAGATGCCGCCACAGCCCGAAGTTGCCCAGATCGTTGAACGTCACCAGCAACATTAGCGCAAGCACCGCCACCAGCCCGCCACGATAGGCCCATTCCACCGCCTCCGGTGCGACCGGGCGCCGACGCACCGCCTCGATCGCATAGAACAGCAGGTGCCCGCCATCCAGCATCGGCACTGGCAGCAAGTTGATGAACCCCAGATTGATCGACACCAGCGCGATCAGGAAAACGAACGCGTCCGGCCCCAGCGTGATCTGCTCGCCGGAGACCTTGGCGATCGACAGCGGACCGCCCAGCTCCTTCACCGATCGTCGTCCGGACACGATCTGCCCGATCGTCTCGACCATCATCTCGACGATCTGCACCGTGCGGCGCACCGCCACCACCGGCGCCTCGAACACACCGACCGGCACGATCACCGGCGCGGCCGGGGAGATGCCGAGCAGCCCCACCCGGTACGAATTGCCGAAGCGATCCTCCTGCACCTGCGTGCCGATCACCGCCTCGACGCTGCCCGGCGTATTGCCGCGCACGTAATCGACGCGGATGCGCTCCCCGGCGCGGATCTTCACGAACCGCACCATATCCTCGAACGTCTCGACCTCGCGGCCGCCCAGCGCGGTCACGCGGTCGCCGGGCTTCAGCCCCGCCGTCGCGGCTGCGGTGCCAGGGATCGCCTGCCCCACCACGCTCGGCGTCCGGGCGTCGCCATAGGCCAGTGCGAACCCGGCGAGGATCAGGATCGCCAGCGCGAAATTCACGAACGGCCCGGCGGCGACGACAATCGCGCGCTGCCACACCGGCTTGGCCTGGAACGTCTGCTGGCGCTCGGCGGCGGGCAGCGCCAGCCAGTCGGCGGTCGGCTGGCTCGCCGGGTTCATGTCGCCCGCGAACTTAACGTAACCGCCCAGCGGCAGCCACGCCAGCTTCCAGCGGGTGCCGCGCCGATCGGTCCATCCCGCGACCTCACGTCCGAAGCCGATCGAGAACGCCTCCGCCTTCACGCCGAACCAGCGCCCGGCCAGATAATGGCCCAGCTCGTGGATGAAGACGAGCGGCCCGATCACCAGGAAGAAGGCGAGGACGGTCAGCGATAGTCCGGGGGTCTGGATCAAGCCACGCAATCCTTCACGCGCTCGCCGGCCATACGTCGCGCCTGCGCATCGACGTGGAGCACCGCGTCGAGCGTGTCCGGCGCGGCCGGATCGTAGCGCTGCAGGGTATCGTCGACGATTGCGGCGATTTCAAGAAAGCCGATCGCCCCGCGCAGGAACGCCGCGACCGCGACTTCATTGGCCGCGTTCAGGATCGCGGGACGCGCACCGCCCTCGGTCACCGCCGCACGCGCGAGCGCCAGGGAGCGGAACCGTGTCTCGTCAGGCGCTTCGAAGTCGAGCCTGCCGATCTTCACGAGGTCCAGCGGCGCCATCGGCGTCGCCATCCGCTCCGGCCAGGCCAGGCAATGCGCGATCGGAACGCGCATATCGCTCGGCCCCAATTGTGCCAGCATCGAACCGTCGACGTAATCGACCAGGCTGTGGATCACCGATTGGCGATGCACCACGATCTCGATCCGCTCGGGCGGGATCGGGAACAGCGCCGCCGCCTCGATCAGCTCCAGCCCCTTGTTCATCATCGTCGCGCTGTCGATCGATATCTTCGCGCCCATGGACCAGTTCGGATGCGCGACGGCCTGCGCCGGGGTGACGGTGGCCATGTCGTCGAGTGACCAGTCGCGGAACGGCCCGCCGCTGGCGGTCAGGATGATCCGTCGAACCCGGTCGATCTGCACCGGATCCAGGCACTGGAAGATCGCATTATGCTCGCTGTCTGCGGGCAACAGCGTCGCGCCATGCGCCTGCGCCGCCGCCGTGATGATCGCGCCCGCCGAGACCAAAGGCTCCTTGTTGGCGAGCACCACGGTGCCGCCCCGCTCGATCGCCGCGAGCGTCGGGCGCAGTCCGGCGCAGCCGACGATCGCGCCCATCGTCCAGTCGGCACCGTTCGCCGCCGCGTCGCACACCGCCTGCGCGCCACCGGACGACGCGATGCCGGTGCCCGCCAGCGCATCGCGCAGCGCGGGAAGGCAGCTCTCGTCCGCCACCACCGCCAGTTCCGCGTTGGTGCGGATTGCCGCCGCCGCCAACCGTGTCACGTCGCAATTGGCGGTCAGCGCGCGCACGCGAAACACCTCCGGCGCGCGCTCGACCAGATCGAGCGTCGAGGTGCCGACCGATCCGGTCGCGCCCAGAATGTTGATCGTCTTCATGCGAGCAGGCTCGGCAGGATCAGCACCAGCATCGCGGCGACCGGCGCCACGGGCACCAGTCCGTCGAGGCGATCGAGCACTCCGCCATGACCCGGCAGGATGTTGCCCGAATCCTTCACGCCTGCGCGGCGCTTCAGCCAGCTCTCATACAGGTCGCCGCCCTGCGCCAGCACTGCCAGCAACGGCGAACAGAGCGCCAGCGGCAGCGATAGCCCGGCCGTGGCGTGCAGCAGCAGCCCCAGCGCGCCGGCGGCGATCGTGCCGCCGATCAGCCCCGCCCACGTCTTGTTCGGCGACAGGCGCGGTGCCAGCTTCGGCCCGCCGATCGACCGCCCGGCGAAAAACGCGCCGATATCGCACGCCCACACCAGCGCCATCGCCCAGAAGGTGTGGAGCAATCCCTGCTCGTCATGCCGCCGCAACACCACCAAGGCCAGAACGGGCACTCCACAATAGACGACACCAAGAGCGAGTTGCGGCAGCTTCGTGACGATCACCACGAAGAAGGCCGCTCCACCGATCAGCCCCAGCGTAAAGAAATCATGCGGCTCGATGATCAGCCATGCCGGCGCCATCGTCGCGAGCGGGACGCTCAGCGCCATCTGCGCCAGCCGCTTGGTACGCGGCTCGACATGGTGTAGGTCGGACCATTCCGCCATCATGAACAGCGCGATCACCACCGCCAGCAGCCAGAAGGCGATATCTCCCAGCACCAGCGCCACCGAGGCGATGGCGATCATGCCCACGCTGGCGATCATGCGCAGCCGCAGGTTCGATGGCGTCCGCAGCTTGGCATCGGGGGTGGGCGAAAGCGGGAAATCGTCGCTCATGCGCGCGGCGTCACAGCCCGCCGTAACGGCGCTGACGCCGCCCGAACGCATCGACCGCCGCCGCCAGATCGTCCGCCCCGAAATCCGGCCAGAGCGTGTCGACGAACAGCAGCTCGGCATAGGCCGCCTGCCACAGCAGGAAGTTCGACAGCCGCTGCTCGCCCGACGTGCGGATCAGCAGGTCGAGCGGCGGCAGGTCGCGGGTCTGCAACTGCGCCTCGATCGTGTCGCTATCGATCGTGGCCGGGTCCAACGCCCCGTCGACGGCCTGCGCCGCCAATGCCTGCGCCGCTGCGACCAACTCGGCCTGCGCGCCGTAATTTAACGCGATCGCCAAGATCGGCCCGCGATTGCCCGCGGTGCGCGCCAGCGCATCGTCGATCAACGCGACGACGTCCGCCGGGAAGCGGCGATAGTCGCCCAACACGCGCAATCGCACGTCCTCGCGCATCAGCTCGGCCAGATCGTTGCGGATGAACAGCTTCAACAGCTTCATCAGGCCGCCGATCTCCTCGGCCGGGCGTCGCCAGTTCTCGGAGGAGAAGGCGTACAGCGTCAGCGCCTCGATCCCCAGCGTGCGCGCGGCACGCGTCACGTTGCGCACCGCCTCCACGCCGGCGCGATGCCCCATCGCGCGCGGCAGCCGCCGCGCCGCCGCCCAGCGCCCGTTGCCGTCCATGATGATCGCCACATGACGCGGCAGGACGGTCGCTGCGGCCTGCGGGATCGCCGCGGTGGCCATCAGCCGATCCTCCGGAGCGCGCGCGGCGTCACTTGTTGAGGATTTCCTTCTCCTTGGCCGCCGAAACGGTGTCGATGTCGGCGATCGTCGCGTCAGTCAGCTTCTGGACCTCGGTTTCGTGACGCTTGCGCTCGTCCTCGGAGAAGACGCCCTTCTTCTCGTCGGTCTTCAACGCGTCCATGCCGTCGCGACGGACGTTGCGCACCGCCACCTTCGCCTTCTCGGAATATTGTCCGGCCAGCTTGGCCAGTTCCTTGCGGCGCTCCTCGGTCAGGTCGGGAATCGGCAGGCGCAGCGTTTGCCCGTCGTTGATCGGGTTCAGCCCCAGCCCCGCCGATCGGATCGCCTTTTCCACCGGCCCGACGTTCGTCTTGTCCCACACCTGCACGGACAGCATGCGCGGCTCGGGCGCCGAAACGGTCGCGACCTGGTTCAGCGGCATGTGCGCGCCATAGACCTCGACCGTCACCGGATCGAGCAACGACGTCGACGCACGCCCGGTGCGCAGACCCGCAAGGTCGCCCTTCAGCGAGTCCACCGCGCCATTCATGCGGCGCTCGAGATCGGCCTTGTCATACGCGGGCATCGATAGTCTCCACTTGCTTCTGCACGACCGTCGACACGCCCTTGCCGCCCAGCACGGCGGCGAAATTGCCGTGCTCACGGATGTTGAAGACGACGATCGGAATGTCCGAATCACGGCACAGCGCCACGGCGCTGGCATCCATGACCTTCAGGTTCTTCGCCAGCACCATGTCGTAACTGACTGTCTCATAACGCTTCGCATCGGCCACCTTCTTCGGATCCGCGTCATAGACGCCGTCGACCGAGGTGCCCTTGAACAAGGCGTCGCAATTCATCTCGGCGGCGCGCAGCGCGGCACCGCTGTCGGTGGTGAAGAACGGCGAACCCACCCCGGCCGCGAAGATCACCACGCGGCCCTTCTCCAGGTGTCGTTCCGCGCGGCGGCGGATGAACGGCTCGCACACCGATTGCATCGGGATCGCGGACTGCACGCGCGTGTCGACGCCGATCGTCTCCAGCGCGTTCTGCACCGCCAACGCGTTCATCACCGTTGCCAGCATGCCCATGTAGTCGGCGGTCGCACGCTCCATGCCGCGCGCCGCGCCGGAGATGCCGCGGAAGATGTTGCCCCCGCCGACCACCACGCACAGTTCATAGCCCTGCGCCTTCACGTCCGCGATCTCTTCCGCGACGCGCGCGGTCACCGCGGTGTCGATGGCCAAGCCGCCCTCACCCATCAGGACCTCGCCCGACAGCTTGAGCAGGATGCGTTTGTAGCGGGGCTCGGTCACTCGAATTCCGTCATTGTTGGGGGGCGAAGCGGCGCGGACCCTAAGCGGCGGGTACGCGGCTGGCAATGGCTTGACACGAACGCGGCCACACCTTTCGCCGCGTCCGAACGCAAACCGCCGCCCCGGCGCGGACCGGGACGGCGGCTCGTGTCATGCTGCGACCCTGATGGGTCGCGCCCGGATCAGCCCTGCGGCACGCCCGAAGCGGCAGCGACCTCGGCGGCGAAGTCGGACACTTCCTTCTCGATGCCCTCGCCCAGCTGGAAGCGGACGTAATCCACCAGCTTGATCTCGGCACCGGCGTCCTTGCCGGCCTTGGCCACCACGTCGCTGATCTTGGTCTTGCCGTCCATCACGAACAGCTGGCTGACCAGCGCATGCTCCTTGCGATACTTCGCGATCGAACCTTCGACCATCTTGGCGATGATGTCGGCGGGCTTGCCCGATTCACCAGCCTTTTCGGCGGCGATCGCGCGCTCGCGCTCGATCTCGGCCTCGTCCAGATCCTCTTCGTTCAGCGCCTTGGGGAAAGCGGCGGCGATGTGCATCGCCAGCTGCTTGCCCAGACCCTGCAGCACGTCGTCGGCGGCGGTGCTCTCCAGCGCGACCAGCACGCCGATCTTGCCCAGGCCCGGTGCCTGCTGGTTGTGGACATAGGCCACGACCGCGCCGTTCGCGACGCTCAGCTGGCGCGCGCGGCGGATCGACTGGTTCTCGCCGATCGTCGCGATGTTGTTGGTCAGCGCCTCGGCGACCGTCGTGCCCGACGGCATCGTCTCGGCCTTGATCGTCTCGACATCGCCACCGGTCGCCAGCGCGATCTGGGTGACCTCGCGGACGAAGTTCTGGAACTGGTCGTTCTTCGCGACGAAGTCGGTTTCCGAGTTCACCTCGACCACCGCGCCCTTGGTGCCGGCGACGGCGACGCCCACCAGACCCTCGGCGGCGGTGCGGCTCGACTTCTTCTGCGCCGCGGCCAGGCCCTTCGTGCGCAGCCAGTCCAGCGCGGCGTCCATGTCGCCGGCGGCCTCGTTCAGCGCCTTCTTGCAGTCCATCATGCCCGCGCCGCTCTTCTCGCGCAGGTCCTTGACCATCGCTGCCGTGATATCGGCCATTTGACTGTCCTCGGTTCGTGATTGCGTCGACGCGCGACAATCAGACGATCGCCGCGCGTCGAACGGGAATAGTGGAGGCGTCGGGTACGACGCCTCCGTGACATTCGCCTTACGCGGCGGCGGCTTCGCCCTCGGCCGGCGCTGCCTCGGCGGCCAGCGCCTCCTCGGCGGGCGGCTCGCTCATCGCGCCCAGGTCGACGCCACGGCTCGCCTGCTGCTGCTGGTTGCCGCGGGTCGAGGCGATCGCGATCGCCTCGCAATACAGGCGGATCGCGCGCGCCGCGTCGTCATTGGCCGGCACCGGGAAGGCGATGCCGTCCGGCGACACGTTCGAATCGAGGATCGCGACGACCGGGATGCCCAGCGTGTTGGCTTCCTTGATCGCCAGCTCTTCCTTGTTGGCGTCGATCACGAACATCACGTCCGGGATCCCGCCCATGTCGCGGATGCCGCCCAGCGACAGCTCCAGCTTGTCGCGCTCGCGGGTGAGTTGCAGGACTTCCTTCTTGGTCAGGCCGGCGGTGTTGCCCGACAGCTGCTCCTCAAGCGCCTTCAGGCGCTTGATCGAGTTCGAGATCGTCTTCCAGTTGGTGAGCATGCCGCCCAGCCAGCGGTGGTTGACGAAATGCTGGCCGGCGCGGCGCGCCGCCTCGGCGACCGGCTCCTGCGCCTGGCGCTTGGTGCCGACGAACAGCACCTTGCCGCCGGCGGCGACCGACTGGCTGACGAAGTCGAGCGCGCGCGCGAACAGCGGCACGGTCTGCGACAGGTCGATGATGTGGACGCCGTTGCGCTCGCCGAAGATGTAGGGCTTCATCTTCGGGTTCCAGCGGTGGGTCTGGTGGCCGAAGTGCGCGCCGGTTTCGATGAGCTGCTGCATGGAGACGACAGGAGCCGCCATGTTGTGTGTTCCTTCCGGTTGAGCCTCTGGGAAGCGAGTGACGCGGCCTGGAAGGCCAGCGCACCGGTTGATGATGCTTCCCATGCGGGGTTGAGGCGCGCGCCATAGCCGAAGCGCCGATCGCTTGCAACCATCGTTCACCGGTTGACTTGTGCGAACATAGGTGGAACAAGAGCGGGGAACAGAGCGCGAACTAATCGGTTAAACGTCCGTTCTGAGGTTGATCTAGGAACCATGGCGCTGTGCGGGAATTTACAGCGGCACGGTTCGCACGATGTGCGAGGAGGCGATGATGGCGACCTTTATGGCGGTGATGATTTTCGGCGGTGCGACGGCCCTCGCGATCTTCGCGATGGTGGCGACGGTGTTGCCGCAGGCGTCGCGGATCGCCGCGGTGCTACGCGGTAATCAAGGGTCGCCCCGTTTCGAGCCGCTGTCGACGCTGGTGCGTGCCGAGCGGCGGATCGCGGTCAGGCGCTGGGCGGCGGGCTCGGCAATGGCGCCGGCGATGGCGCGCTCGCGCGAAGCCGCTTGACCCGGGCATAGCTGGCGACGCTGAACGGCAGGGCCAGCAGGTAGGCGATCCCCGCCGCAGCGGCGGTCTGCCAGGGCGCGCTGACGGCGGCGGCGCCGACCGCGACGACGATGGCGATCGCCTCGAACCGGATGTTGGGCCGCAGCTTGAGCGATCCCCACGAGAAGGTGGCGAGGCTCGACACCATCAGCAACGCGACCAGCACCGTCCACGGCGCGACCAGCAAGGGGTCGCGCAGGATCGGCGCCTCGGTGACGAACCACAGGAACAGCGGCAGCAAGGCCAGCGCCGCACCGGCGGGTGCCGGCACGCCGGTCAGGAACCCCGCGGATTTGTGCGGTTGATCGTCGGCATCGATATGCGCATTAAATCGCGCCAGCCGTAGCGCGCAGAACACCGCCAGCACCAGCGTGGCCATCCACCCGAAGCGGGGCAGCGCGTGGAGCGACCACAGGTACAGGATCAGCGCCGGCGAGACCCCGAACGAGATCGCGTCGGACAGCGAATCGAGCTCGGCGCCGAACCGGCTCTCGCCATGCAGCATCCGCGCGACCCGCCCGTCGAGCCCGTCGAGCACGCCCGCGATCAGCACCATCACCACCGCCAGCTCCCAATGGCCGGAGATCGCGAAGCGGATGCCGGACAGGCCAGAGCACAGCGCCAGCGCGGTCACCGCATTGGGCGCCACCGCGCGCAGCGGCAGCCCCCCGGGCGGACGGCGAAGCGGGCGGCGGAGCGGTGCCTTCATGCGATTACTGCGACACGCCGGTGATGCGCGCCACGCCGGCGCGGCCCAGCACCGTCTCGCCGGCGACCGCCCGCTGCCCCAGCGCGACCTGCGGCTCATATCCCTCGGGCAGATAGACGTCGACGCGGCTGCCGAAGCGGATCAGCCCGACGCGCTGCCCCGCCGCGACGATATCGCCGATCTTGGCGAAACCCACGATGCGGCGCGCGACTAGGCCGGCGATCTGCGTGAAGCCGACGCGCCGCCCGTCGAACCCCTCGACCACAAAATGCTGACGCTCGTTCTCCTCGGAGGCCTTGTCGAGGTCGGCGTTCAGGAACTTGCCGGAGATATAGACGACCTGCCGGATCGTGCCCGCGATCGGCGAGCGGTTGATGTGGACGTCGAACACCGACATGAACACCGACACGCGCACCAACGGCGCCTCGCCCAGGTCGCCGACCAGCTCGCGCGGCACCGGCACGCGCTCGATCATCGTGATCAGGCCGTCGGCGGGCGACACGATCAGGTCGTCGCCGACCGGCGTCGTGCGCACGGGATCGCGGAAGAAGGCGGCGACCCACAGGGTCAGCCCCAGGAACGGCCAGAAGAACACCTTCGACACGATGGTCATCAACAGGGTGATGCCAAAGGCGATCGCGGTGAATTTCTGCCCCTCGGGGTGGACGGCGGGGAAGCGCCACTTGACGGTGGTCGTGACGACCGGCGGCTTGTCGAGCGAAGTCATCGCTTCGTCCTATCGACACGGGGCCAGCGTGACAACGCCGCAGGTTGATCCCCGCTGCCCTTCCCCCTATCGCCGCACCAAACCACCCACTCGAAGGACAAGCGAGCATGGCGAAGATCAAGGTGAAGACGCCCGTCGTGGAGATCGACGGCGATGAGATGACGCGGATCATCTGGGAATGGATCCGTGAGCGCCTGATCAAGCCGTACCTCGATATCGATCTCGATTACTACGACCTGGGCGTGCAGGAGCGCGACCGGACGGACGATCAGGTGACGGTCGACAGCGCCAAGGCGATCCAGAAGTACGGCGTCGGCGTGAAGTGCGCGACGATCACCCCGGACGAGGCGCGCGTCGAGGAATTCGGCCTCAAGAAGATGTGGCGTTCGCCCAACGGCACGATCCGCAACATCCTGGGCGGCGTCGTCTTCCGCGAGCCGATCGTGATGAAGAACGTCCCCCGCCTGATCCCGGGCTGGACGCACCCGATCGTCGTCGGCCGCCACGCATTCGGCGACCAGTATAAGGCGACCGATTTCAAGGTGCCCGGCAAGGGCAAGCTGACCGTGAAGTGGGAAGGCGAGAACGGCGAGACGATCGAGCATGAAGTGTTCGATTTCCCGTCGGCGGGCGTCGCGATGGGCATGTACAACCTCGACGAGTCGATCCGCGATTTCGCGCGCGCCTCGCTCAACTATGGCCTCGGCCGCAACTGGCCGGTGTACCTGTCGACCAAGAACACGATCCTGAAGGCCTATGACGGTCGCTTCAAGGACATCTTCGCCGAGGTGTTCGAGAGCGAGTTCGTCGATCAGTTCAAGGCCGCCGGCATCGTCTACGAACATCGCCTGATCGACGACATGGTCGCCAGCGCGCTGAAGTGGAACGGCGAGTTCGTCTGGGCCTGCAAGAACTACGACGGCGACGTGCAGTCGGATCAGGTCGCACAGGGCTTCGGCTCGCTGGGGCTGATGACCTCGGTGCTGATGACGCCGGACGGCAAGACGATCGAGGCCGAGGCGGCGCACGGCACCGTCACGCGCCACTATCGCCAGCATCAGCAGGGCAAGGCGACCTCGACGAACCCGATCGCGTCGATCTTCGCCTGGACCGGCGGTCTGAAGTATCGCGGCAAGTTCGACGGTACGCCGGACGTGACGCGCTTCGCCGAGACGCTGGAGCAGGTCTGCGTCGAAACGGTCGAGAGCGGCGACATGACCAAGGATCTCGCGATCCTGATCGGGCCGGACCAGCGCTGGATGACCACCGAGCAGTTCTTCGAGGCGGTGCGCGTCAACCTCGAGAAGAAGATGGCCGACTGGGCCTGATGTGACGAGGGGCGGCGGACCGATGGTTCGCCGCCCTTCCCGTTTATGCGGCGCAGACGCCGTCGGCCGCGACGCGATCCTCCCCGCACAGCACGCCCTGCACGCGCACGCGCTTCTGCACATGGTCCACCGGCACGCGCGGCAATTCCAGCACATAGCTGCCACCGCGATCGCGCTGCAGGATGAAGGCGCCGTCCTTGCGCACCAGCATGCCGGTTTCGTCGATGGGGCTGCCGATCATGCTCATGGCGTGTGACATGGCGACGCGGCGCCATGCATGCAATCGGCCGGTCGCGGGAAAAGGCGGTGGTGGGCCCGGCAGGACTCGAACCCGCAACCTAGCCGTTATGAGCGGCCAGCTCTAACCATTGAGCTACAGGCCCAGACACCGCGCCGCTCCGTAGCGCCGCGTGGCGCCCGCTGGCAAGCGTTTAGCCGCGTGACGCCTGGCCGCCTGCCTCGTCGGTGACGGCGGGCAGCAGCAACGTGAACAAGCCCGCCGCGATCACGAACCGTCCGCCCAGTTCGGCGGCCAGATTGCGCACCAGTCGCAATGCGAAGCCCACCCCCAGCAACGGTGCGCCTTCGTCGGCGCCCGCTTCCTCGTCATCCAGCGCCAGCAACGCCGCCTCGTCACGATCCGCGAACGCCGCCGGCGGCACCACCGCCAGCGCGAGCGTCCCCACCCCCGCGACCAGCGCGGCGGTCAGCCGCTCGCCCGGTTGCGCCGCCGACAGGACGGTGGCGAACAGCCGCGACACCAGCCGTTCGGCATCGTGCGGGTCCAGCGCCCACGCCACGTCGCGCCGCGCCGGCAACACCAGTTCGGCGCCCCGCAGCGCCGCCAGCGGCGCCAGTTCGTCCGCCACCCGCTCCAGCAGCGCCGGAACCGGGGTCACGCCATCACGATGGTCCAGCGCATGGCCGTCGATCCGCGCCGCCAGGTCGAGATCCTCGATCGCGCCGATCAACCCCGCGACATGCCGGCGGATGTCTGCGGCCCGATCGCGGTAGCTGGAGGCGACCGGACCCAGCAGTTCCTGCTCGATCAGTTCCGAGAAGCCCGCGATCGCGTTCGTCGGCGTCCGCAATTCGTGAACCAGCCGGCGCAGTCCCTCCGCCCCCACCGCGCGATCGCGCTCGGCGGCGCGTCCGGCACGCTCGTCGGCGCGCGGGCGGCGTGCCTGTCCGCGCATCCCGGTGAACGCACCCGTCGCGTGATCGAACATCGGCGTGCCCGCGATCCGCCACTCGCCGGCGATCGGCGATTCGCCCGGCACCATCAGCCGCGCGCCCGTGAACGCCGCGCGCTTGCGGAACGCCCCCGCCGCGATCCCGTCGACCGCCGCATCGGCCCACAGCCCGCCGCGATGATCCAGCGACAGGCCGATCACCGCCCCGCGCGGCGCGGCGTCCAGCCAGCGGATCACCCCCGCCGCGTCGGTTTCGAACTGAAACGCCCCCAGCGGGCTGATCGCATCGGCGTGCGCGCGTTGATGCGCGGCGATCCGGTGGACCAGCGCGGCGACCTCGAACCGCTCGCCATCGGGCGCGGCGGCTGGCGCGGGTGCCGGCTCGACGGGTCGATAGCCGAGCTGGAAATCGACCGCGCCGAACGTCGCCAGCGCACGCTCCACCGACGGCGCCAAATCGCGGCGCTGGCGCACGATGCTGCGCCCGAACGGCCCCAGTCGCGGTAGCAACGCGTCCCACGCGGCACTGTCCAGGCGCACGACGCGCAGCGCGGTCGCCGCGACGTCGGGTATATCCTCCACGAAGACGTCGATCAGCGCGACCGGCGGGTCCATCAACGCCAGCGACCGCGCCGCCGCGATCCGCGACGCTTCCGCGACCCGCCCGCGCACCTGCCGCAACCGCGTCAGCAGCGCGGCATCGGCGGGCGCGCGACCGCGCCCGATCAGGTCGACGATCTGGCGAAACGCCGCCTGCGCCCCCAGCGCCGATTGCGCCTCGGCGGCCAGCACGGTTTTCAAGCTGTCGTCGAAGCGCACGAAACGTCGGACCCCCTGCCCCATTGCGGATACATGATGAAACATAGGTAGTGACATGGCCGGTGCGGAGCCATCGCGCAGATTGCGCACGCATCCCGGAATGACGCATCTGTAAACAATTGCGTTTCGGCGCAACAATCCTATAGCCCGACAGCAAGCGTCTTTCACGAAGATGCGCTAAAGCGTTGAGTAGGATATCATGACCCTGGATCGGATCGACCGCGAAATCCTGGCCCTGTTGCAGGAGGACGGTCGCATGACCAACGTCGAACTGGCCGAACGCGTCGGCCTCACCGCGCCACCTTGCCTGCGCCGCGTCCGCGCGCTGGAGCAGGCGGGCGTGATTCGCGGCTATCACGCCGAGTGCGACGCCACGAAGCTGGGCTTTCCGATCACCGTGTTCGCGATGGTCAGCCTGCGCAGCCAGGCCGAGCAGGATCTGTCGGCGTTCGAGGCGCATGTCGCCGCGATCCCCGAGGTCCGCGAATGCCACATGCTCAACGGTGAGATCGACTTCATCCTGAAGATCGTCGCGCCGGATCTGGAGAGCTTCCAGCGGATCCTGACGACGAAGCTCACCTCGGCCCCCAACGTCACCAGCGTCAAATCCTCGCTGACGATCCGCACCTTCAAGGCGCAGGCCGGCGTTCCGATCGCCTGAGGCGCCGGTTCGGTCGACGCCGCCCCGCCCCGCGCCGCGCTGCGCGCACGAAAAAGGGGCGGCCCATCGGCCGCCCCTTCATTGTTACCGGCGATGTTCGCCGGATCACGCCACCGGCGGGTGATCCAGGAAGTCGATCCACCACGCCGCGATGTCCGCGCGCGGGGTGCCGGTCACCGCCTGGAACGCGGTCTTCGCGCCGGCCTTGTCGCCCGAATTGGTCAGCGCGATGCCCAGCCGCGTGTTGACGGTGTTCGCATCGACGCCACCCTTCTGCAACGCGGCGCGGTACAGCGTGATCGCCTTGGCATAGTCGCCGCTGCCCAGATACGCGTCGGCGGTGCTCGCGGCCAGCTTGCCGTCCGCCGCCTTCATTGCGCGCGCCTCGACCGCCGCCATCGATCCCTCGTTCGAGATCGACTTGTTGGCCGCCGCCAGCAGGCTGGTCGCGTCCGGGCTGCTCGCCGGGATCTTGCCCGCGGCCTTGCCTTCGGTCAGCACCGCCTTCGATTCCCACGGCAGGCCCTGGTCGAAGGTCCACTGCGCGTAGATCTCGTAATCATACTGGTCCGCCAGCGCCTTGCCCGCACGCAGCAGGCGATACAGGTCGACCTTCTGCCCCTTGTCCAGCGGCACCATCGACTGCGGCTGGATGCCCCAGAACACCAGCATGTCGCGCCAGTTCTTCGCGGTCGGATAGGCGGTCAGGTAACGGCGCATCCATGCGCGCGCCTCGGCGGGGTTCTTCGCGGCGTTGTTGCGCGCGATGGCGTAGCGGAAGATGTCCTCCGACGGCTTCTGCCCGGCGGCCATCTGCTGGTCGACCATCTTGGCCAGCGCCGCCGACCCACCGGCGACGTCGCCCGAGTCCATCTTCAGCTTGACCAACTGCAGCGGCAGGTTGGGGTCGTTATAGCCCAGTTGCTGCGCCTGTTCGAAGAAGCGCATCGCGCCCGCCGGATCCTTGGCGTTCGCGGCGATCACGCCGCGCTGATAGGTGTACTTCGCCTTGTCGGCCTGCGCGGTGCGCGGGCTGGCGATCAGCGCATCGAGCGGCGCGATCAGGTTCGCGTTGTTCGGCCCGCCCGGCTGGATCACCTCCAGGTTCAGGCGCAGCGCAGCGGCGATATACTTCTCGTCGTCGGTCTTCGCGGCGGCCTCGACCGCGGCGACCAGCGGCGCGGCGGTGGCGACGTCCTTGGCGGCCAGCGCGGTCTGCGCCTGCGCGGCGGGGCCACGAACTTCGTTGCTGAGCTTGAGCTGATCGCCCTTCTGCTCTTCCTTCTTCTTCTGCGCCATTGCCGGCTGCGAAAGCGCGACGGTCGCGCCACCAGCAAGAAGCACAGCCATGATGGCGTTCGAAAGGGTCTTCATCGACACGTCTCTCCAGATTTCGCGGGCGTAACGCTCGTTGGCTGCTCTAGTGCCCGACGCGCGCGTGTACAAGGAATGTGCGGTAGCAATGCGTTGCCGCCGCTGAACCGCGATTGAACGCGCCGCGCGAGGGCGATACGGCACGACGATGATCGCCGTTCTCTCTCCCGCCAAGACGCTGGACCTCGATACGCCACCGCCCTTCCCCGCGACGCCCGCGCGCTTCGCGGATGAGGCCGCGACGCTGGCGAAGGCGGCATCGCACCTGACGCAGAAGCGCCTGTCGGAGCTGATGAAGATCTCGCCCGCGCTGGCGAAGCTGAACGCGGATCGCTTCCGCGACTTCGCCGACGCGCCCGAGCGTCCGGCGCTCTACACCTTCGCGGGCGACGTCTACACCGGGCTGGACGCCGCGACGCTCGACGAGCCGGCGGTGCGGTTCGCGCAGGATCACCTGCGGCTGCTCTCCGGTCTCTACGGCCTGCTGCGCCCGCTCGACGGGATGCGGCCGTATCGGCTGGAGATGGGCACGCGCTGGGCGCCGCGCCGCGATCGCCTGACCGACTGGTGGGGAACGCGCATCGCCGATGCGCTGGCCCAGGACGTCGCGGCGGAAGGCTCGGACACGGTCCTGAACCTCGCCAGCAACGAATATTGGGAGGCGGTGTCCGGCAAGCTGCCCGCCGACGTCCGCGTCGTCGCGGTCGATTTCCGCGAGGCCGATGGCCGCTTCGTCAGCTTCCACGCCAAGAAGGCGCGCGGGATGATGGCCCGCTACCTGATCGAGCATCACATCACCGATCTGGACGGCATGACCGCGTTCGACACCGCCGGCTATCGCTTCGATGCCGATGCCAGCGACGATGCGCGCTGGACCTTCCGGCGCGCCGCGTGATGCGCGCGGTCGTCATCGGTGCCGGCGGCGGGATCGGCGCCGCGCTGGCCGACGCGCTGGCGGAGGAGGAGAATGACGTCGTCGCGCTCACCCGCGCCGACCTCGACCTGACCGACGAAGCGACGATCGCTTCGGCGGCGGCGAAGGTCGCGAAGGCCGATCTGGCCGTCGTCGCCACGGGGCTGCTCCACGATGCGGAACACGGCCCGGAGAAGGCGCTGCGCGACCTTGATCCGGTGTGGCTGGCCCGGCAATATGCGGTCAACGCGATCGGCCCCGCGCTGGTGGCCAAGCATTTCCTGCCGATCCTGCCGCGCACCGGGCGCTCGGTGTTCGCGGCGCTGTCGGCGCGGGTCGGCAGCATCTCCGACAATCGGCTGGGCGGCTGGTACGGCTATCGCGCCAGCAAGGCCGCGCTCAACCAGTTAATCCGCACGCTGGCGGTCGAGGACAAGCGCCGCAACGATCGCGGCATCGTCGTCGCGCTCCACCCGGGCACCGTGGACACCAGATTGTCGAAGCCCTTCCAGCAAAGCGGTCGCGACCTCTTCCAGCCGGATCGGGCGGCCGTTCAGTTGCTCGACGTGCTCGACGCGCTGAAACCCGCCGACAGCGGCAAGCTGTTCGCGTGGGACGGTGCGGAGATCGCGCCCTAGGCGTGACTTTGCGCCCCGCGCCGCCTAGACACGCGCCTGAAACGAATCCGTAAAACAGAAAGTATTGCACGTTGGCCGACGACACCGTCCTCGCCGATCCCTCCGCTATCGCGCCCATCTCCATCGTCGAGGAGATGAAGACCAGCTACCTCGACTATGCGATGAGCGTCATCGTGGCGCGCGCGCTGCCCGACGTGCGCGACGGGTTGAAGCCGGTGCATCGCCGCATCCTGTTCTCCGCCAACGAAAGCGGATTCCTCTACAACCGCCCGTATCGCAAGTCGGCGCGCATCGTCGGCGACGTCATCGGTAAATACCACCCGCACGGCGACAGCTCGATCTACGAGGCGTTGGCACGCATGACCCAGGACTGGGCGATGCGGCTGCCGCTGATCGATGGTCAGGGCAACTTCGGTTCGATGGATCCCGATCCGCCCGCCGCGATGCGTTATACCGAGGCGCGACTGGCCAAGTCGGCCAATTACCTGCTGGAGGATCTCGACAAGGACACCGTCGATTTCCAGCCGAACTACGATGGGTCGGAACGCGAGCCGCAGGTGCTGCCCGCGCGATTCCCTAACCTGCTCGTCAATGGCGCGGGCGGCATCGCGGTCGGCATGGCGACCAACATCCCGCCGCACAATCTCGGCGAAGTCGTCGATGCGTGCCTCGCGTATCTTGATAACGGCGCGATCACCACCGAGGAGCTGATGGAGATCGTGCCGGGGCCGGACTTCCCGACCGGCGCGATCATCCTCGGCCGCGCGGGCGCGCGTTCCGCCTATGAGACCGGGCGTGGCTCGGTGATCGTGCGCAGCCGCCACAAGATCGAGACCGGGCGCGGCGATCGCACCTCGATCGTCCTCACCGAAATCCCGTTCCAGCAGGGCAAAAACGCGCTGGTCGAGAAGATCGCCGAGGCGGCCAAGGACAAGCGGATCGAGGGCGTCAGCGACATTCGCGACGAATCGAACCGCGAAGGCGTGCGGATCGTCATCGACCTGAAGCGCGATGCGACCCCCGAAGTGGTGCTCAACCAGCTCTGGCGGCACACGCCCGCGCAAGGGTCGTTCCCCGCCAACATGCTCGCGATCCGTGGCGGTCGCCCGGAATTGCTCAACCTGCGCGACATCATCAGCGCGTTCGTGCAGTTCCGCGAACAGGTCATCACCCGCCGCTCGAAGTTCGAGCTGAACAAGGCCCGTGAGCGCGCGCATATCTTGCTCGGCCTGGTGATCGCCGTCACCAACCTCGACGAGGTGGTGCGGATCATCCGCGGCTCGTCCAGCCCGGCGGAGGCGCGCGCCAAGTTGCTGGCGCGCGAATGGCCGATCGCGGAGATCGCGCCCTACCTGCGGCTGGTCGAGGCGCTGGAAACCGATGTCGCGGGCGACAGCTACCGCCTGACCGAGGTGCAGGTCCGCGCGATCCTCGATCTGCGCCTCCACCGTCTGACCGCGCTTGGCCGCGACGAGATCGGCGGCGAGCTCGAAACGCTCGCCGGATCGATCGCCGAGCTGCTCGCGATCCTCTCCGATCGCGTGAAGCTCTTCGCCGTGATGCGCGAGGAATTCCGTGACGTCCGCGAACAATTCGCCACGCCCCGCCGTACCGAGATCGCCGCCGCCGCCGACGGCATCGACGACGAGGATCTGATCGAGCGCGAGGACATGGTGGTGACCGTCACCATGGCGGGTTACATCAAGCGCACGCCGCTCGACGCCTTCCGGGCGCAGGCGCGCGGCGGCAAGGGTCGCGCGGGCATGGCGACCAAGGACGAGGATGTCGTCACCAAGCTGTTCGTCACCTCGACGCACACGCCGGTGCTGTTCTTCTCCACGCTGGGCCGCGTCTATCGCATGAAGGTATGGCGCCTGCCGGAGGGAGGGCCGGCCACCCGTGGTCGCCCGATGATCAACCTGCTGCCGCTGGAACAGGGCGAGACGATCTCCACCGTCCTGCCGCTGCCCGAGGACGAGGCGGACTGGGGCAAGCTCCACGTCATGTTCGCCACCGCCAAGGGATCGGTGCGCCGCAACTCGATGGACGCGTTCACCAACGTGCCGTCGAACGGCAAGATCGCGATGAAGTTCGAGGGCGAGGATGCCGACGATCGGCTGATCGGCGTGGCCTTGCTCGACGAGGGCGACGACGTGCTGCTCGCAACCCGCGCCGGCAAGGCGATCCGCTTTGCCGCCGATGAGGTCCGCGAGTTCCAGAGCCGCAACTCCACCGGCGTGCGCGGCATCACGCTGAAGGGCGAGGATCACGTGATCTCGCTGTCGGTCCTGCACCGTGTCGAGGCCGATGCCGAGCTGCGCGAAATCTATCTGCGCAACGCGCCCTGGAAAGAGCGCGAGGGCGAGCTGACGATGGATCAGCAGGATTTCGAGCGGCTGCGCGCGGTCGAACAGTTCATCCTGACGGTCTGCGCCAACGGCTATGGCAAGATCAGCTCGGCCTATGAATATCGCCGCACCGGGCGTGGTGGCCAGGGCATCACCAACATCGACAATATCGCCCGCAATGGGCCGGTCGTCGCCAGCTTCCCGTCGACCAAGGCCGAACAGCTCATGCTGGTCACCGATCAGGCGAAGATGATCCGCATGCCGCTCGGCAGTCTGCGAGTCATCGGGCGCGGATCGGCGGGCGTGCGGCTGTTCAACGTGGCGAAGGACGAGCATGTCGTCTCCGCCGCGCGGATCGACGAGGAACCGGAACCGGAGGACGCCGCCGAGGCGCTGGTGGCCGAGGAACTGACCGGCGATCAGGCGGTTGCTCCGGTCGATGACGCGACGATCGGCGACGATGCCGCCGCCGGCCCGGAGGATGGCGAATGACCGACATGCCGCTGACCGCCTACAAGGTGCTCACCGCCGACCAGATGGCGGCGCTGGAGCGTGACGGGCGGTTCGGCGGCGCGCCGGTCGACCTGGCCGACGGCTACATCCACCTCTCCACCGCCGATCAGCTCACCGAGACGGTCGACAAGCATTTCGCCGGGCAGGACGATCTGCACGTCGCCGCGATCGATCTCGCCGCGCACGGGGACCAGGTGAAGTGGGAAGAGTCGCGCGGTGGCCAGCTCTTCCCGCACCTCTACGAACCGATGCTGCTGGAAACGGTTATCGCCTATGGCCCGCTGGAACGGGACGACAGCGGCACGGTCAGGCTTCCCGTCACCGGCTGACTTCCCCACGCCGTCATTGCGAGCGCAGCGAAGCAATCCAGGGCGTCCTGACGCGTCTCTGGATTGCATCGCGATGCTCGAGATGACCAAGCAACAGGGGACGAAGCGGCAGGACTCGCTCACCTAGCTTGGTACGGGGCGCCGACTGCTGCTAAAGGTTCAGCCTTCACCAACGAACGCCTCCCCCGCAGGGCCGCGCGCCGGCTCAAACGAACAGATCGACCACCGCACGCTCCTCGCCCACGGCCTGCAACAACAGCGTTCGGTGGCAGTGGCAGGGGTCGCGCTCGTAACACAGCAAGGCGCTCGGCATCTCATCCGCCAGCGCCAGCATCTGCGCCGCCTGCGCCTGCGCCTCTGGCAATGCGAGTTGCCCGTCGTACACCGCCGTCAGCGTCGCGACATCGCCCTTCTTGGCCGCGTCCCGCCCACGCTTCGGCGTTCCCAGCGCCTTCAGATGCACATACTCGATCCCGGACTCGCGCAGCGACGCGGCAAGCGACGACTTCGAAAAGCCCGGTCGCCGCGACAGTGGCAGCGCGCGCACGTCGATCACCCGCCGCACCCCCGCCCGCTCCAGCGTCGCGATGAACTCGGCCATCGTCACGCCTTCATAGCCGATGGTATAGATCGTCATGTCGTTAACGTGGGGGACGGTCGTGAAAATGGAAGGTGCAGCCATCAGCGGCCGTTTAAAGGCATGGCTGGTCACGCTCCTGATCGCCGGCCCGATCTTTATAGCCACCCACTCCCTGTCCATTCCGGATCCGCTCCCCGGCCTCATTTTTCTGTTACCAGCCGCCATCACCTTCGCCTGCTTCCTCGGCTCGATCCCGCTGGCGGTGGCGGTATGTGGGGGAAGCTGGCTTGGGTCGCATCGACCGGCCTCTCGCCATCCACTGATCTGGATGGCGGTTGGATTCGCCAGCGGTGCGGCAATGGCACCTGCCGTCGGCTGGCTGGTTCCCAACTCCACGATGGCGATGATCCTCACGGGGGGCGTCAGCGGCCTGATTGCTAGGCGTTTTGTCCGCTGGACCGATCCGGTTGCCCACCGCACCCCGCAGCGGCTATCCGCGCGTGAATGACGCATGACATTCATATCGTGGGCGGCGGGCTCGCCGGGTCGGAGGCCGCGTGGCAATTGGCCGAGGCGGGGTTCAGGGTCCGCCTGTCGGAGATGCGTGGTTCAGGCGACACCACGCCGGCGCACCATACCGACGATCTTGCCGAACTCGTCTGTTCGAACAGCTTCCGTAGCGACGATGCCGATAGCAATGCGGTCGGCCTCCTCCACCAGGAACTTCGCACGCTCGGCTCGCTGATCCTGCGCGAGGGCGACCGCCACCGCGTCCCCGCCGGCTCGGCGCTGGCGGTCGATCGCGACGGCTTCTCCGCCAGTGTCACCGCCGCGATCGCCGCGCATCCGAACATCACGATCGTGCGCGAGCGCGTCGATACGCTGCCGGACACGCCCGCGATCGTCGCCACCGGCCCGCTGACCGCGCCGTCGCTGTCGAACAGCATCGCCGCGGAGACGGGCCGCGACTCGCTGGCGTTCTTCGACGCGATCGCGCCGATCGTGCACCGCGATTCGATCGACATGGACGTCGCCTGGTTCCAGTCGCGCTGGAACAAGGGTGAAGGATCGGACTACATCAACTGCCCGCTCGACAAGGAGCAGTATCTCGCCTTCATCGACGCGATCCTGGCGGGCGAGAAGACCGAATACCGCGAGTGGGAGAATGTCCCCTATTTCGAAGGCTGCATGCCGATCGAGGTGATGGCGGAGCGCGGCATCGACACGCCCCGCTTCGGCCCGATGAAGGGCGTCGGGCTGGATGACCCCCGCACCGGGCGCTGGCCCTATGCCTGCGTCCAGCTCCGGCAGGACAATGCGCTCGGCACGCTGTGGAACATCGTCGGCTTCCAGACCAAGCTGAAACATGCCGAGCAGGTGCGGCTGTTCCGCACCATTCCCGGCCTCGAAAAGGCCGAGTTCGCGCGGCTCGGCGGGCTGCACCGCAACACCTTCCTGCGCTCGCCCGAGCTGCTCGACCCGACGTTGCGGCTGCGGTCGCGCCCCAACATCCGCTTCGCCGGGCAGATCACGGGATGCGAAGGCTATATTGAAAGCGCGTCGATCGGCCTGCTGGCGGGCCGCTTCGCCGCCGCCGAATTGCGCGGCGAGCCGCTCGCCCCGCCCCCGCCCGAAACCGCGCTGGGCGCGCTGCTGTCGCACATCACCGGCGGCGCGGAGGCGGACAGCTATCAGCCGATGAACGTCAACTTCGGCCTCTTCCCGCCGATCCCCGGCCGGACCAAGAAGGCGGATCGCAAGAAGATGTACACCGACCGCGCGCGCACCGCCTTGGCGGCGTGGCTCGCCGCCTGACGCCATTCCGTCATTGCGAGCGCAGCGAAGCAATCCAGCGACGGACCAGGACGCGCTGGGTTGCTTCGCTGCGCTCGCAATGACGATCATACCGGCAACGCCGTCGTATATTTGGTCATCGACAGCGCGAAATGCGACGATGCGCCGGCCACCGACGGGTGGCCGAGCATCACCTGCATCAGGAAGTGATTGTAATCGCTGACGTCCGCCACGACGATCCGCAATAGATAATCCCACTCCCCCGACATCGAGAAGCTCTCGACGATTTCCGGCCGTCCCTCGACGAAGCGTTCGAAATCCTGCCGGGCGTCGATCGCGTGGCTGCGCATCCGCACGTTGCACAGCACGTTGACCCCGCGCCCGACCGCGACCGGATCGACCAGTCGCACCGTGCCGGTCAGCACCCCCGCCGCTTCCAGCGCCTTCACCCGCCGCCAGCACGACGCGGACGACGCCCCGACCGTCAGCGCCAGATCGGCGTTGCTGAGCGTGCCGTCCTGCTGAAGCGCCGAGACGATCCGGCGGTCGATCGGGTCGAGTTGAACGGTCTGTTTCATCACTCGCAAGGATAACGAAGCAGATCGTTCACGAACAGCCCAGCGCATCGATATTCTGATAAGCAATCCTCACGCGCATCTGCGAACGTCCGGTGATGGCAGACGCAGTGCTCACCCGGCCCGAAGGAGCCGCCGCCGACTGGACGATCCCGCAGGGCTGGGAGGCGTACACGCCGCAGGACCATGCCACCTGGGACACGCTGTTCGCGCGACAAGTCGCGATGCTGCCCGGCCGGGTGACACCGGAATTCACCGCAGGGCTGGACGTCCTGCGCCTCTCGCGCCCCGGCATCCCGGATTTCGAGGAGCTGTCGGATCGGTTGATGAAGGCGACCGGGTGGCAGGTGGTGGCGGTGCCCGGCCTCGTCCCCGACGACGTGTTCTTCGATCACCTCGCCAACCGCCGCTTCGTCTCGGGCAATTTCATCCGCCGCCCTGATCAGCTCGATTACCTTCAGGAGCCGGACGTCTTCCACGACGTCTTCGGCCATGTGCCGTTGCTCGCGAACCCGGTGTTCGCCGATTACATGCAGGCCTATGGCCAGGGTGGGCAGCGCGCGGCGGCGATGGGCGCGATCGATCGCCTCTCGCGGCTGTATTGGTACACGGTCGAGTTCGGCCTCGTCCGCGCCGGTGACGATCTGGCGCTCTACGGCGCGGGGATCGTCTCGTCGCACAGCGAATCGCTCTTCGCGCTCGACGATCCGTCGCCCAATCGCATCGGCTTCGACCTCAGGCGCGTGATGCGCACGCGCTACCGGATCGACGATTTCCAGCAGGGCTATTTCGTCATCGACAGCTTTGACGACCTGCTCGACCAGACGCTCAACACCGATTTCGCGCCCCTGTACGCCGAGCTGGAAGGCCAGCCGGACCACGATCCGGAGACGATCCTGCCCGACGACCGCGTCTTCACGCGCGGCACGCAAGCGCACGCGCACGGCTGACCCCTTCACCTGAAAGGCCAATATCATGACCGACCCGAACAATCCGCTGGGCCTCGCCGGGTTCGAATTCTGCGAGTTCACCTCGCCGGACGCGGACACGCTGGCGGCGCAGTTCGAGCAGATGGGCTTCGTCGCGTCGCACCGTCACCCGAGCAAGCAGGTGACCCGCTACGTTCAGGGCCGCATCAACCTGCTCCTGAACCGCGAGCCGACCGGTCAGGCCGCCGACTTCCGCGCGCTCCACGGCCCGTCGGCCAGCGGCATGGCGTTCCGCGTCGCCGATCCGAAGGCCGCATACGACCATGCACTCGCCGAGGGCGCGGTCGCGGTCGATGCGGCGGCGGGGACGCTCGGCGATGGCAGCTATCCGATTGAGGGGATCGGCGGCAGCTACCTCTATCTCGTGAAGGCGGGCGAGGATCTCTACGCCGACTGGGACGAGGTGCCCGGCTGGCGCGAGGCGGCGGAGGCGAACAACGTCGGCCTCGATATCCTCGACCACCTCACCCACAATGTCCGGCGCGGCGAGATGCGGACCTGGTCGAGCTTCTATGGACGGCTCTTCGGGTTCGAGGAGCAGAAGTTCTTCGATATCAAGGGTAAGGCCACGGGCCTGTTCAGCCAGGCGATGATCGCGCCCGACATGGCGATCCGCATCCCGCTGAACGAGAGCAAGGACGAGACCTCGCAGATCGAGGAGTTCATCCGCGAGTATAATGGCGAGGGTATTCAGCACCTCGCGCTGACCACCGACAATATCTACGAGACGGTCGAGAAGCTGCGCGCGCGCGGCGTGCGGCTGCAGGACACGATCGAAACCTATTACGAGCTGGTCGACAAGCGCGTGCCCGACCACGGCGAGGATCTCGACCGGCTGAAGCGCAACCGCATCCTGATCGACGGCAACGTCGGCGACGAGGGCATCCTGCTCCAGATCTTCACCGAGAACATGGTCGGCCCGATCTTCTTCGAGATCATCCAGCGCAAGGGCAATCAGGGGTTCGGGAACGGCAACTTCCAGGCGCTGTTCGAGAGCATCGAGCTGGACCAGATCCGGCGCGGCGTGGTCAAGGTCGACGCCTAAACGTCGACCGCGACGCGCGCCCTGGTGGCGCGCCCGCGCCCGGCCGGCACGGCAAGCCGGGGCATAGGCCCCGGCTTTGCCGGGTCCGACGCCTCGGCGTATTGCAGGGCGCCACACCCGAACATGGTGACCCGCGCCTCACCCCTCATCGTCATTGCGAGCGTAGCGAAGCAATCCAGAGTTGTACCAGGATCCCCTGGATTGCTTCGCTACGCTCGCAACGACGGCTAGACCTGAGTCATCCCGTTCCAAATGACCGGGCAAATCACAGGAGAGAATCGTGACCCACCGACGCTACCTCCCCGGCTTCGGCAACCACGTCTCGACCGAGGCGGTGCCTGGCGCGCTGCCGATCGGTCGCAACTCTCCGCAGAAGGTGCCGTTCGGCCTGTACGCCGAGCAACTCTCCGGCACCGCCTTTACCGCGCCGCGTCACGAAAATCGCCGTAGCTGGCTCTACCGCCTGCGCCCGACCGCGCAGCACCCCGCCTTCACGCCCTATGCCGGCGCGCCGCACCTCAGATCCGCGCCGTTCGACACCCCGCCCTCCCCCAACCGGATGCGCTGGGATCCGCTCCCATGGCCGGACGCGCCGACCGACTGGGTCGATGGCCTCGTCACCTACGGCGGCAACGGCAGCGTCGCCGAGCAGACCGGGGTCGGCATCCACCTCTACGCCGCGACCGCCGACATGGAGCGCGCCTTCTTCTCCGCCGACGGCGAATTGCTGATCGTGCCGCAGGAGGGGGCATTGGCAATCGACACCGAAATGGGTCGCATCCACGTCGCCCCCCTCCAGATCGCGGTCATCCCGCGCGGCGTCCGCTTCCGCGTCGCGCTGCCCGACGGGCGGGCGCGTGGCTATGTCTGCGAAAATTATGGCGCCGCGTTCCGCCTTCCCGATCTCGGCCCGATCGGCGCCAACGGCCTAGCCAACCCGCGCGACTTCGAGGTGCCGGTGGCGTGGTTCGAGGACCACGACGAACCGTGCACCGTCATCCAGAAGTTTCAGGGCGGCTTGTGGCAGACGACGCTCGATCATTCGCCGTTCGACGTGGTGGCATGGCATGGCAATCTCGTGCCGTATTGCTATGATCTTACTCGTTTCAACACGATCAACACCGTCTCGTTCGATCATCCCGATCCGTCGATCTTCACGGTGCTGACCAGCCCCAGCGACACGCCCGGCACCGCCAATTGCGACTTCGTGATCTTCCCGCCGCGCTGGATGGTGGCGGAAGAAACGTTCCGTCCGCCATGGTTCCACCGCAACGTCATGAGCGAGTTCATGGGGCTGATCGCTGGCGCCTATGACGCGAAAGAAGGCGGTGGCTTCGTGCCCGGTGGCGCCAGCCTCCACAATCAGATGAACGGCCACGGCCCGGATCAGGCGAGCTATGAAAAAGCCGTCGCAAGCGACTTGAAACCCATGAAGATCGACGGGACGATGGCCTTCATGTTCGAAACGCGGCACGTCGTTCGTCCCTCCGAATGGGCGACGTCCGCGCCGACCATGCAGCTCGACTATGACGAGGTGTGGCGCGGCTTTCCCAAGGCGGTACTGCCGTGACCGGTACGCGGACTGGAAAAATGCGCCGACCCTGCTAGCGTGGCCGGCATGCAGTTTCTGAAGATCCTGTTCTGGTCGTTGATGGCGTTCGTCGCTGCGGTGTTCACGTTCGGCAACTGGACCAACGTCACGATCCAGCTGTTCGGGGGGCTGGTGGCGGAGGTGAACCTGCCGCTGCTGCTGCTCGCCACCTTCCTGCTCGGCTTCGTGCCGACGCTGATCTATCAACACTGGATCCGCTTTCGCCTGCGGCAGCGGCTGACCGCGGCGGAGCGCGCGATGGAGAGCGCGCTGGCTGCCGCACGCGGCCCGGACACGTCATCCCCCGTCATCGCGCCGGCGTCCGATCCGCTCGCGCCGCCGACGGCTTCTGGAACCCTTTGATGCCCAATCGTATCTTCGTCGCGCTCGACACACCCGATCTGGAGCGCGCGCGCGGCATCGCCCAACGCGTCCGGCATCACGTCGGCGGCATCAAGCTGGGGCTGGAATTCTTCTGCGCCCACGGCCCCGCCGGGGTGCGCGCGATGGAGGAGATCGGGCTGCCGGTCTTTCTCGATCTGAAGCTGCACGACATTCCCAATACCGTCGCCAAGGCGGTGCAGTCGCTCGCCGGTCTCGCCCCGGCGGTGCTCACCGTCCATGCCGGCGGGGGGCGTGCGATGCTCGAGGATGCCAAGGCGGCGGCACACCCCTCGACCAAAGTGGTGGCGGTGACGATGCTGACCAGCCTCGACGAGGACGATCTCGCCGCCACCGGGGTCGCGGGCAGTGCGCATGACCATGTGCTGCGGCTCGCCGATCTGGCGCGTGACGCCGGGCTGGACGGCATCGTCTGTTCGGGCGCGGAGGTGAAGGCAGCGCATGCGGCCTGGCCGAAGGGTTATTTCGTCGTCCCCGGCGTCCGTCCGGCGGACGGCGCGGTCGGCGATCAGAAACGCGTCGTCACGCCCCGTCAGGCGATCGATGCCGGTGCGTCGATGCTGGTGATCGGTCGCCCGATCACCCAGGCCGAGGATCCCGACGCCGCCGCGCGCGCGATCGCGGCGACGCTGTAAGTTTTCCCCGTTCGTCCTGAGCATGTCGAAGGACGTGCCAGGGCGAAACATCTCTGCCAGGCTCTGCACAGCCGGTTCCGCTGCCGGAACCGATACGCTAAGGCCGCGCGATGCCCGTCACTGCCAAGATCTGCGGCCTGTCCACCGCCGCCACGCTCGATGCCGCCGTGGCCGGGGGCGCCAGCCACGTCGGCTTCGTGGTCTTCCCGCCCTCGCCCCGCCACGTCGACGCGGATCGGCTCGCCGGGCTGGCCGCGCGCGTGCCGGCTTATGCCAGGAAGGTCGGGGTGTTCGTCGATCCCGACGATGCGCTGCTGGCCTCCTCGGTGGCGGCGGGCGGGCTCGACGTGATCCAGCTACACAAGACCGCGCCGGCACGCGTCGCGCACCTCCGCCGCCTGACCGGTCGGGAGACCTGGGCGGCGGTCGCGGTGAGGACCCGCGCCGATCTCGACGCCGCGCACGGGTTCGTCGATGCCGCCGATCGCCTGCTCTACGACGCCAAGACGCCCGAGGGCGCGGCGCTGCCCGGCGGCATGGGGCTGCGATTCGATTGGGAGGTGCTGCGCGGCTTCCGCCATCCGCTGCCCTGGGCCTTGTCGGGCGGGCTCGACCCCGCCAACGTCGGCGAGGCGATCGCGCGGACGCGCGCGCCGCTGGTCGACGTGTCGTCGGGGGTCGAAAGCGCGCCGGGCGTCAAGGACGTGGACAAGATCGCCGCCTTCCTGCAACGGGTTTCCGCATCATGAACGCACCCAATTCCTTCCGCGCCCAGCCCGATGAGCGTGGGCATTTCGGTCCCTACGGCGGGCGCTACGTCTCCGAGACGCTGATGCCGCTGATCCTCGACCTTGAGCGCGAGTATCGCGCCGCCAAGGAGGACGCGGCGTTCGCGACGCAGTTCGACGACCTGCTCGAACATTATGTCGGCCGTCCCTCGCCGCTTTACTATGCGGAACGGCTCACCGACACGCTGCGCGCCAGCGCGCCCGACGGGATGGGCGCACAGGTGTGGTTCAAGCGCGACGAGCTGAACCACACGGGCGCGCACAAGATCAACAATTGCATCGGGCAGATCCTGCTCGCGATCCGCATGGGCAAGACGCGGATCATCGCGGAGACCGGCGCGGGCCAGCACGGCGTGGCCACCGCCACCGTCTGCGCGCGCTTCGGGCTGCCGTGCGTGATCTACATGGGCGCCAAGGACGTCGAGCGGCAGCAGCCGAACGTGTTCCGCATGAAGCTGCTCGGCGCCGAGGTGCGCGCGGTGGAAAGCGGGGCGCGCACGCTGAAGGATGCGATGAACGAGGCGCTGCGCGACTGGGTCGCCAACGTCCACGACACCTTCTACATCATCGGCACCGCCGCCGGCCCGCATCCCTATCCGGAGCTGGTGCGCGATTTCCAGAGCGTGATCGGGCGCGAGGCGCGCGCGCAGTTGATGCAGCGCACCGGCCGCCTGCCCGACCTGCTGGTCGCGGCGATCGGCGGCGGCTCGAACGCGATCGGGCTGTTCCACCCGTTCCTCGACGATGCCGACGTGAAGATGCTGGGCGTCGAGGCGGCGGGCGAAGGGCTGGAGGCGCGGCACGCCGCCAGCCTGGCGGGCGGCTTCCCGGGCGTGCTCCACGGCAACAAGACCTATCTGCTCCAGGACGACGACGGGCAGATCGCCGAGGCGCATTCGATCTCCGCCGGGCTCGACTATCCCGGCATCGGCCCCGAGCATGCGTGGCTGAAGGACAGCGGGCGCGTCGACTATACCGCGGTCACCGATCGCGAGGCGCTCGACGCGTTCCAGTTGCTGTGCCGGACGGAGGGGATCATCCCCGCGCTCGAGCCGTCGCACGCCATCGCGGCGGTGGCGCGCGTCGCCAAGGACATGCCGCGCGACGCGATCATCCTCGCCAACCTGTGCGGGCGTGGCGACAAGGACATCTTCACCGTCGCCGACGCGCTGGGAGTACAGATTTGACCCGCCTGGCCGATGCCTTCATCGCCGATCGCCCGACGCTGATCTGCTTCGTCACCGCCGGGGATCCGTCGGTGGCCGCTACCCCGGCGATCCTTGATGCGCTGGTCGAGGGCGGCGCCGACGTGATCGAACTGGGCATGCCCTTCACCGATCCGATGGCGGACGGCCCGGCGATCCAGGCCGCCAACATCCGCGCGCTCGGCGGCGGCGTCACCACCGCCGACATCCTGCGGATCGCCGCCGATTTCCGCGTGCGCCATCCGCTCACCCCGCTCGTGCTGATGGGTTATGCCAATCCGATGCTGCGCCGCGGCCCGGAATGGTTCGCCGCCGCGCTGCGCCAGGCCGGGGTCGATGGCGTGATCTGCGTCGATGTGCCGCCCGAGGAGGACGATGCGCTCGGCCCGGCGCTGCGCGCCTCCGAGATCGACTTCATCCGCCTCGCCACGCCGACGACGCAGGGCACGCGGCTGGGGCAGGTGCTGAACGGCGCCAGCGGGTTCGTCTATTACGTCTCGGTCGCCGGGATCACCGGCAAGCAACAGGCGCAGCAAACCTCGATCGAGGAGGCGGTCGCGCGGCTGAAGGGCGCCACCGATCTGCCGGTCGCAGTGGGCTTCGGCGTGCGCACCCCCGAACAGGCGCGCGCGATCGGGCGCGTCGCCGACGGTGTCGTCGTCGGCTCGGCGATCGTGGAGATCATCGCGGAACACGGCACCGCTGCGGCGGCGCCGGTCGCCGACTATATCAAGACGCTGTCGGCGGCGCTCGCCGACGCACGAAAGGTTTCGGCATGAGCTGGCTCAGCAACGTCCGCAACGCGCTGTCGGGGATCGTCCCCGGTGGTGCGAAGGCGCAGACCCCCGATCATCTGTGGCACAAGTGCAAGGGCTGCGGGACGATGGTCTTCACCAAGGAACTGGAGGAGAATCTCTACGTCTGCCCGACGTGCGATCATCACGAGCGCATCGGCCCCTCGGCCCGGTTCGAGCATCTGCTCGATCCCGCCAGCATCGACGTGCTTCCCTCGCCGCGCTCCACCGAGGACCCGCTGAAGTTCCGTGATTCGAAGCGGTACGTCGATCGGCTGAAGGCGGCGCGCGCCGCCACCGGCGAACAGGATGCGTTCGTGAACGCGCGCGGTACGATCGACGGCCACCGCGTCGTCATCGGCGTGCAGGACTTCGCGTTCATGGGCGGGTCGATGGGCCAGGCCGTGGGTGAGGCGTTCATCCAGGGCGTCGAGGCCGCGATCAAGGATCGCGCGCCGTTCATCGTCTTCACCGCCTCGGGCGGCGCGCGCATGCAGGAGGGCATCCTCAGCCTGATGCAGATGCCGCGCAGCACCGTCGCGATCCAGATGCTCCATGACGCGGGCCTGCCCTATATCGTCGTGCTGACCGATCCGACCTCGGGCGGGGTCATGGCCGCCTATGCGATGCTGGGCGACGTGCATATCGCCGAGCCGAAGGCGACGCTGGCCTTCACCGGCCGCCGCGTCATCGAGAACACGATCCGCGAAAAGCTGCCCGACGATTTCCAGACCAGCGAATATTATCTGGAACACGGGCTGATCGACATGGTCGTCCACCGCCGCGATCTGCGCGCGCGGCTCACGACCGTCATCGGCTATCTCTGCCGCGAGCGCGCGGCGGCCTGAACCGACCGCCCGTTCCCGCGCGATGGCCGACCACGCCGTCTCCGCCGACCCGAACGTCCAGGCGCAGCTCGACCGTCTCTGGTCGCTGTCGCCCGGCGCGGACGTGCTCGGGCTGGACCGAATCACCCGGCTGCTGGCGCGCCTCGGCGATCCGCATCATGTGCTGCCGCCGGTGTTCCATGTCGCGGGCACCAACGGGAAGGGATCGACCTGCGCCTATCTGCGCGGCGCGCTGGAGGCGGCGGGTTACCGGGTCCACGCCTATACCAGCCCGCATCTGGTCCGCTTCAACGAACGCATCCGCCTCGCCGGCCGGTTGATCGACGATCCCGCGCTCGCGGCGGTGCTGGCCGAGGTGCTGGACCACGCCGACGGGATCGGGGCCAGCTTCTTCGAGATCACCACCGCCGCCGCCTTTCTCGCCTTCTCGCGCACCCCGGCGGATGCCTGCGTGATCGAGGTCGGGCTGGGCGGACGGCTGGATGCGACCAACGTCATCCCGACGCCGGTCGCCTGTGGCATCGCCGCGCTGGGGATCGATCATCAGGCGTTCCTGGGTGATACGCTGCCACAGATCGCTGGGGAAAAGGCCGGGATCGCCAAGCCCGGCGCCCCGCTGCTGACGATGCGCTATCCGCCCGACATCGCGGCGCCGATCGCGCGTGCCGCCACCGCCGCCGGCGCCCGCTGGCTCCCGCTCGGCGCGGCATGGCACTTCTCCCCCGGTGATTCGGTTCACTATGCCGATTACGCCGGATCGCTCGACCTGCCGTGTCCCGCGCTGCCCGGCGCGCATCAGGCCGGCAATCTCGCGCTCGCCACCGCGATGCTGCGTCATCAATCGCTGCTCCCCGTGCCCGCCGAGGCGATCCGCGCCGCCGCGCGTGGTGCCCGGTGGCCCGCGCGGCTCCAGCGGCTCGCCCCGGGGCCGCTCACCGCGCGCTTTGGTGCGACCCCGGTGTGGCTCGATGGCGGCCACAACGCGTCCGCCGGCGACGCCATCGCCGAGGCGCTGCCCGCGCTGGTCGGCCCGGCGGGCGATCGACCCCTCGCCGTGGTGATCGGCATGTTGTCGAACAAGGATGCCGCGGGCTTCCTTGCCCCCTTCGCGTCGCTGGTCGATCGGCTGATCGCCGTCCCGGTGCCCGGTCATGCGCATCACGCGCCCGACGCATTGTGTGACACCGCCGCCGCGCTCGGCATCCCGCATACGGGGGTCGCCGGGGATGTCGCGATCGCCTGCACGCATCTTCACGCGGCGGGCGCGAAGGCGGTGCTGATCGCGGGCTCGCTCTATCTGGCCGGCGAGGTGTTGAACGCCAACGACGAATTACCAGACTAACGCTAAATCTGCGATTGACTTGCAATAGCGGAGCGGCGACCTTGTGCGGGCAAGAGGAGTCGCCCGTTCATGACCCAGCTTCCCGCTACCGCCCTCACCGGCACCGCGCTGCCCCATGCGCTGCCCGAATGCGCCAATGCGCGCGTCGCCTTGTTCGCGATGCGGCGGATGGGCGCGCACGGCCTATCCGATGCGCGCGCGGCGCATGGCTTCTTCACCGCGTTCGGTGAGGCGTTTCGTCGCCCCTTGCTGCTGATGCGCGCGCTGATGGCTGATCTTGCCGGCACGGCCACGGTGCCGATCGCGATCGCGCCGTGCTGCTGCGCGCGGATGACGCCGTCCGAACAGGTGCTGCTCGCGATCGTCGCGCGGGTCGAGACGCGCACCGACAGTGCGCGCTTGCTGATGCAGGATCTACTCGGCCAGCGTCACGTCGATGGCGTCCTCGCCAGCGCGGCGGCGCTGGCCGCCGCCTTCGCCGACGAAGGGCGACCCGTCGCGATGTAGTCGCTAGGATGCGGCTCCGTCGCGCGCGTCGCCCGGCCCTTCGGTCCCGGCGCTGCCCACGGAGCGATCAACCAGCCCCGATCGTCCCATCCACCAGAATAGCGCGACGCCCGGCAAGGCGAGCAGCACGGTCAGCAGGTAGAAATTGACGTAGCCGAACCGCTCGACCATCGCGCCCGCGCTCGCCCCGGTCACGATCCGCCCGACCACGCTCGCCGCCGCGGAGATCAGCGCATATTGCGCGGCGGTGAAGCGCAGGTCGCACAGCGCGGAGAAATAGGCGACCACCGTCACGCCGCCAATCCCCGAGGCGATGTTCTCGAACAGGATGGCGCCCGCCAGTCCGGCATTGCTATGCCCCGCCGCCGCCAGCGCGGCAAAGCTGGCGTTGGATACGGCCATCAGGACGAGGCTGAGCAGCACCGATCGCTTCAGTCCCAGCCGCGCATACAGCGCGCCGCCCAGGAAGATGCCGATCAGAAACGCCCAGAAGCCGACCCCGACGTCGTACAGGGCGATCTCGTCGTTGCTGAAACCCATGTCGTTCAGCAGCAGCCGCAGCACCAATTGGCCCAGCGTGTCGCCGATCTTGTGGATCAGGATGAACGCCAGCACGATGAACGCACCCGGTCGCGCGAAGAACTGCACGAACGGTTGCCAGATCGCCGCCAGGCTGGCGGCCATGCCCCGGCGTGGCTCCACGTCGCGATGCCGGCGCGGCTCTCCCACGATCAGCCCCGCCAGCATCGCGGGCAGCGCCAGCACCGCGGTGGACAGATAGGCGGCGGTCCAGCCGTGCCGCGCCGCGACGAACAGCGCCAGCGACGCTGCCGCGGTCGATCCGATCCGCCAGCCATATTGGCTCATGCCGGATCCGACGCCCAATTGGCGCGGCTCCAGTATCTCGATGCGATAGGCGTCGATCACCACGTCGAACGTCGATCCCGCCACCGCGACCAGGATCGCGGCGGTCACGGTGGCACCGATGCTGGCGCGCGGATCGACCATCGCCAGATGCGCCACCGCCGCCATCACGAGCACACCCGCGACCAGCAGCCACGACACGCGCTGGCCCAGCGCGCCCAGCAAGGGCAGCCGCACGCCGTCGACCACCCACGCCCACAGGAACTTGATGTTGTACACCAGGAACGCCAGGCTGAACGCGGTGACCGTCTTCTTGTCGATCCCGTCCTGCGCCAGCCGGGTGGTCAGCGTCGCGGCGATCATCGCATAGGGAAAGCCTGACGACACGCCCAGCGCGAACGCCGCGATCGGCCCGCGCTCGCAATAGGGCCGCACGCCGTCGATCCAGGTTCGTCCCTCCGCCCGCGCCGCCATTCGCCCTCCGTCCTCGTTACAGGCGACGGGCTTAGCGCGAAAAGCGCGTCAGGTAAGCCCGGAGATGGACGATCCGCCGCCGAACAGCCGCAATCCACCCGGAAGCCGGGGCGGGGTCCGTCCCTCGGAGCGGGATTCGATCGCGTCGATCGACCCCAGCAGGTCGCGCTGGGTATAGGGCTTGGCCAGGCACCCCACCGCCACCACCTCCGCGTCGGCGGGGCACGCGCCGGTGACGAACAACACCGCGATGTCCCGCGCCGCCGCCGCCCTTGCCACGTCCAGCCCGCTTCCATCGGCCAGCTTGACGTCCACCAGCACCAAGTCGATCGCGCTGTCGCTCTCGATCAACCGCACTGCATCCGCCACGCGGTCGACCGTCGCGACGACGGTGAATCCCTGATCGCGCAGCAGATATTCGGTGTCGAACGCGATCAGCGGTTCGTCCTCGACCAAAAGCAGCTTTTCGATCGACCGTCGCTTCCGCCCGAACAACATCGTCAGTCTCGCCCCCGGGGTTACGTCGTTCTGACACAACCCCGTGCCACGCAAAAATTTCCCGCAACGCGTCGTCCGATCGGCTAAGCGCGATCGATGGCCGACGAACGTTCCGAACACCGCATCGCCAAGCTGCTCGCCCGCGCCGGCGTCGCGTCCCGCCGCGAGGTCGAACGCATGATCGCCGAAGGGCGCGTCGCGCGGGACGGCGTCGTCCTCGACACGCCCGCCACCGTGCTTTCGTCGCTTCGCGGTGTCACCGTGGATGGTATTTTGGTGGCCGACGCGGAACCCACGCGGCTTTTCCTGTTCCACAAGCCCACCGGAACGCTCACCGCCGAACGCGATCCCGCCGGTCGCGCGACGATCTACGATCGCCTGCCCAAAGACCTGCCGCGCCTCGTCCCCGTCGGCCGGCTCGACCTGAATACCGAAGGACTTCTGCTACTTACTACCGATGGCGAACTGAAGCGCCAGCTCGAGCTTCCCGCCACCGGCGTGGAGCGCAGCTACCGTGCGCGCGCCTATGGCCAGATCAGCCAGGCACAGCTCGAGGAATTGATCCACGGCATCGAAATCGACGGCATCCGCTATGGCGCGATCGATGCGAATCTGGAGCGTCGGACGGGTGCAAACGTCTGGATCGAAATGACTTTGCGCGAGGGCAAGAATCGCGAGGTGCGCCGCGTCCTCGAATTCCTCGGGCTGCGCGTCAGCCGGTTGATCCGTACCCGCTATGGCCCGTTCGTGCTCGGTGACCTGCCCGTCGGCGATATCGGAGAAGTCCGTGCCGCCGATCTCGCCGCTTTTAGGCAGACGTTGAAAATCGCCGCGAAACAACGCGCTGCGGTGCCGGACGTGTCCGTGCGCGGCGACCGACCCGCCACGCCGCGACGCGCCGCGCCACCGGTGGCGGCCGCACGTCCGTCTCCGCGCGCAAACCGCACCCCAGGCGAACGCCCAACCGCGCCCCGCCCACTCCGCCCCGCCCCGCCCAAGCCGAAACCCGTGGCTCCCGCCGAGGAGGTCGCGCCTCCGCCCGCCCGCCCCGCCCGGATCGTCCGCCAACCCGGCTGGGCCAAGCCCAAGCCAAAGGCCGGCGCACGGCCGCGTTCCAGCGGTCCACGGGGGCGTAAATGAGGATTATCGCGGGACAATGGCGCGGTCGCCCGTTGGTCGCGCCCAAGGGCGACGCCACCCGCCCGACCGCCGATCGCACGCGCGAAGCGCTGTTTTCGATGCTCGCCAGCCGCGTCGGCAGCTTCGAAGGGCTGGCGGTCGCCGATCTCTTCGCAGGGTCGGGCGCGCTGGGGTTGGAAGCGCTATCGCGCGGCGCCGCCAGTTGCTTGTTCGTCGAGCAGGACAAGCCCGCGCTCGATGCACTGCGCGTGAATATAGCGAAACTGGACGCTGGCGGAGCGGACGTGCGCGCCACGTCGGTCCTCGCGCTCGGCCCGGCGCGCGCCCCGCTCGACATCGTGATGATGGACCCGCCCTATGGCACCGGCGCGGGGGCGGTCGCGGCGGACAAGCTTGCGCGGCTCGGCTGGATCGGCCCTGCCACCTGGATCTCGATCGAAACCGCGCGCGGCGAAGGTGACGTTCCGGCTGGTTTTACGGTCGACGCCGATCGGACCCACGGGCGGGCGCGATTGCTGCTGTTGCGTCGCGACTGACGCGGGTCACGCCGTCTCGCGTCGCCTCATCGCCAGCAAAGCGACGAGACTGATCAACGACATCGCCGCCAGATAGACGCCCACCAATGCCAGCCCTCCGCGCCGTGCCAGCGCCTCGGCGGCCACCGGGGTCAACCCGCCGCCGATGATCCCGGCCATGTTGAACGCCAGACTGACGCCGGTATAGCGGACGCGCGCCGGGAACAGACCCGGCAACCATGCGCCGAGCGGGCCATAGACGAACCCCATCGCGAACAACGCCAGCGCCAGGCTGGCGAACACCAGCAGCAGCGATCCCGAGCCCAGCCCCGGCGCCAGCACGAATCCCGCCACCACCGCACCGACACACCCCCATGTCAGCACATGCCGGGCGTCGCGCCGGTCCGACCAGATCCCGGACAACACGATCCCGACCGCCATGAACAGGATCGCGCCGAGTTGCAGCGTCAGGATCGTCGGCCTCGCCATCCCCAGCCGTGTCGTCGCATAGCCCAGCGCGAAGGCGGTCGCGATATAATAGACCGCGAAGCACGCCACCGCGCCCAACGTTCCACCCAGCGTGGCGCGCCAGTGATCGCGCAGCAATTCGCCCATCGGGATGGCGGGCGGCGGCCCTTCCTCGAGCACCCGCGCGAAGGCGGGCGTCTCGGCGATCTTGAGGCGCACCCACAGCCCGAGCCCGACCAGCACGATCGACAGCACGAACGGGATTCGCCATCCCCACGCCATGAACTCGCGGGGCGTCATCGTCAGCCCCAGCAGCAAAAACAGGCCGTTCGCGGCGATAAACCCGACCGGCGCGCCCAGTTGCGGCACCATGCCATATCGTCCGCGCCAGCCCGGCGGCGCGTTTTCCACCGCCAGCAACGCCGCCCCGCCCCATTCGCCACCAAGCCCGAACCCTTGGCCGAAGCGCAACGCGCAGAGCAGCACCGGCGCAAGATACCCCGCCTGCGCAAACGTCGGCAGGAACGCGATCGCCAGCGTCGAGCCACCCATCAGCATCAGGCTGACCACCAGGGTGGACTTGCGCCCGATCCGATCGCCATAATGTCCGAACGCCCAGGCTCCGACCGGCCGCGCAAAGAACGCCACCGCCAGACTGCCATAGGCCGCGAGCAACTGCGCGGAAGGATCGCCCGCCGGGAAGAACAAGGGCCCGAACACCAGTGATGCCGCGGTGGCATAGATGTAGAAATCGTAAAACTCGACCGACGTACCGACTAGGCTGGCGAGGAGAATACGGCGGTGGGAGCCGGCGATCGGCGCGGTCGCGTGACGGGGGTCGAACATGCGCCCGTATCCGCTTCGCCATGCCGATGCGTCAACCGCAACCAGCCATCAAATCGGGCCACCAAGACACAAGTCAGCAATGTTGACGTGTTAGCAGGATGACGCGAT
Source organism: uncultured Sphingomonas sp. (assembly GCA_913777325.1). Lineage (GTDB taxonomy): Bacteria > Pseudomonadota > Alphaproteobacteria > Sphingomonadales > Sphingomonadaceae > Sphingomonas. Next base: position 23,209 of record CAJYSA010000007.1, on the reverse strand, counting down.
GCCGCTCCCTGGCGCGCATCGCGCTTCGCCGGGCAACCCCCCTCGCCCGGCTATTCCCTGAACTACGGGGCGATCCACGTGGGTCGCCCCGTCTTTTCTGCCGGTCGGCAAGGCGAATCGCGCGGCGCCTCGCTCATCCCGCCGTGACGAAACTGTCCATCACCCGCTTGCGCCCAGCCTGTTCGAAATCGATCTCCAGCTTGTTGCCCTCGATCTCGGCGATCGTGCCATAGCCGAACTTCTGGTGAAACACGCGCTGCCCGGTGGCCAGATCCGAGCGCCCCTTGTTGCCCAGGCTGACAGCGGAGGCGCGGCTTTCCACCACGCGCGCCGGCTCCCGGGTAAAGGTGCGGCTGGTCCAATCGCCGCCCGGCTTCGTCCCCAGCGTCCCCGCCGCGCGTTGCCAGCCCGGTCCACGCCCGGTCCCCCGCGCTACGTCGGCGAAGGGATCGGCGCGCTCGGACCAATTGGCGCGCCACAAGCTTTCGCCGCCCGACATGCTCGTCTCGCTATCGATATGATGCGCGGGCAATTCGCCGACGAACCGCGAGGGGATCGAGCTGGTCCACTGCCCATAAATGCGTCGGTTCGCCGCGTGCAGGATCGTCGCGCGCCGCCGCGCACGGGTGATCGCGACATAGGCCAATCGCCGTTCTTCCTCCAGCGAGCGCGTGCCGCCCTCGTCCAGCGCGCGTTGCGACGGGAATAGCCCCTCCTCCCAACCGGCGAGGAAAACCGTGTCGAATTCCAAGCCCTTGGCGGCGTGGATCGTCATGATGGTCACCTTCGGGTCGTCGCGGGTCGCCTCATTGTCCATGACGAGGCTGACGTGCTCCAGGAAAGCGCCAAGGCTGTCATATTCCTCCATCGCGCGGACCAGCTCGGTCAAATTCTCCAGACGCCCGGCCGCTTCGGTCGACTTCTCCGCCTGATACATCGCGGTATAGCCGCTCTCGTCGAGGATCTGTCGAGCCAGCTCGGGGTGCGGCAGGTCGCCCGCCATGTCGCGCCACCGTGCGACGTCCCCTACGAAGCGACCCAGCGCCTTGCGCGCCTGCGGGGTCAGTTCATCGGTGTCCAGGATGCGCGCCGCCGCAATCGACAGCGGCACCCGTTCCGCGCGGGCAAGCTGGTGCAGCTTGGCAATCGCCTTGTCGCCCAGTCCCCGCTTGGGGGTGTTGACGATCCGCTCGAACGCCAGATCGTCCGCCGGCTGGTTGACGACGCGCAGGTAGGCCAAAGCGTCGCGGATCTCGGCCCGCTCATAGAAGCGGAATCCCCCGACGATCCGATACGGAAGCCCGATCGAAATGAAGCGATCCTCGAACTCGCGCGTCTGATGCTGCGCCCGCACGAGGATCGCGACATCGTCGAGCAATGTGCCGCCGCGTTGGGCCGCCTCGATTTCCTCGCCGACGCGCCGCGCCTCCTCGGGGCCGTCCCACACGCCCAGAACGCGGACCTTCTCCCCCGCGTCCAGCTCCGTCCACAATTCCTTGCCCAGTCGCCCGCCGTTGTTGGCGATCACCCCCGATGCCGCGCCAAGGATGTGCGGGGTGGAGCGATAATTCTGCTCCAGCCGGATCACCTTGGCGCCCGGAAAGTCCTTCTCGAACTTCAGGATGTTCTCCACCTGGGCGCCGCGCCACGAGTAGATCGACTGGTCGTCGTCGCCGACGCAGCAGATATTGCGCCGTTCCTGCGCGAGCAGCCGCAGCCACAGGTATTGGACCGAATTGGTGTCCTGATATTCGTCGACCATAATGTAGCGAAAGCGCTGCTGATAGTGCTCCAGCACGCCCCGATCGCGCTTCAGGATCGTCAGCACGTGGAGCAACAGGTCGCCGAAATCGCAGGCGTTCACCGCCTTCAACCGCTCCTGATATTGCTGATACAATTCCCCGCCGCGCCCGTTGGCGTAGCGCTCGCTCTCGCCGGCATCCACGTCGGCGGGCACCAGCCCCTTGTTCTTCCACTCGTCGATCAGGCCTGCCAGCGAACGCGCCGGAAAGCGCTTCTCGTCGATATCGGCGGCAATGACGAGTTGCTTGAGCAACCGAAGCTGATCGTCGGTGTCCAGGATCGTGAAATTGCTCTGCAAACCCACCAGTTCGGCGTGGCGGCGCAGCATCTTCGCGCCGATCGCGTGGAACGTGCCCAGCCATGGCATGCCTTCCACCGCATCGCCGACCAGCCGGCCGACGCGCTCGCGCATCTCGCGTGCCGCCTTGTTGGTGAAGGTGACCGACAGGATCTCCGACGGATAGGCGCGCCGCGTCCACAGCAGGTGCGCCAGCCGCGCGGTCAAGGCGGCGGTCTTGCCGGTGCCCGCCCCCGCCAGCACCAGCACGGGGCCGTCGGTGGTCAGCACGGCGTCGCGCTGCGGGGCGTTCAGCCCGGCGAGATAGGGGGGATCTTGGACGGCGGTCGAAAGGTCGGTCACGCCCGAACAGGTAGGGAACGTGTGCCGCAGGGGCAAGCGAAAGGGCGATTCGTTACAGTCATGGAACCGACGCGCCATCGACCCATGGCCGTAAATTGCCCGGCCTAGGCGCAGCGCCATCGGACCTCGCAGCCGCCCGGTCAGTCCCTTCAGAGGCGACGGTCGCGGCGTTCCCGACCCATCGCAGGAGCAACATTCATGATCCGTTTCCACCGCGCCGCGCTTGCGGCCACGCTGACGCTCGCCCTCGCCCCGCTGCACGCCCAGACCCAGGCGAACCGTGTACCGGTAACCGCGCACATTAAGGTGCGCGACCTCGATCTCGGGAATGCGGCCGGGCGAAAGGCGTTCGAGCTTCGGGTTCGCCGCGCCGCCGCCACGCACTGCGGAGCCGCAACGGGGCTTCACATGCGCTTCGACATCTTGCGTTGCCGCGCCGAAATGCGCGAGAACGCCAAGGTCCGGCTGGCTGCCTTGACCCACCGCCGCGCGGTCGAACTGGCCGCGATCACGCGGCGTTGACGTCACCTCGGAACGGGATCGCGCACCTGCCCGCGGGGCACCGCGTCAAACAGGACCGATCACGTTCATCTCTCGATGGCACTCGCTATGGCGACCCGTCATCAAACTGTCACCGTTGAGGCCGACAGCGCGAATCATCATGGCATCCAATGTCCTTGCGACGTCGCCCTCGCCCGTCCCCGCGGCGACGCGCTCGTTCGATGGCCCGGTACATCCGGGTACGCGGGCCGCATTCGTCGCCGTCATGGTCGTCGGGTTCGCCTATGCGGGCTTCAGCATCTTCAACGACACGCAACAGGTCGGCGAGCAACTGGCACTCGGCGTGTTCGTCTTCCTCGGGTTGGCGCTGTTGATCGCGTTGGGGTTCGAATTCGTCAACGGCTTCCACGACACGGCCAATGCGGTGGCGACCGTTATCTACACCAACGCGCTGCCGGCGCATTTCGCCGTCGTCTGGTCCGGGTTCTTCAACTTCCTGGGCGTGATGGTGTCGTCGGGCGCGGTGGCCTATTCGATCGTCACGCTGCTGCCGGTCGACCTGATCCTGAACGTCGGGTCGGGTGCCGGGTTCGCGATGATCTTCGCCTTGCTGTTCGCGGCGGTCATCTGGAACCTCGCGACCTGGTATGTCGGCTTGCCCAACAGCTCCAGCCACACGCTGATTGGATCGGTGCTCGGGGTGGGCCTGGCCAACCAGTTGCTGACCAACGGCGCTGGCGGGACGTCCGGCGTCGACTGGACCCAGGCTACCAAGGTGCTGACCGGACTGTGGATGGCGCCGCTGATCGGCTTCTGCGCCGCCGCGCTGCTCCTGCTCGTCATCCGCCACCTCTCGCGCAATCCGCAACTGATGAAGCCGCCCGAGGGCGATGCAGCGCCGCCGCGCGGGATCCGCGCGTTGCTGATCTTCACCTGCACCGCGGTGTCGTTCAGCCACGGCTCGAACGACGGACAGAAGGGCATGGGCCTGATCATGCTCATCCTGATCGGCTGCGCACCGACCGCCTACGCGCTCAATCGGACCTTGCCGGCGAGTGAAACGCCGGCGTTCGTGCGCAGCGCCGCCGCTGCCGATGCGGCGCTGACCCGCAGCGGTGCGCAGGTGATCGCCGAGACGCAGGCGCGGTCCTTCCTGAAGCAATCCCTGGCGACACGGCATGTGCTGACGCCTGCGACCTATGGCGCGGCGATCGCGGTGTCGCGCGATCTGGCGCAACGTGTCTCCAGCTATGGCGCGCTCAGCAACGTACCGGCGCAGGCGGCGCCGAACATCCGCAACGACATGTATCTGGTGATGGACACGGCACGGATGATCGCGACCGCGCCCGGCAACCGGATGAGCAAGGCCGATTTGACGGCATTGACCGATTATCAGAAGCGGCTGGAGCGCGGCACGCGCTACATTCCGCTCTGGGTGAAGGTGGCGGTCGCCCTGGCGCTCGGTCTCGGCACGATGGTCGGATGGAAGCGGATCGTCGTCACCGTGGGCGAGCGCATCGGAAAACAGCACATGACCTATGGCATGGGCGCCTCCGCCGAACTGGTCGCGGCGGGCACGATCCTGGCGGCCGATCGCTTCGGCCTGCCGGTGTCGACGACGCATATCCTGTCGTCCGGCGTCGCGGGCGCCTCGGTGGCGAGCGGTCATGGGCTGCAACGCCGCACGCTCATCCAGCTTGCCGCGGCCTGGCTGATGACGCTGCCGGTCGCAATGTTGCTGGCCGGCAGCCTTTACTGGCTGCTGCTCACCCTGGTGCGCACCGCCGGCTTCTGATCAGCTACGGCGAGCGATCGCCGCCCGCACCATGGCGCGCGGCGAGCGCGACAGGCGTGGGCCTACATATCGACGGCGAGCAGGGTCACGCCCTCGTATCGAGCCTCGCCAGGCACGAACAATTCGCTTGGCTTGAAGCGGCGCGGCGTGATGCGCAGCGCCGTAAGACCCGCCAGCTTGAACGCGCCGATCTTCGGCTCCTTGGGCGGCTGCCCGTCCCGCTCCAAGGTCAGCGCATCGAGGTAGATTTCACCGTGCTTGGTGTACAGGATGTGCGGGGCCAGCGTCACGCTGCCACGATTGTACATCGCGGCGATCGCCTGTTGCTTGACGATCGCCTCGAAGACGACGGGGACGGAATCGGGCACCACCGGAGCGGGCCGGTTGTCGGGTTCGGCACTCATATGGCGCGCGCCATAGCCATCGCCCGCATCCCCTACAAGATTGCACGCCGAAACGCTGCGTTCCGGCGCCTGCCCGGATCAAGGCGCCCCGAACAGCTTCTGCGCGAAATAGGTCATCTGCAAGGCCTGTAGCCGCGCGCCCTGCTCGATGTCGGCATCGCCAGAATGCCCACCCGCCGTGTCCTCATAGAACAGGTACGGCAGGCCATATTCCTTCAGTCGCGCGGCGAACTTGCGCGCGTGTTGCGGGCCGACCCGGTCGTCCTTCGTCGTGGTCCAGATATAGGGCTCGGGATAGCGCGCGCCGCGACGGATGTTGTGGTAGGGAGAGATACGGGCAAGGAACGCGCGTTCCGCGGGCACCGAAACCGACCCATATTCGTCGGCCCACGACGCGCCCGCCGCGATCTTTTCGTAGCGCAGCATGTCGAGTAGCGGCACCTGGATCGTCACCGCCTTCCACAATTCGGGGTGCTGGTTGAACGCGACGCCCATCAACAGGCCACCGTTCGACCCACCATAGATGCCGAGCTTCGCGGGACTGGTGAACCGCCGCGCGATCAGGTCTTTGGCAACGGCCGCGAAATCGTCGTAGATCACCTGCCGCTTGGTCTTGCGCCCGGCATCGTGCCACGCCGGCCCAAACTCGCCGCCACCACGAATGTTGGCGAGCACGTAGGCCCCACCGCGCTCGAGCCACAATTTGCCGGTGATCGCCGAATATGTCGGCAGCATCGGCACCTCGAAGCCGCCGTAAGCGGTCATGATCGTCGGAATGCTGCCGTCACGCGGCGCATCGCGGCGATGGACGATGAAGTACGGCACCTTGGTTCCGTCGCTCGACGTCGCCTGATACTGCTCGGCGATCAGGCCCGTGGCGTCGAATTTGGCCGGCAGCTCTTTTATCCGGATCGGTGCGGCCGCGTCTCCCGCATCGAAGCGCGACAAGGTGGTCGGCATCAGGAACCCCGTGGTCGCGAGGAACGCGACATCATTGCGATCCGACGTGCCCGTGACGCCGAAGCTCGCATTGTCGGGCAAGCTCAGTGCGCGGCTGGTCCAGCCGCCGGCACCGGGGGTGTAGACGCTGATCCGCCCCCGCACGTTATCGGTGTAATCCAGGATCACGTGGTGGCGGGTCGCCTCGACCGTCGACACCGCCTGACGCGATGTCGGCGCGAAGATCAGCGTCGGCGTCAGCCGCCCCGCCTCCAGTTCGCGCAGCGGCACGGACGCTACCGCACCAGTCGGGATCGCGCCCCACGCCTCGCTGGTCGTAAACACCACCTGCCCGTCGACCATCGCCGCCGGGGCGGTGCGCGCCGGCAGCGCAAGCTTCGTCACGCCCGCAGGCCTCCAGAGCGACCGCTCGGCACCGAAGAACGTCTTCTGCCGCTCGATGAACACCGCGCGATGCCCCACGCCATCGGTCATGACGCTGGCATAGCTGCCCAGTTGATCGTCGGGTGCGCCACGGAACACCTCGGTCGCCTGCGACAGCGGCTGCCCACGCACCAGCTTCTTGATCACGAACGGGTAGCTTGAGGCCGTCATCGTGCCCGCGCCCCAGTCCCGGCTGACCAGCAACGTGTCCTTGTCGATCCACACCGCGCCTTGCTTCGACGTCGGCAGGACGAACCCGCCCTCCACGAAGCGACCCGCCGCAAGATCGAACTCGCGGAGCGTGATCGCGTCCTCGCCGCCTTCAGACAAAGCGATCAGGCACAGCCGTTGCTCGGGCGACAGACACGTCATGCCCTTGTAGACCCATTTGCGGCCATCGGTCTTGCTCAACGCGTCCACGTCGAGCAGCGTGCGCCACGCCGGCTGCCGCGCCGCATAGTCATCGACGGTGGTCCATCGCAGGATGCCTTGCGGATGGTCGGCATCGCGCCAGAAATTGACGATGCGCCCCATCACCTGCTGCGGCATCGGGATCCGGTCCTTGGCGGCGGCGATCGCGCGCGCCTCCTCGTAGAAACCCTTGTAGCGCGGATCGTTTTGCAGCCGTGGCAAGGTGCGTGCGTTTTCCGCCGCCACCCAGGCCTGCGCGCGGGAGCCGTCCTTGTCCTCCAGCCACACATAGGGGTCGCGATCCGTCGCACGTTGTGCATAGGCGAGGCCGGCCACGATCCCCGATCCCACCAATGCCGCCCCCGCCAGCCACTTGCCGATACGCGCGCCTGCCATCCCGATCCTTCCATCACGAACCATCGCAGTGTGGGACACGGTCCCGCCGGGAACAACCCCGCCAACGGTGCGTCGGGGCGGCAAGATGACCGAACCACATGTGGCCGCATCAGACGGCCTCCCGACCCCGCGCCGCTATGCCGCGATCGCCGCGTTGTGCTTCGGCACTGCCCTGGTCATCATCGATGGCGGCGTCGCCAACGTCGCTCTCCCCACCATCGCCCGCGACTTGAAGGTCGGATCGTCGTCGGTGGTCGCGATCGTCACGGTTTATCAGTTGATGCTCGTCATGCTGATGCTGCCCTTTGCCGGATTGGGGGATCGCATCGGATTGAAGCGCATGTACCAGGTGGGGCAGACGGTCTTCACCGTCGCGACGTTATTGTGCTTCTTCGCGAAAAGCCTGCCCTTCCTGCTGGTGGTACGGGCGGTGCAGGCGGTCGGCGCGGCCGGAGCGTTGGCGGTTGCCTCCGCGCTGATCCGGCAGACGTATCCGGCCGCACAACTTGGACGCGGGCTAGGGATCAACTCGGTGGTCGTCGCATCCTCGGCAGCCGCCGCGCCCACTGTCGGCGGCCTGGTGCTGTCGATCGCACCATGGCCGTGGGTGTTCGCCAGCGCGATCCCGTTCGCGATCGCCTCGCTGCTGCTCGGTCGCGCGCTTCCCGATCCGGAGCCGACCGATCAACCCTTCGACGTGCTCGGCGCGATCATGTGTGCCGCGATGTTCGGGCTGATCATCGGCGGCGCGGAGAGCGCGGTACATGGCGACAGTCCGGTCGTATCGGGCGCGATCGTCGTCCTGGGGCTTGTCATCGGCTGGTTCTACGTGCGCCGGGAGCGCGGCGCCGCGCAGCCGATCCTGCCGATCGACCTGCTTTCACGCCCGGTCATCGCGCTGTCGACACTCGGCGGGTTTACCGCCTTCACCGCCTCGATGACGCTGCTGCTGTCGACGCCGTTCCGCCTGACGCATCAATATGGCATGAGTGCCGCGGCGGTCGGCGCAGTGATCGCGCCGTGGCCGCTCACCAACATGCTGGTCGCGCCGTCGATGGGATGGTTGTCGGACCGTGTCCCCGCCGGCCTGCTGGGCGGGATCGGAATGACGATCTCGACGATCGCGTTGCTGCTGCTGGCGTTCATGCCGCCCAATCCGTCATGGTTCGACATCGCGTGGCGCATGTCCTTGTGCGGCGCGGGGTTCGGAACGTTCCTGCCACCCAATGCGCGACTCATCATCGGTTCCGCGCCGCGTGAGCGCGCGGCAGCGGCGGGGGGGCTGGTCAGCACGGTTCGGCTTGTCGGGCAAACGACCGGTGCGACGCTGGTCGCCGCGCTGCTCGCACTGAACGTCGGCGCCAACGCGACCGCGCCGCTGGTGGCTGCCGGGCTCGCGATGCTGGCGGGTGTGTGCAGCTTGGCGCGGCTGCGTCCCTCGATCCGCGAGCCGCAATCCGCCGAGGCACGCGACGTGCAGCCCGCGGAAGCGACGCGCTAGCCGGTCGGTCAGCTCCGCACCCCGATCCACGCAAGCCACAGCCAGCCAGCGATCAGCAGGGCGCCGCCGATCGGCGTGACCGCCCCCAGCCATCGCGGGAGCCCCACCGACATCAGGTACAACGTGCCGGCGAAGATCGCGCCTCCGGCCAGGAACAGCCATGCCGGACCGCGCGCCTCCAGCCGCAGCGCGACCAGCGCCGCCAACGCATGCACCAGCTGATAATGCGCGCCGGTCTTCAGCCACTCCACCGCCGGACCCGACGCACCATGCGCACCGAACGCACCCGCCGCGACCGCCATCGCGCCCGATAGTGCCGCCAGCATCAAGATCAGGTTCATGGTCGCTCTCCCCCGCCCCATGGATGCTGCTCGGCAATCAGCGCGCGCGCGGCGCGCGGGTCGCCCGCCTCCACCTGGATGCGCAGTCGTTCCTTGTCCCGCGCGCGGTACATGGCCTCGGCCCGATCGATGTCCCCGGGCGCGATGCCAAGCCCGTCCATCGCCAGCCGTGCCATCTTCACCGCCGATTCCAGCACCTCGCGCACCACGGCGCGGGCCGGACCGGGCTTGAGCTTGATCAGCGCGCGCCGATCATAGGCCCGGACGTAGATCGCGGCGTCTGGAAACGCCTCATGCACCGCCTCCAGTTGCTCGGCGGTCATTTGGTCGCCATCCATGCAGAAGAGGATCAATTCGGCATCGGCCGCCCCGGCCTGGCGCAGCAGGTCCAATCGTGTGCCATCGCCATAATAGACCTTCGAGCCGAGCTCGCCGGCGATATCGATCATCTCAATATCGGTGTCGATCAGCGTGACGGGAATATCCTGCGTCATCAACATCTGGCCGACGGTCTGCCCGAAACGACCATAACCGACGATGATCGCGTTCGCGCCGTCCGCCTTGGGCCCGTCGCGATCGGTCGCCGCGGCGACCGGCTGCTCCCGAAAGCGCCGAGTGAACATCATCAGGAACGGCGTGGTCGCCATCGACAGGGTGATGATCGCCCCGAACAGGCTGGCCGCATCCGGCGCGATCAGCAGCGCGTTCTGCGCCTGGGCCAACAGCACAAAGCCGAATTCGCCACCCTGGCTGAGCAACAGTCCCAGCGCCAGCGCCTGCCGCCAACCCATGCGAAAGGCCAGCCCCAGCAACGTGATGATCCCGGCCTTGGCCGCGATCAACGCGGCAGCCATCGCGACGACGAAGGCGGGCCGATCGGCGATCGCTTCCAGATTAAGCATCATCCCGACGGCCAGGAAGAACAGTCCCAACAGGATCGCGCGAAACGGCTCGACATCGGTTTCCAGCTCGTGCCGGTACGGGCTGTCCGCCAGCATCACGCCGGCGACAAACGCTCCCAGCGCGGTCGAAAGGCCGAGGAATTCCATGACCGCGGCGGCCGCGATCACGGTAAACAGCGCCGCGAACACGAACATCTCGCGCTCGCCCAAATGCCCGATCAATCGAAACAATGGCCGCAGGACGAAGCGCCCCGCCGCCACCAGCCCGCCGATCGCCAACATCGTGTACAGGCCCAGCAGCCAGCCCGACGGGCCGGTGCTCGCCGCCGGATTGCGGCTCATGGCGGCGATGATCGTGATCATCGGAATGATCGACAGATCCTGGAACAGCAGGATCGAGAAGGCGCGCTCCCCGAACGGCGTGCGCAACCGCCCCGACGACTGCAGCATCGGCAGCACCTGCGCGGTCGAGGACAGCGCCAGCGGCATGCCGACCGCCAGTGCCGCGGCCAGCGAGAAGCGTGCGACCAATGCCAGGATCGCCGCGAGCGCGATGCCGCAGGCCACGACCTGGATCAGTCCCAGGCCGAAGATATCCTCCTTCAACCGCCACAGCCGCTGCGGACTCAATTCCAGGCCGACGATGAACAGCAGCAGCGTGATACCGAGTTCGGCGAAGCCCAGCTTCGCCTCCGCATCACCGACCAGCCCGAGCAGATGCGGACCGACCACGGCCCCCGCCACGAGGAAGCCTAGCGTGGCGCCCAGCCCCAGGCGACGGAAAAGCAGCACGAAGATCAGCCCGGTGCCAAGCAGGATCGTACCGTCGCGGATCATCGAAATATCGGCATGTTCCATCAGCCGCCGGCCCCGTCACGCGCCCGTGCCGCCGCGTCCGCCGCTGCCTCGAACGCCAGCCGGATCGAGGGGTGGCGCGCGGTCAGTTTCAGGCCGGGGGTGAAGATATCGAGGCCGGGCCAATCCGGAACCTCACCCTCCCCCGCCAGCCAGCGCGTCAGCGCGTCGCGCGTCGTTGCCAGTTCCTCGGGTGATCGCCCGACGATGTGCCGCGCCATCAGCGTCGAGGATGCCTGGCCAAGCAGGCATGCGCGAACCTGCGTGCCGACCGCGGCCACCCGCCCCGCTCCGTCCAGCCGCACGTCGACGGTGACACGGCTGCCGCAGATCGGCGAGCGGCGCTCCGCCGAACCCTGCGGCTCGGCCAGCCGCTCCGGATGGGGGTTGCCGATCGCCAGCGCGCTGACGTCGGGTGTGTAGAGGTCGAGGCTCATGAGGTGCGGTCGCTATTGCGGGAGGGGGAGCGCGGGCCGAACACCGGCTCGCCGCGTCGACGGCGGTCGACGAAGTCGGCCACTGCCGCGCTGGTCGCGGCCATCAACGGATATGTGCGGGCGTTCTTCACCCAGGTCGGGCGCTGCGTCGGGCCGCCTTGGGTCAGATCGAGCACAAGCACGAGCAGGAGATAGGCAAGGCTCGCCAATATCAAACCCTTGAGTGCGCCGAACCCGAAACCGAGCGCGCGGTCGATCGGCCCCAGCACCGAGGTACGCGTGCGCGCAGCGATCGCGTTGACGATGATCCGACTGACCAGATAGGTGCCGCCGGTCAGCAGCACGAAGGCCAGGACCGCCGCTCCGGACACGCTGGTGATCGTCCCCGCCAACACCTTCGACAGCGGCAGGTGAAAGATCTTCAGCGCGAAGATCATTGCCACCCAGGCGAAGAGCGCCAGCACCTCACCCACGAAGCCGCGACGCGCACCACCGATCGCGGCCAGTGCGACGAGCACGAGGACGGCGATATCGAGCGGTTCGAGGTTCATGCGCCCTCCTTATGACCGGATGGACGGTCCGGCAACGCAACCTGATGGTCGCAAAGGTGATGCGCAATGCTCCCGGCGCCTTACCGGCAAGCCGCGCATCATCCCCTTCCGAGCAGATGGTCGACGGCGTGACCGAGCGTGCGGAACGCCGATTGGCGCATGGCTGCCTTGTCCACGGCGGCGGGCAGGAGCGCGCGTTCGAACCCCAGCTTGGCCGCCTCCTTTAGCCGCAATGGCGCATGTGCGACCGGTCGGAGTTCGCCCGAAAGCGCGATTTCACCGAACGCGACCGCGTCGGCGGGCACCGGACGCTCGCTTAACGCCGATACCAACGCGGCAGCGACCGCCAGATCGGCCGCCGGATCCTGCACCCGATAGCCACCGGCGACGTTCAGATACACCTCGCACGTCGAGAAACTGAGCCCGCAACGCGCCTCCAACACCGCAAGGATCATCGCGAGCCGCCCCGAATCCCACCCGACGACCGATCGCCTCGGCGTCGCGCCGCTCACGACACGGACGACCAACGCCTGTATCTCCACCAGCACCGGTCGCGTCCCTTCCAGCGCCGGGAACACCGTCGCGCCGGTCACGCCCTCGTCACGTTGTGTCAGGAACAAGGCGGAAGGATTTGAAACCTCGACCAGCCCGTCGCCCGCCATCGCGAATACGCCGATTTCGTCGGTCCCGCCGAACCGGTTCTTCAGGCTACGCAGAATACGGTATTGATGGCTGCGTTCCCCTTCGAACGCGAGCACCGTATCCACCATATGTTCGAGCACCCGTGGACCCGCAATCGTGCCGTCCTTCGTCACATGCCCCACCAGCACCACCGCCGTCCCGCGTTCCTTGGCAAAGCGGATAAGCTCCTGCGCGGACGCGCGCACCTGGCTGACGGTGCCCGGCGCACCCTCAATCAGGTCGGAGTGCATCGTCTGGATCGAGTCGATTACAAGCAGCCGTGGCGGTGTGCCATGGCCCAGCGTGGTCAGGATGTCGCGCGTCGACGTCGCCGCGGCAAGCCGCACCGGTGCGTCGCCCAACCCGAGACGTTGCGCGCGCAGACGCACTTGGTCCGCCGCTTCCTCTCCTGAAACATAGGCCACGTCATGCCCGGCCCGCGCCAACGCAGCGGCGGCCTGGAGCAGGAGGGTGGATTTGCCGATCCCCGGGTCACCGCCGATCAGCGTGGCGGACCCCGCCACCAGCCCGTCACCCAGCGCGCGATCCAATTCCGCGATGCCGAACGGCAGCCGGTCGGGCAGCACCGCCTCCGCGTCCAGCGCGGTCAGGGCGATCATGCGTCCGCCACCTTGCAGATTGTGCTTCGCATGAAAGGGCGTGGCGTTGACGGGAGCTTCCTCCACCAGCGTGTTCCACTCCGAGCAATCCGCGCATTGCCCCTGCCAGCGATGACTCACCGAGCCACATGACTGGCATACAAATCTCTTTTGAACCTTCGCCATTGTTGGCGTTTAGCGCATCAGGAACGATCAGGGAACATCGTTCGATGAACAAGACGTTCATCGCAGCGACAGGCGCCTTGTTTCAGATCCGGAACCCTGATCGGGGCTAACCGTTTGCCACCGACATGAATTTTGCCAACGAGTAAAGGAGTTCCTCGTGAAGCATTTCGCAATTCTCGCGCTGGCCTCGGCCGCTGTGATCCCGGCTGCGGCGATCGCCCAGGTGCCCGCGGCCGGACAGGCTGCAGGTGGCGCAACCGCCACGGCGTCGGTCACCACCGGTGCGACGGTGTACGACACGTCCGGCGGTGTGGTCGGGACGGTCGAGTCCACGGACGGGACCAACGCGGTCGTGAACACCGGCACCGTAAAGGCGGCGATTCCGCTGACCTCGCTGGGCAAGGGCGCGCAGGGTCCGGTGCTCGCGATGACCAAGGCCCAGCTCGAAGCGGCCGCAGGTCAGCAGCAGGCGCAGGCGAGTGCCGATTTCAAGGCCAAGCTGGTGCCGGGCGCTACCGTATATGGCACCGGCGGTGCGCAGTTGGGCACGATCAAGTCGGTCGATGCCAGCGGTGTGACGCTGACCACGACTGACGGCGACGCCGTGCTGCCGGTGACCGGCTTCGGGCCCGGACCGCAAGGCATCTTGCTCGGCATGACCGCCGCTCAGCTCAAGGCAGCGATGAGCGCGGCAGCGCCAGCGGCGGGCGCGAGCGCCGCGACCGACACGACGGCCGCAGCGGCCACGGCGGCGTCGGATACCTCTGCAGCAGCGACGGGCGCGGCCACCGCCTCGACGAAGACCAAGCGCAAGCCACGCTGATTACGGCGACCAGCGAGTCAAAAGACTGCTTGACGTAAAGAAGGAGCCGCCGCTCGCCATATGGGCGAACGGCGGCTCTTTGACACGCCTTGAACGGCCTTACGAAATAAGGCTGCCCGTACGTCTCAGCCGCGAGACACTATTCCCGTGCCTTTAAAGCAATGCTTGTCAGGCGCTTACCTTATGCTCCTGCAACGCGTCGCGAATGGCATCGAGCGCCTCGGCAGCCTTGTTGCCGTCCGGACCACCACCTTGCGCCATGTCGGAGCGACCGCCCCCGCCCTGTCCACCCAGCACCGCCACCGCCCGTCGCAACAGGTCAACCGCGCTGATGTCGGCGATCAAGTCGCTCGTGACGCCCACCGCGATGGAGGCACGGCCCTCGTTGATCGCAACCATCGCCGCAACGCCCGAGCCGATCCGGGCCTTTGCATCGTCGACGGCACCTCTCAATCCCTTGGCCTCGAAGCCATCGAGAACCTGACCGGTGAAGACGACATCACCAATCGTTTCCGGGCCCGGGGCGGCACCGCCACCCCCGCCGCCGAGCGCCAGCGCCTTCTTCGCCTCGGCAAGCTCGCGCTCCAGCCGCCGTCGATCCTCGACCAGCGCCGCCACGCGGGCGGGCACTTCGTCGGGAGAGGCCTTCAGCGCCGCCGCCGCCTCGCGCAGCTTTTCATCGCGCGCGTTCAGCCACTGCCGCGCCGCCTCGCCGGTCAGCGCCTCTACACGACGCACCCCCGAGGACACGGCACTCTCGCCAACGATCTTGAAGACGCCGATATCGCCCAACGCGCGAACGTGGGTGCCGCCGCACAGCTCGATCGAGTAGGTTTTGCCATCCTCCTCGCTGCCCATCGAGACGACACGGACCTCATCACCGTATTTCTCGCCGAACAGCGCCATTGCGCCCTCGGCGATCGCTTCGTCGGGCGTCATCAGCCGTGTCTCGACGCTGCCATTGCGACGGATCTGCGCGTTGACCGCACGTTCGGCATCGGCAAGCTCGTCGGCGGTCATTGCGCTGGAATGCGACACGTCGAAGCGCAGCCGCTCGGGCGATACCAGCGAGCCCTTTTGCGCGACATGCGTCCCGATCTTCTGACGCAATGCCTCATGCAACAGGTGGGTAGCGGAGTGATTGGCGCGGATCGCGGCGCGACGCGCGACATCGATCGCCAGCTTCACCGGATCGCCGACCTTGATAATGCCGGCCTCGACGTGAGTCTGATGGACGAAGAGCTTCCCCAACTGCTTCGACGTGTCGGTGACGATACCGTGGACATCGTGATCGCCCGTGATCGATCCGGCATCGCCGACCTGACCACCGCTCTCGCCGTAGAACGGCGTTTGATTCACGACGATACCCACGTCGTCGCCGGCCACGGCCTGTTCGACGCGCACGCCGTCCTTGACCAGTGCCAGCACCACGCCCTCGCCAACGTCACTGGCATAGCCCGTGAACTCGGTCGCTCCGACTTCCTCGGCCAGGTCGAACCACAGCTCGTCGGACGCCTTCGCGCCTGAACCTTTCCACGCGGCACGCGCAGCGCGCTTCTGCTCCGCCATGGCGGCATCAAAGCCGGCACGATCCACCTTGAAGTCCTGTGCGCGGAGCGCGTCCTCGGTCAGATCATAAGGGAAGCCGTAGGTATCGTAGAGCCGAAAGGCCGTGTCGCCGGACAGGGTATCGCCCGGCTTCATCCCGGCGGTCGCGTCGTCGAGAAGCCGAAGTCCCTTGTCGAGCGTCTGACGAAAGCGCGTCTCCTCCTGTCGCAGCGTCGCCTCGATCAGCGGCTGCGCGCGGATCAACTCAGGATAGGCCGCACCCATCTCGGTCACCAGCGCGGGCACCAGCCGGTGCATCAACGGCTCCTTGGCGCCCAGCAGGTGCGCGTGCCGCATCGCACGGCGCATGATCCGACGCAGTACATAGCCGCGCCCCTCGTTCGCGGGCAGCACACCATCCGCAACCAGGAAGCCCGAACACCGCAGATGATCGGCGATCACGCGGTGCGACGCCTGATAATCGCCTGTCGTATGGGTGTGGGTCAGTGCACCAGAGGCGGCGATCAGTGCCTTGAACGTGTCGGTATCGTAATTGTCATGGACCCCTTGCAGCACCGCGGCGATCCGCTCCAGCCCCATGCCGGTGTCGATCGATGGGCGCGGCAGATCACCGACGATCGCGTCGGCCTCCTGCACATGCTGCATGAACACGAGGTTCCAGATCTCGACAAACCGGTCGCCATCCTCGTCCGGGCTGCCCGGAGGACCACCGGGGATATGCTCGCCGTGATCGTAGAAGATTTCCGAACACGGGCCGCACGGGCCATCCGATCCCATCGCCCAGAAATTGTCCTTCGTGGGGATCCGGATGATGCGATGATCGGGCAGGCCAGCGATCTTCTTCCACAAGTCGAACGCCTGATCATCTGTGTGGAAGACGGTGGCGGTCAGCTTGTCTGCGGGTATCCCCCATTCCTTGGTGAGGAGCGTCCAGGCATGGGTGATCGCCTGCTCTTTGAAATACGCGCCGAAGCTGAAGTTTCCCAGCATTTCGAAGAACGTATGATGCCGGGCGGTATAACCGACATTGTCGAGATCATTGTGCTTGCCACCGGCGCGGACGCACTTCTGCGATGACGTCGCGGTGGTATAAGGTCGCGATTCGAGACCAGTGAACACGTTCTTGAACGGCACCATGCCCGCGTTGACGAACATCAGCGTCGGATCGTTCTGCGGCACCAACGGCGCCGAAGGGACTACCTGGTGCCCGGCCGAGCCGAAATAATCGAGGAACGAGCGGCGAATGTCGTTGGTAGCGGTCATATGAGGTGATCTAATCCGCGAAACGCGCGCTGCCTAGGGTTCAAACGGTGCCAGGATGTGGCACGAATGACACCGCGCCCGGCTTTCCGATCGCTCATCTTGTGAATAAAGGGTGAATGTGCAAAGCGACCTGCAAGTCCTGCTGGGGGTTGCGCACAATGAAAGGTCAGTTCTGGCTCGCCGTGATCGGCGCGGCCTTCGTGTCTAACGGTGCGTCCGCGCTGACGATCGTCCAGACCGACAGCGAGGCGCGGCAGGCCGGCTTTGCCGCGTTCGACTCTGCCAAGGGCACGCTCAATTCGGTTACGCTGGGCGTCGATGTGTCCAAGTCGCGGGTGTGGCAGGTGAGCGTCCCGGTCGCGCAGCGCGGCACGTCGGCAACGATCGGGTGGAATGTGGACGGCACCTGGGAGCTGGGGTCGAGCGTCGCGGCATTCGACGGACTTTTGGTGCCGATCGCGGGCAGCGGGAACGACACGATCCGCTTTGACCGCATCAGCGGCGACGGAGAGCGCAGCTTCGGCTATTTCGATGTCGCGGCAACCGGCAGCCGCACCTTCACGCTCGATCGATCGAAGTTCACCAGCGGGCGCGTGTCGTTCAACGGCTTCGATCCCGGCTATTACGGCAATGTCGGGGATACGATGCTGTCGAACCTGCCGGCGAACGCCAGCGTCTCGCAATTGTCGCGGGCGTGTTTCGTCAGCACATCGGGCAACCCGGCCGGCATCGATAACGAGGACGCGTGCGGCGGCGTGCGCTACACGCTGACCTACGATTACACGCCGGCGGTGCCGGAGCCGGGGACATGGGCGCTGATGCTCGCGGGGTTCGCGACGACCGGCGCGGCGCTGCGTCGCCGCCGGCGACAAACCGCGACAGCTTAAACCGGTCGATCGAGCGAGGCCGGCGGGGTGCTGAACCACGCCGGGCCGCGTTCGGTGATGTGGAAGCAATCCTCCAGCCGAACCCCGAACTTGCCGGGTAGGTAAAGGCCGGGCTCGTCAGAGAAGCACATGCCAGGCGCCAGCCGGGTCGCTTCATCATGCACCAGATTGACCGGTTCATGCCCATCCATGCCGATGCCATGCCCCGTCCGATGGGACAGGCCCGGCAGACGATAGCCGGGCCCGTACCCCGCCGCCTCATAGAAGCGTCGTACGGCATCATCGACCGCGCCCGCCGGGACGCCGATCTGCGCAGTGCGGAATGCCAGCGCTTGCCCCGCCTGGACCAGTTCCCACACCTTGCGCTGCTCGGACATCGCGGTGCCATGAACCCAGGTGCGCGATACATCGGACTGATAGCCCTGCACCGTGCAGCCACAGTCCATGAGCACGACCTGCCCGTTCGCCACACGAATCGCCTCGCGGCTGCCATGCGGAAGCGCCGCGGCGGGGCCGATCAGCGCGAGTGAAAATTCGGGATCGCCGCCCAGCTTCTTCGTGGCGGCATTCATCAGGGCGCCGATCTGTGCGCCGGTCATCCCGGCTTCCACGCGCGGATAGGTCCAGCGATAGGCGGCGATCGTCACGTCGGTGGCGCATTGCATCAGCGCGATCTCGGCCGGCGTCTTGATCATCCGACACCCCCGTACGACCGGATTGGCGCTGACCAACCTGACCCCCGGCATCGCGCCGGCCAGCCCGTCGAAGGCGAAGAACCGCGCACTTTCCTCGATCCCCACCGGGTACGACGCCAGCTTTCGATCGCGTAGAAAGCCCGCGACGACCCGAAGCGGGTTTTCGTCCTCCTGCCATACCCGCACCTCGGCCGGCACGGCGAGGGTCTGGCGCACCGAAGGTTCCTCGAAGAACGGCGTGACGATGCATGGCTCGCCCTCGACCGGAATGATCGCGGCGGTCAGCCGTTCGCTGCGACCCCAACGAACGCCGGTGAAGTAGATCATGCTCGACCCAGGCTCGATCAATATCGCGCCGACGCCGTTCGCACGCATCAGCGCCTGTGCCCGCGACAGCCGCGCCCGTCGCTCGTCACGGTCGATCGGCACGGTGCCACCCGTCATGTCCGACAGGCCGGCAAGATCGGGTTCGGCGGCACGCAAGACCGATGTTGCGAGGAGCGCTGCGGCCCCGCCGATGACGGCGCGACGGGATGGGCGGAGGCCGGGGCGGATCATAGTCGCCAGCGATACGGCCCTTGACCGCGCCGCCGCAATCCCCTTGGCTCACCCGACCTAAACGGAGCGATGCATGGCCAAGCGGCTGACCCTTTATATCTTGGCGGGATTGGTGCTGGGACTGATCGTCGGATTGGCGCTCAACAGCTGGCTCGACGACGGCACGCAGGCCGCGCAGGCGCGCTTGACCGAGATTGCCGGTTATTTCTCGATCCTCACGTCGATTTTTCTGCGCCTCATCAAGATGATCATCGCGCCGCTGGTCTTCGCGACGTTGGTGTCGGGAATCGCGCAGATGGGCGATACCGCGGCGCTGGGCCGGATCGGCGCGCGCAGCCTGGCGTGGTTCATCTCCGCCAGCCTGCTGTCGCTGTCGCTCGGGCTGGTCATGGTCAATCTGCTGAAGCCCGGGGTTGGCATCGGGCTGCCGCTGCCACCGGCGGGGGAGGCGACAGGGTTGGCGACCGCCGCGTTCAATCTGAAGGATTTTTTCACGCACATCGTCCCCGCCTCGATGGTCGATGCGATGGCGAAGAACGAGATTTTGCAGATCGTCGTGATGTCGGTGTTCTTCGGCGTCGCGATTACGGCGGTCGGCGAGAAGGCGCAGCCGCTGGTCAAGGCGATCGACGCGCTGGTTCACGTGATGCTGCAGGTCACCGACTATGTGATGCGGGTCGCACCGGTTGCGGTGTTTGCGGCGGTGGCCGGCACGCTGACCGAGCGTGGACCGGCGGTGATCGGCCAACTCGCCTACTTCATGGGCAGCTTCTATCTCACGCTGCTGACGCTATGGGCATTGCTGCTCGGAATCGGCTTCCTCTTCATCGGTGCGCGGATCCGCGAGTTGATCCGCTACGTACGCGAGCCGTTGCTGGTGGCGTTTTCCACCGCGTCATCGGAGGCGGCCTATCCGCGGATGCTGGAGGCGCTCGACCGGTTCGGCGTGCCGCCGCGCATCGCCAGTTTCGTGCTGCCGCTCGGCTATTCGTTCAACCTTGACGGATCGATGATCTACATGACCTTCGCGTCGATCTTCATCGCGCAGGCTTATGGCATCGACATGTCGCTGGGGCAGATGATCACCATGCTGCTGGTGCTGATGGTCACGTCCAAGGGTATCGCGGGCGTGCCACGCGCGAGCCTCGTGGTGATCGCGGCAACGCTGCCGATGTTCAAGTTGCCGGAGGCGGGACTGTTGCTGGTGCTGGCGATCGACCATTTTCTCGACATGGGCCGCACCGCGACCAACGTGATTGGGAATGCGGTGGCAAGCGCGGTGATCGCAAAATGGGAGGGTGGGCTCGATCCGCGCGAGCCGGTCGCCGTGGAGGGGCCTTCGGCGCCGTCGGGGCATGGCCCCGCCCGGGCCGTCGACAGCTTTAGCGACGTCTGACATTCAGGCGTCGCGTGGGTCAATTGCGTGGCGGCTGGCGCCGGTAGCTGAGCGCCTCCGCGACATGGATGCGCCCCACCGTCTCCGCGCCCGCCAGATCGGCGATCGTGCGCGCCACCCGGAGGATGCGCGTGTATCCGCGCGCTGACAACTTCATCGCCACCGCCGCCTGCGCCAGCAGCGCGCGGCCCGCTTCATCGGGCGCGGCGAACCGGTCGAGCAAGTCGCCATCGAGCTCGGCGTTGGTCCGCAATCCGCTGTCCGCCAGTCGCCTGGCCTGCACGCCACGCGCCGCCGCGACCCGTAGCGCCACCTCGGCAGATCCTTCGGCGGGCGGTGGCAACGTCAGATCCACGGCGCTGACCGCCGCGACTTCGACATGCAGGTCGATACGATCCAGCAGCGGCCCTGACACCTTCGCCTGATAATCCGCCGCACATTTTGGCGCCCGCGCGCAGGCGAGGCTCGCATCTCCCAAATGCCCGCAGCGACACGGGTTCATCGCGGCGATCAGCTGAACCCGATTTGCGACGCACGTAAACTGAACAGCAACACAATTGCACGCAGGGTACGCCTATGTCGCAGAGGGCAATAATCTACGCACGCTTTTCCAGCGCCGAGCAAAGCAAGGGTTACTCCCTTGAACGTCAACAAAGTCTCGGTACGCAGTTCACAATGGACCGGGGGTGGCTGGTCGAAAAGAAAATCAGCGACGAAGCCCGCTCAGCTTTTCATGGCGCAAACCGGCTTGAGGGATCGGCGCTTCATCAATTCGAGTTGGAAGCGCGGAACGGCCTGCACCGGGGCAAGGTGCTGGTAGTTGAAAACATCGACCGTCTCAGCCGTCAGGGCGCGAAGGTCGCGGCGCAGCTAATATGGGCGCTCAACGAACAGGGCGTCGACGTTGCGACGTTCCATGATGGCCACGTCTATAAGGCCGGTGACGAAAACGAGATGATCGACTTGTTCAAGGTCATCATTCTCGCCCAGCAAGCGCACGAAGAGAGCAGCAAAAAGAGCAAGCGGACCGCCGCGTCATGGGCCGCGAGACGTGGACGGATTGCGGCTGGCGAGCAAGACGTGTTGATGCCCAACACCCCGATGTGGTGCGACCGCATCGACGGAAAGTACGTTCTGAACGAGCATCGGACGAAGGTACTGAATGAGATATACGACCTGTACATCGAAGGCCTTGGCATCCCACGCATCATCGCCCATCTGCACGAGCGCAACGAACCCAGTTGGACCCCGCCTGAGCAGCGGCGCGGCAACAATGGATGGTTCTACAGCTACATCTATAGGCTCCTGACTAAGCGTACTGTCATCGGTGACTACGTGACGCTGGACGGCAAGACGGTGGGCACGAACTTCTACCCACAAGCGATCAGCACCGAAAAATGGAACCGGGCGCAGGCCGCGCTCAAGATGCGGAAGGCCAACCACAAAACCACCGACAAGCTGTGGCTTCACCGCAACTTGTTGCAGGGTATTGTTGTCTGCGACCAGTGCGGTGGCGGTGCTCACTTCCGCCACATGATCGACAAAGGCCAGCAATACACACGCAAGGACGGTACGACCGTCACCTACAAGCGGAACGATCATCGCCGTATCCGCTGCGACCGCGCACGTCGAAAGCACCAATGCGATAACGGCACAGTCCTGAGCTACGACGTCATCGAAGCCGCCGTCCTAAACGAGATGCTTCCCCAGCTTGCGACGAAGCGCGACCGCAACCCGGCGATCATGGAACTGCGCGAACGGATTGCTGAAACGGCACGTTTGCGCGATGTGGATCAGGAGCGGTTGAACAATCTCGTTGATGCCCTTGCTGATGGCGGCTCAAAAGCGATCATGCAGCGCGTCGGCGCGCTTGAGACCCAGGTCGAAACTTACGATCGCACCATCGGCGCAGCGCAACAGGCTCTCGATATTGAGTTGTCGAAGCCCTGTGCCGACGACGACGTTGAGGCCATCGAAAGCCTGCGGGCCGAACTCAACCATCCCGACGATGAGGTGCGTTCCTACGCGCGAGGCCGGGTCAACATGAGCCTCCGTCGCCTCATCAAGCGGATCGCGATCACAAATGTGGGGACGTTCCGCATTGAGCCGGACGACTACAGCGCGTGGCTGTTCGATGAAGATGGCAAGCTGCTCGAAGGCGCATGGACCGAGCCAGTCGAGAAGGTCGCGTAGGAAGCTTTCTCAGACAGGCGGACTTGGCAACGCCCCAGAGCACTCGCCGGGGCGACTTGCTATCGCAGTGAGCTTCCTAGCGCGTCAGCGGGGCAGTTGGTGACGTTCCGTGCCCACATGCAGCAAGAAGTGGGTGCGCTTACGCTCAACATATACGGCAACGCCTTCAAAGCGAACTGCGAACGCATCGTCTTCAAACTGTTCGTTATAGTCGAACGTAGCAAGTGCGAAAGCAGCGAATGCGTTGAGGTCGATCTGCATATCTTTGCTCCTTCCCCAGCTTCCTGTTTCCAGAGCAGCAAGAGAGCGAGCGCAGAGTTCAACAGGTCGTCGCAAAGCCAGAGTTGAATATGTGGTTGCCCTGCCCTGACATTGGCTATTGATCCACTTGTGGCAAAAAGGAGAACGCCACATGAATTGGATGGACTTGATGGAGCCG
>CAJYSA010000006.1 GCA_913777325.1 uncultured Sphingomonas sp. | reverse complement strand
CGCGCATATCGCGGGGGCGCGACCGTCTGGCGACCCTCCTCCGGGAGGGTGAACGGCCGCGATTGAGGAGCGTGCAATGACCAGCCCGATCGGCGAGGACGATCTGGCCGCATGGATCGATGGCAGGCTGTCGCCCGAGCGGCAGCGCCTGGTCGACGCCTATCTTGAAGGCCAGCCGGACGTGCATGCCCGTGTGCGAGAGCAGGCGGAGCAGGCGCGAGCCCTTGCATCCCTGTTCGCCCCCGTCGCGGATGAACCGATCCCGGCGACGATGCGCGTGGCAGCGATCAGGGGACGGCAACGGCAACCGCGTTGGCAGCTCGCCATCGCCGCGTCACTTCTGCTGGCGTTGGGGTTTGGCGGTGGCTGGTCGAGCGCGCGGTGGAGCGGCGAACCCCGCGCGGGCATCGCGGCGCTGGCCAACGAGGCGAGTGATAATTTCCGTGTCTATGCCGCCGACCGGATACGACCGGCGGAGATCGGCCCCGACCAGCGCGCCATGCTGATCCGATGGACCTCCGCTCGATTGGGTGAGCGCGTCACGATCCCGGACCTCAGCACGGCCGGCTATCGCTATGGCGGGGGGCGACTGGTCGCGACGCCCCACGGCCCTGCGGCACTGCTCCTCTACGACGGACCGCAAGCGTCGAAACTTGCGGTGCTGACGAGGCCCATGCAGATCGACAAGACCGCGAGCATGACCAGCACGTCCAGCGGGACCATGGGCCGGGTCACATGGGCGGTCGACGGGATCGGCTATAGTGTGGTGGGCGAGCGACCCGCGGCCGAACTGCATCCGATCGCCGATGAAGTCCGGCGTCAGGCAGATGCCGCGCTTGTGTCCTGATAGCGCCTTGCCGCCTCCCGGCGCCGACGGGCACCGGGCGGTCCAGCGCGATCACGGCTTGCGCTCGACATCCTTCCTGTCGGTCTCGGCCGGCGTCAGACGGGCTCGCTCGCGGATGCGGCGTTCCAGCGGCGCGCCGACGAACAGGACGAGCATTGCAAGGCTCACCCCGCCGATGATGAGCGGCCACACCGCCAACCCTGCTGCCGCGCCGATCGTGGCTGTCACCCAGATGCACGCGGCGGTCGCCAATCCATGCACTTCCTGACCCTGGCCGACCCGCAGCACCGCACCGGCACCGATGAAGCCGACGCCGGACAGAATGCCCTGCATCGCCCGTCCTGCGGCATCGGCGTTCACGTTCGGCAAGCCACTATGCACGATCGCCTGAACGGCGATGCAACTCGCCAGACCGACCAGACCCAGCGTCCGCAGGCCCATGATCTGCCGGTTCTCACGCGAGCGTTCCCAGCCGAGCACCATCCCGGCCGCGGTCGCCACCACCAGCCGGCCAATCGCATCGATCCAGAAAGCGACGTCCGGTGCCGCTGATGCTTCGATCATTCGACCAGCACGTGAACGTGATGCCAGGCGGTGCACAGATAGCCGGCGAAATTCCACATCGTATCCGGCCGCTCGGGCTGTCCCTGCCCGGTCTCGTCGAAGGCACGGGCGACAAGGTGCTGGCGTCCCTTGGCAAGTGTGGCGTCAAGGATCCAGCGCCGCCAGCCCCAGCGCGTCTCCGGATCATCGGCGAAGGTCGCCTGTTGCCAGTCGCGACCGCCGTTCACCGACACTTCGATCCGAGAAATACGGCGGTCATAGGCAATGGCATATCCCTCAATCCGCACCTCTCCGGCGGCCAAACTCTCGCCCGCACCGGGCGAGCAGATCGCGGCGTTGAGCGGCATGGCATTGATCGTCAGACCCTGGCTCCAGTCGACGGTGTCGCTCGTCACAGCGGCGGGGAAGAGCTTGTAGTCGTGCGCCTGGATCGGTGCCTCGGAGGGCGTTTCACGCACCTCGATCCGTGTCAGCCATTTGGCGCTGCGGACCCCGGCATAGCCAGGCACCACCATGCGGAGCGGGGCGCCATGTTCGGGCGTCAGCGGCTCGCCATTCATCGCCCAGGCGAGGAGTACGTCGGGCTCCCGCGCCTTGCTCATGGCGATCGATACCCCGAACAAGGCTTCTTCACCCTCCACGTCCACCTCGTCCGCGCCGGTGAACGCCACGAACAGCTCGGACGCATCCGGCGCGCCGACCGCATCGAGCACATCGGCCAAGCGTACGCCGGTCCACTCCGCATTGCCGATCGCGCCTACGTCCCACGGATCGCCGGAGGTGTTGGCGACCTGCTGGAGATCGGTACGCCGGTTGCCGGCGCACTGGAGAACCGCCGTTACCGTGCGCGTGGCAAACGTGCTCTTCAGTTCCTGCACCGAGAAGAAGCGGCTCGCCATGCCCCTCCCGCTCACCTCGATCCGATGATTGGCGGGCAGATCCGGCACCGGCCCGTGGCTGCGCACGTAGAACAGCGCCTGCGGCGTCAGAAACCGCTCGATCAACGCACCGGGCGTCGGCTCGGCATTGTAGGGATCAGAACTGCGCTCGATCATATCGGTCATGGACGATCAAACGTCGCGGGCACGCGTAACGCTTCAAGTCTTCGAGACCATCGCAGACGAAAGGCTGCCGACCATTCCGATATCCAGATTGGAATGACCATATCAAACGGTTGGTCGTATCGATCTAAGTACGCGATATATGCTGCATGACTTTGGAGCAGCTCAGAATATTCGTCGGTGTCGCGGAGCGCGAACACGTCACCAAGGCAGCGGAGGCGCTGAACGTCACGCAGTCTGCTGCCTCCGGGGCGGTTGCGGCCCTCGAAGCGCGCTACGGCGTTCCGCTGTTCCACCGCGTCGGGCGTGGCATCCAGCTTACCGAGGCAGGCCGCGGCTTTCTGGAGGAAGCGCGCGCGGTGCTGGGGCGGGCAGCGCATGCCGAGACGATGCTCGCGGACTATGCCGGGCTCGCGCGTGGTTCGTTGCGGATCGTCGCCAGCCAGACGATCGCGAGCTATTGGTTGCCGGCAAAGCTCGCCGCCTTCCACGAACGCCACCCACAGATCGCGGTCGAGCTGGCGATCGACAACACCGAAGGCGCGGCAGCGCAGGTGTTGAGCGGCGCGGCGGAACTCGGCTTTGTCGAGGGCGAGGTGGACGAACCGGCGCTTGCCCACTGGAATGTCGGGCATGACCCAATGGTGCTGGTCGGCCGCGAGGAAGCCGAACGCATCGACGAGGCCTGGCTGCGCACTACACGCTGGATCGTCCGTGAGCAGGGATCGGGTACGCGCTCGACTTTCGAGGACGTGCTGCGAACGCGCGGGTTTGATCCGGCCCAGCTGACGATAGCGATGACGCTGCCGTCCAACGAGGCGGTGCGCACCGCCGTTGAGGCCGGTGCCGGCGTTGCCGTCTTGTCGCGATTGGTCGTCGCGCGCGCGCTCAAGGCTGGCGATCTCGTCGAGCTGCCGCTCGGGCTGCCCGACCGCGCCTTTCACGCGCTGCGCCACAAGGAACGCTATCGCACCCGCGCGGCCGACGCGCTGACGGATCTCATCAAGGAGCAGGTCGCATGACTGCCGACACGCACTCCGTTCTCAGCGGCCTCAAGCCGCTCAGCCGGCTCGATCA
>CAJYSA010000005.1 GCA_913777325.1 uncultured Sphingomonas sp. | reverse complement strand
GCATCATTGCGGCGCACCGTTCTTGTTGGGGCCGAGTTGCGTGCCGGCGATGCCGTGTTCGGGCCATGCGCCGATGGCATGGGCATCACACCCCGGCGCGATCGCGGGGCCGCGTTTCGGCACATTGCCCGCCGGTCGCGCGAGGATGTGGATGACGTCGCTGTCGTCGCCTGCGGTCACGCGAACCTCGTTCATCCCCGCCACCAGCATGGCGTCCGCCTGCCACAGCGCGCCAGATTGCATCAACCGCGGCACCCCGCCGTTCACGGTCATGGTCACCCGCGTCTCAGGCCCTCCACCGAAGATCCTGGCGGCGATCGTCACGTGTCCGGGACGCGGTACGTGGCGCACATCAGCGGGTCGCGTCACCATGCGATAGTCGGCGGGCGCGACGATCTGCACGAACGGCCACGGCGCACCAATCCGGCGGAAGCGCCAGCTCGGCACCCCGTCATGCACCGTCACGATCGCATAGCCGGGGCGGGCGTCGTCCTCCTCGATCTGCGCGGTGGACCGTACCGCGCCATAGACCACGTGGCCGTCGTTCAGCAGTTCGTTGTAATGCGTGTGCCCGGTCGCGACGAACGCCACCCCGCCCTCGGCGAAGGCGGTCGCGATCTCCTCGCCATCGGCGGCCAGATCGCCCGGATAGGCATGCATGAACATCAGCGGCACTTGCCCCAGCGCGGCGGCACGCGCCAGTTCTTCACGCAGCCGCCGCCGGTCGTGCACCGTCACGCGAAAATCCGGGCCGCCCGCCCCTGCCGAGACGATATCGAGGAAGATGCAGCGATGTCCCGCGACCTCCTCGCATTCCGCCCGCGCCGTCGCGGGGAATGCCGCCGCATAGGCGCGAAGGTCGCCGTCCTCGAAGTCATGATCCCCCGCGATCACCCGCCACGGTCGCGTCAGCGGCGCCAGCGCTTCGACGATCGCGGCATATTGCGCGGGCGTCGCATGGTTGGCGTTGTCGCCGGGCAGGAACACGAAATCGATCGCCTCGCCAAGCCACTCGTTCACCTCTGCGACGATCGCCGCCAGTCGCGCGCGGCTGACCATCCCGTCGGCTTCGTCCATGTGCAGGTCGCCGACCTGCAGGAAGGAGATCGTCCCGCTCATGCCCGTACCGCCGTGCCGCTCTCGGCCTTCGCGCATGCATCACGCACCACCCCGGCGAACACGATCCACAGCGCCAGGCTGGCCAACGCGAAGCTGCCGAGCACCCAAAAAGCGGTGCGATAGCCCAGTTCCTGCGCCAGCCACCCGCCGATCGCGGGGCTCAACGACGCACCGACCCCCTGCACCGTCATCACCGCGCCCTGCCCGACGTTGACCCGGCCGGTCCCGTTCAGCAGGCACGCGACCAACCCCGGCACCGCCACGCTCTGCAATCCCGCACCGATCCCGTCCAGCGCCTGCACCGGCCACACGCCCCAATGTTCGATGAACGTCCCCGCCAGCGCGCCGCGCACGGGCAGCGCCGCGAAGGAGATCAGCAGCACCAGCCAATATCCCTTGCCCGCCGACATCCGCATCGCGATCAGCGAGGCGACGATCATCACCGCCTGCGCTACCATCACCGTCTCCGCCGTGAAGATCGCGGCATTGCCCTTGCCCGCGCCGACCACCGCCAGCCCGTACAGCGGCAGCATCGCACCGTTGCCGAGGTGAAAACACGCCAGCGCGGCGGCCAGCACCAGCATCGGCTTGTTGCGGATCAGCGTCTTGAACCCCTCGGCCTGCCCGCCTGCCGCATCGTCGTCGGCGGCGTCCTTCTCCAGCCCGCGCGCCGCGCGGTGATCGATCGCCTTTTCCGGGATCATCAGCACGCACGTGATCGCCAACACCCCGAACACCGCCGCCAGATAGAAGATCGCCGGCATCCCGAACCGCCAGCCGAGATAGCCGGACAGTCCCGCGCCTACCATGTTGCCGGCGTGGTTCCACGCCTGGTTACGCCCGTTCTGCGCGTTGAAGCCCTTCTGCCGGACGATGCCCAACGTCATGCCCGTCACCGCCGGGCCGATCGCCGCGCCGGCGATCGCCGTCGCCACCTGGCTGACCGTCACGACCCATCCCGATTGCGACAGCAGGATCAGGAACGACGCCATCACCGTGCAGATGCCGGTGACGATCACCACCAGCCGCTTCTTTTCGGTATGATCGATGAACGCGCCCGCCGGCACGGTCATCAGCATGCCCGCGACCCCGCCGGCGGTCATCACCGATCCGATCGGCCCGGCCGTCCAGCCGCGCTGTTGCAGGAACACGCCCAGGAACGGCCCGATCCCGGCCTGCATGTCGGCCATGAAGAAGTTCAGCGCTTCCAGCGGGCGCGTTGCGCGACGCTTCTGGTCGCCCTGCGCCTCCGCGTTCCCGGGCCTTCCCACCATCGTCGCCATGCCGCACGCTCCAAACGTTTGCGCGCCCAACCCGGCAACAATCGGAAATATCCCGGTTACATATGATTTATATCATTGTCAGAGGTTCGCCTGCTCCTCCTCCGGTAGGTCGGCGCCAGGGGGATAATAAAGCGTCGCGCATTCCTCGCGCAGGCACCCCCCTTCGATGACGATGTCGTCGCGGTAAGCATCGGCAATGAACGCCAGCGTATCGACATGCCGTGCTTCGAAATACATCTCGTGCACGTCGTCACGCCCCGCGCCGTACACGACCCGACCCACCTTCGACCAGATCGACGCCATCGTGCACATCCCGCACGGCTGCAGCGTCGAATAGAGCGTCGCGTCGCGCAGTTCGAGTTCGCCCTCGCTCTCGCACCCACGCCGGATCGCCATCATCTCCGCATGCGCAGTGGCGTCGGGCAGCTCGTGCGTCTGGTTGCGCTCGGCGGCGATCACGCGGCCGTTGCGCACGATCACCGATCCCAGCGGCGAGGTGGAGGGATCGCTCCCCTTCGATCGCGCGATCTTGATCGCTTCGCGCATCCAGCGTTCGTCTTCCTGCGTCATCGCCCCCTAACGCCGGATCGCTCACTTCGGTCGCACTCGGGTCAGCTTCTCTCATCGCGTGCGGGAAGCGATAACGATGCGCGCCGCCACCGCGCTGGCGATCCGCCGCAAACGGTGACACACCATGCATCATGACACGATGGCAGTTCTGGATCGATCGCGGCGGCACCTTCACCGATGTGGTTGCGCGCCAACCCGACGGCACACTCGTCACCGCGAAATTGCTCTCCGAGGATCCCGATCGCCGACACGACGCCGCAGAGACCGCGATCCGGCAACTGACCGGCGCGGGTGACGGCGATCTTCCGCCGTGCGACATCCGGATCGGCACCACCATCGCCACCAACGCGCTGCTCGAACGACAAGGCGCGCCGGTGCTGCTGGCGATCACGCGCGGCTTCGGCGACGCGCTGACGATCGGCTACCAGGATCGCCCCGACATCTTCGCGCGCGACATCCGCCGCCCCGCCCCGCTCTTCACAGAGGTCGTCGAAGTCGACGAGCGCGTGGCCGAGGACGGCACCGTGCTGATCCCGCTGGACCGGGACGCCGCCGCTGCCGCCTTCGCGCGCGCATTTGCCGCCGGGCTGCGCGCGGTCGCGATCGTGCTGATGCACGGCTGGAAACATACCGCGCACGAGGCCGCGCTTGCCGAGCTCGCGCGCGCTGCCGGCTTCACGCAGGTTTCGGTCAGCCACCGTGCCGCGCCGGTCATCCGGCTTGTCGCGCGCGGCGACACCACGCTGGCCGACGCCTATCTCTCCCCGGTGCTGCGGACCTATGTCGCCGGGCTGGAGCGGTCGCTGGGCACCGACCTGCTCTTCATGCAATCCAGTGGCGGGCTGGTCGCAGGCGATCGTTTCCAGGGCAAGGACGCGCTGCTCTCCGGTCCGGCGGGCGGGATCGTCGGCATGGCGCGCACCGCGCAGGGCGCCGGTTTCGATCGCGTGATCGGTTTCGACATGGGCGGCACCTCGACCGACGTCTCGCTCTTCGCGGGGCAATATGACCGCCGCGCCGATGCGGTACTGGCGGGGGTGCGCGTCGCGGTGCCGATGATGCGGATCGATACCGTCGCGGCGGGCGGCGGCTCGATCTGCCATTTCGACGGCGGGCGGCTGCTGGTCGGCCCGGCCTCGGCGGGTGCCGACCCTGGCCCGGCCTGTTACCGACGCGGCGGCCCGCTGACGGTCACCGATTGCAACCTGATCCTGGGCAAGATCCAACCGGCGCATTTCCCCGCGCTGTTCGGCCCGGACCGCAATCTGCCGCCCGATGTGGCGGCGGCGCAGGCCGCGCTCGCCCGATTGCTGGACGATGTGGAGGCCGCCACTGGCGAGCGTCTGACCCCACAAGCGGCCGCCGAGGGACTCGTCGCGATCGCGGTGGCCAACATGGCGCGGGCGATCCGCGCCGTCTCGGTCGCGCGTGGAGAGGATCCCGCCGCCTATGCGCTCGCCTGCTTCGGCGGCGCGGGCGGGCAACACGCATGTCTCGTCGCCGACGCGCTCGGCATGGCGCAGGTGCTGATCCACCCGCTCGCCGGCGTGCTTTCGGCGGTCGGGATCGGGCTGGCGGCGCGCAGCACCGTCCACGACGCCACCGTCGCGCTGGCGCTGGACGATCCCGCGCTTGATGCCACCCACGCGCAGGCATGCGCCACCGCTGCCGCCGCCCTCGCCGCGCAGGGCGTCGCGACCGACACGATCCGTACCGAGACGCTCGTCCACCTTCGCTACGCACGCAATGATCAAACGATCGCGGTGCCATGGGGTCCGCCCGAGGACATGCGCGCGGCCTTCGCCACGGCGCACCGACAACGCTTCGGTTTTCTGGGCGACGACGCGCTGGTCGTCGAACAATTCCGCGTCGAGGCGAAGAGCGGGGGCGGCGCCGATCTTCCCGCGCCCGCGCTGCCCACCACCTCCGGGGCGCCGATCGACACCGCGCGCATGTACCTTGCCGGTGCCGAGCATGACGCGCCGGTGTTCCGCCGTGCCGATCTGGCCGGCGATGCGCGGATCGCCGGCCCCGCGCTGCTGCTCGATCCGGTGTCGATCGTCGTCGTCGAGCCCGGCTGGACCGCGCGCGTCCTTCCCGACGCCACGCTGCTCCTCGAACGCGGCACCGACCGCGATGCCGGCACTCCAAGGGGCGCCACCACCGCGGTCGATCCGGTGCGGCTGGAGATCTTCGCCGGCCTGTTCATGGGCATCGCCGAGGAGATGGGCGCCGCGCTCCAACGCAGCGCCGCCTCGGTCAACATCCGCGAACGGCTCGATTTTTCCTGCGCATTGTTCGATGCGGACGGTGGGCTGGTCGCCAACGCGCCGCATATCCCGGTGCATCTCGGCTCGATGGGCGAAAGCATTCGCACGGTCATCGCCGCCCGCGCCGGCACGATGCGCGAGGGTGAGGTGTACGCGCTCAACGATCCCTATCGTGGTGGCACGCACCTGCCCGACATCACCGTCGTCATGCCGGTGTTCGCCGGGGGCGACACGCCCGCCTTCTTCGTCGCCGCGCGCGGCCATCATGCCGATGTCGGCGGCACCACCCCCGGCTCGATGCCGCCCGACAGCCGCACGCTGGCCGAGGAAGGGGTGGTGTTCGACGACGTGCTGATCGTGGACAACGGTCAGCTTTTGGAGGCGCCGATCCGCGCGCTGCTCGCCGGCGGCGCTTATCCGGCACGCAACATCGATCAGAATGTCGCCGATCTGGCCGCGCAGGTCGCCGCCTGCGCGCGCGGCGCGGAGGGGCTGCGACAGCTCGTCGCGCGCCACGGCGCGCCGGTCGTCTCCGGCTATATGGCGCATGTCCAGGCGCATGCCGAGGCGATGGCGCGGCGCCTGATCGCCACCCTTCCCGATGGCCGCTTCCGCTACGCACTCGACAATGGCGCCGCGGTGGAGGTCGCGGTGCGCGTCGATACCGAAGACCAGGCCATCACGATCGACTTCACCGGCACCAGCGATCAACATCCAAGCAACTTCAACGCCCCGCTGGCGGTCACCCGCGCGGCGGTCCTCTATGTGCTTCGATTGCTGGTCGACGAGGCGCTGCCGCTCAACGAAGGCTTTTTGCGCCCGGTGACGCTCATCGTCCCGGAAGGCTCGATGCTCAACCCCCGCGCCCCGGCGGCGGTCGTCGCGGGGAATGTCGAGGTCAGCCAGGTCGTCACCGATGCGCTGCTCGGCGCGCTCGGCGCGATGGCCGCGTCGCAGGGGACGATGAACAACCTCACCTTCGGCGACGCGACCTATCAATATTATGAGACGATCGCCGGCGGTGCCGGTGCCGGCCCCGACCATGATGGAGCGGACGCGATCCAGACGCACATGACCAACAGCCGCCTGACCGATCCCGAGGTGCTCGAAACCCGCTACCCGATCCTGGTCGAGCAATTCGCGATCCGCCGCGGCTCGGGCGGCGGCGGCGCGCATCGCGGCGGCGACGGCACCGTGCGCCGATTACGCTTCCTGCAGACCTTGCGTGCCGCGATCCTCAGCAACCGCCGCCTGGTGCCGCCCTTCGGGCTGTCGGGCGGCACGGACGGCCAGCCGGGGGCGAACCGGGTGGAGCGCGCCGGCGGTACGGTCGAAACACTCGCATCTACCGCCACGATCGACATGGCGACGGGCGACGTGCTGGTCATCGAAACGCCCGGCGGCGGCGGCTACGGAACGCCCGCATGACACAGCGCCTGCACGATCTCTTGCCCTCGATCATGTCGCACCCGTACGGTCGCGATGACGGGCCGCTGCCGCGCCGGAGCCATCGCTGATGCTGCTCCTCGCCGGCATCGCGGTCATCGTCGCGGGCTTCCTGCTGCGCTTCAATCCGCTGCTCGTGATCGTCGCCTCCGCGCTCGTCACCGGCCTTGCCGCGGGACTCGCCCCGGTGACGATCCTCGCCACCTTCGGCCGCGCGTTCAACGACACGCGCTACGTCACCGCGATCTACATGGTCCTGCCGGTCATCGGGCTGCTGGAGCGTCGCGGGCTGCAATCGCGCGCGCGCGCGCTGGTCGCGGGCTTGCGCGGCGCCACCGCCGGGCGGCTGCTCACGGGCTACCTGTTGTTCCGGCAGCTTACCGCCGCGCTCGGCCTCACCTCGGTCGCCGGGCCGGCACAGACGGTCCGCCCACTGGTCGCCCCGATGGCCGAGGCCGCGGCGGAGCGGCAGGGCGGCGCGGACGAGGCCGAACGGGTCAAGGCACTTGCGGCGGCCACCGACAACATCGGGCTGTTCTTCGGTGAGGACATCTTCATCGCGATCGGCTCGATCCTGCTGATGAAGGGGGTGCTGGAGGGCTATGGCATCATCCTCGAACCGTTCCAGCTTTCCGTCTGGGCGATTCCCACCGCGATCGCGGCCTTCGTGATTCACGGCACGCGGCTGCTGCTGCTCGACCGGCGGCTGACGCGGCGATGATCGGCCTGAACCTCGTCTATGCGATCGCCGGCCTCGTCTTCGCGGCGTTCGCCCTGCTCTCGGCGCGCGACCGCCGTTTCGCCAATGCCAGCTTCCACGCGCTGATCGCGCTATCCTTCCTCGCCGGCGATCGTCTCGGCGACGTCGCCAACGGCGTGCTGGTCCTCGCCCTGGTCGCGCTCGCCGCGTCGGGGCGAATGCGGCGCAGCGATCCCGCGCCCCCCGCCGACGATCGTCATGGCGCGCGAGTCTTCCTCCCCGCGCTCGTCATCCCCGCCACCGCGCTGCTCGGCACGCTCGCGTTCAAGCACCTGCCCGCCGTGGTCGACCCCAAGCAGGCGACGCTCGTCGCGCTCGCGCTCGGCACGCTCGTCGCCCTTGCGCTTTGCCACACGCTGCTCCGCGCCCGTCCGGCGGAGCCGCTCACCGCCGGGCGCGGGCTGATCGACGACATCGGCTGGGTAGCGATCATGCCACAGATGCTCGCCAGCCTCGGTGCGGTCTTCGCGCTCGCCGGGGTCGGACGCGTCGTCGGCACGCTGATCGGCGCGGTGATCCCCGCCGGCAGCGTCATCGGCGCGGTGCTGGCCTATGCGCTGGGCATGGCGCTGTTCACGATCGTGATGGGCAACGCCTTTGCCGCCTTCCCGGTCATGGCCGCCGCGGTGGGCGTGCCGCTGCTGATCCACGGCGCGGGCGGCGATCCGGCGATCGTCGCGGCCGTCGGGATGCTCGCCGGCTTCTGCGGCACCTTGCTCACCCCGATGGCTGCCAATTTCAACCTGTTGCCCGCCGCGCTCCTGGATCTGAAGGACCGTTACGGTGTGATCCGCGCGCAGGCGCCGACCGCGTTGGCGCTGCTCGTCTTCAACATCCTGCTGCTCTACGCGATGATCGCATGACCGACCGCCTCGATCACACCCTCGCCCATCGCTTCGCCGTCATGACGCTTGGCCATGTCGGGCGCGAATACCCCAACGTCCTGCTCCACGTGCTCGATGGACCGGAAGACGCGCGCACCCCGTCGCAGCTCCATCCGATCTTCTATGGCAGCCTGGACTGGCATAGCTGTGTCCACGGCTGGTGGCAGTTGCTGCGGCTGCTCCGCCTCTATCCCGGCCTCCCCGTCGCCCCCGCGATCCGAGCCCGGGCCGACGCGCTGTTCATCGCCGGCAAGGTCGCGGACGAAATCGCCTACTTCGAACGTCCGTCCAGCGCCGGTTTCGAACGTCCGTACGGCTGGGCCTGGCTCCTCGCCCTCCACGATGAGGCCTGCCGCCACGACGCCGGCTGGGCCGTGACGCTCGAGCCGCTGGCCCGGTTGATCGCCGCACGCTTCCGCACCTTCCTCCCGCGCCTCACCTATCCGATGCGGGTCGGAACACATTTCAACACAAGCTTCGCGCTGACGCTGGCGCACGACTGGGCCGCGCAGCACGACCCCACGCTTTTGGAACTGATCGCCAGCACCGCGCACCGCTGGCACGCGACCGACCGCGACTGCCAGGCCTGGGAACCGGGCGGTGACGAATTCCTCTCGCCCGCGCTCACCGAGGCGCTGTTGATGACCCGCGTCCTCGACACCGCCGCCTTCCGCGACTGGTTCGACGCGTTCCTGCCACGCGTCGCGCTGGGAGAGCCCGCCACGCTCTTCATCCCCGCGACGGTGTCGGACCGTTCCGACGGCAAGATCGCCCACCTCGACGGGCTGAACCTCAGCCGCGCCTGGTGCTGGCGCACGATCGCCGCCGCGCTCGGAACGGCGCATCCCGTCGCGGTCCGCGCCGAACAGGCCGCACGCGATCATCTCGCCGCCAGCGTGCCGCATCTGGGCGACGACTATATGGGCGAACACTGGCTCGCCACCTTCGCACTGCTCGCGCTCGGCGCGCCCGACTAGCCGCGCAGTTCGAGCGCCTTTGCGAATACCTCCTCGAACATCTGGGCGGTCAGCCGTCCGGTGTTCTGGTTATAGCGCGAGCAGTGGTAGCTATCGATCAACACCCGCCCGTCGGGCACGCGGTGCAACGCGCCGTGCGCAAACCGCGCCTTGGGCAGCTTCCCGCCCAGCACCTTGACGACCGACTGGTGCGCCACCTGCCCCAGCGCGACATAGACGCGCGCGGACGACAAGGCGCCGGCTTGCGCCGACAGGAACGTGCGGCAGGTGCGCACCTCCTCCGAAGTCGGGGCGTTGCCGGGCGGCAGGCATTTGACCGCGTTCAGGATGATTGCGCCGTCCAGCGTGATCTCGTCCTCGCGGCTGCCGGTGAACGTGCCATGCGCCAGTCCGAATTTGGCGAGCGTGTCGTAGAGCAGCGCCCCGGCCCCGTCTCCGATGAAGGCGCGTCCGGTGCGGTTGGCGCCCTTCATACCGGGCGCGAGGCCGACGATGGCAAGCCAGGCGTGCGGATCGCCGAACGCCGGCACGGGCGCGTTCCACCATTCGGGATGCTGCGTCCGCATGTCGCGGCGAAGGTCGACAAGGCGCGGGCACTGCGGGCAATCCAGCGGTGGCTCGGTGGCGGGAAGCGGGGATGGTGCGACGTTCATCGTGGTGCGATAGGCGCGGGAGGATGGCGGTATCAATCTATCTTGTTGCGGTCGGCGCCAATCGCTGCGGCCGGCACGGGCCTCCGCGCGCGGCGGTGGCGGCCGCGTTGCGGCTGCTCGGCGGGCGCGCGGCCCCCATCATCGCCAGCGCCCCGCTCGGCCCGTCGATCCGCACCTTCGCCAACAGCGCGGCGCTGATCGAAAGCGATGAGTCGCCACCGGCGCTGCTGGCGCGCCTGAAGGCGATCGAGCGCGCCTTTGGTCGCCGTGCCGGGCGGCGCTGGGGCGCGCGCGCGCTTGACCTCGACATCATCCTCTGGTCGGGCGGCACGTGGCGGACGCGCACGCTGGCCGTGCCGCATCCGGCATTTCGAACCCGCGCCTTCGTGTTGGCGCCGGCGCTAACGATCGCTCCCGACTGGCGCGATCCCGTGAGCGGGTTGACGCTCCGGCAGCTTCATGCCCGGTTGACCCGCGCCCGCGCGGCCCCTAACCGGCTTCGATCCGCGTGAGGGTCCGTAGCTCAGTCGGTAGAGCAAGCGACTTTTAATCGAGAGGTCCCGGGTTCGAGCCCCGGCGGACCCACCACGCGGGTGTCGCACGCCGTGTCATGGCGTAGCAGCACCTTGCAAACCTCTCGACAGGCCGTGGCGCTTGGTTCGCGTCACCAGCAACCGGCCCCTGTTGCGATCCGTCAGCCGTAAGCGCCGCCCGCCAGTCGCCCGGTCGCACGCAGCAGCGTCGCCTGCGCCACCAGCACGTCGGCCCGCGCCGCCGCCACCGCCAGCTGGGCGCCGCGGAAGCTCTGGTCGGCGACGAGGATGTCGATCGTCGAACGCAGGACAAAGCCATATTCGGCGCGCACGCCTTTCAGCGCCAGATCGGCAGCGGCAAGTCCGGCGATCGTCGCACGCAACCGCCTCTCCGCCGCAGTGAGCGACGCCCAGGCCGCGTCCGCGCCGCGCACCGCCTCACGCAACGCCGCATCCGCCTGATAGCGCTCCGCCCGCGCGGTCGCCTGCGCCTGTCGGATGCGCGCGGGGACGAGACCGCCCGTCAGCAGCGGCACGCGCAGCGCCAGCCCCGCCGACGCCGCCGCGTCGAAGCCGCGCAGCGTGCCGTCGGTCAGTTGCCCGCCCCGGCCATAGCTGCCGCCCAGATCCAGCGTCGGCGCGCGTTCCGCCCGCGCCTGATCGATCCGCGCGTCCGCCGCCTCGACGATGCGGCGCTGTTGCAGCAGCAGCGGGTTCGCCGCCTCCGCCGCGCCGCGCGCCTCCGCCAGCGTGGCGGGCAGGCCTGCGGGCGCGGGCACCTCCGCCGTCAGCGCACCCGCATCGCGCCCCACCGCCGCGCGATAGGCCGCCGCCGCCGTCGCCAGCGCCCCTTCCGCATCCGCGAGATTCGCGACGACGCTGGCGCGCTGCGCCTCCAGCTGGGCGACGTCGGTGCGCGTGGCGCGGCCCAGGTCGAAACGCGACTTTGCCTCCGCCACCTGCCGGTCCAGCCGGTCGATGCCGACCCGCGCTACCTCCACCGCCTGCTGGTTGTAGAGAAGGTCGGCATAGGCGATCACCACGCCTTGCAGGATCGCCGCCTCGGTATCGCGCAGGCCCTCCGCCCCCGCTGCCACGTCGCCGCGTGCCGCGCGCACCGCGCTGCTGGCGCGGCCCCCGGTCCAGATCGGCAGGGCGGCGGAGACGCTGGCGGATCCCGCCTTGCCATAGCCCAGCCGGTCATAGCCCGCCGTCCCCCAGGCGGACAGCGTCGGCCGGGCGAGCGACCGCGCCTGTTCGGGTGTTTCGGCCAGCGCCTGTTGCCGGGCGCGCGCGGCGGCCAGTTGCGGATTGCCGGCATAGGCCTCGCCGATCGCCTCGCGCAGCGTCTCCGCCGGCACAGGCTGGGCGAGCAGCAGCGCCGCACAGGCCAGCCAGCGCCTCTTCGCCCCTCCCCTATTCATGACGCAGCGCCCAGGCCGGCGCGGCGCGGCTGGCGCGCAGCGACTGGCCGATCACCGTCAGCACCGCGATCCCCGTCGCCAGCGCGCTCGCGGCGAGGAAAAACAGCGGCGACAGCGCGATCCGGTCGTCGAACCCCGCCAGCCATGTCCGCATCGCGACGAAGGCCAGCGGCCAGGCGATCAGGTTCGCGATCAGCACCGGTCGCAGGAACTGCCCGACCAGCAGCTTCACGATATCGGTGGCCGACGCGCCCAGCGTCTTCCTGATGCCGATCTCCTTCACCCGCCGCGCGGTGTTGAACGAGGCGAGCCCCCACAGGCCGACGCAGCCGATCAGCACCGCCAGCACCGCCCCGATCGTGAACAGGCGTGTCGCCTGATCGTCGGCTTTGTAGTATTTTTCCGTCATCATCTGGTCGGCGGTCTGGATCTGGAAGGCCACCTGCGGCGCGATCCGGCGCCACGTCTCCGCGATCCGGTCGCGCATCGCGCGCGGATCGCCGGTGAAGCGGATCATCGCCACGGGCCCATCCGGGATCGTCTCGGGGTAGAAGCGATAATAGGTCGGATCGACCGGCAGGCGCGGCGTGAAGAAACGCAACTCCTCGATCACCCCGATGATCTGGCGCGGGCGATCCCCGCCCACGACCTTGCCGATCGCATCCTCGGTCGAACGAAAGCCCAGTTTCGCCACCGCCTGACGGTTGATGACGATCTGGCGCGGCTGCCCCGGCACCGCCGGCCCGGAACTGTCATCGGTACGGTGCGCCAGATCGAAGACGCGCCCGGCAAGGATACGAGGGGGAACGACGGAGAAGAAGCCCTTGTCCACCTCGATCCAGCGCAGCGACGGGCCATCGCCCTTCACGCCCGGCAACGGCACGTTGTCCGCGTTGTTGTTGCCGACACCGCCCGGCCCGGAATTCGTCTGCCCCACCGCCTGCACGCCCGGCAGCTGGCGGAAGGCCTGAAGCAGCGCGGCGCGTTGCGGCGCGTCGATGCCGTTGTCCATCACCGGCACGATCATCAGCCCCTGCCGCTGGAACCCCAGATCGACGGTGCGCAGGTGCCGCGTCTGGCTGAACATCACCAGCGTGCCGACAACGAACGCGATGGCGAGGCCGAATTGCAGCATCACCAGCGCCTCGCGCGTCCGCGTTCCCGCGCGGCCGCCGCCCGGCGCCCGGGCGGAGGCGAGCACCGCCGCCGCCGGGAAACGCGACAGCATCACTGCCGGATAGAAGCCCGCCAGCGTACCCACGACCAGCGCCAGCAC
Organism: uncultured Sphingomonas sp.; assembly: GCA_913777325.1. GTDB lineage: Bacteria > Pseudomonadota > Alphaproteobacteria > Sphingomonadales > Sphingomonadaceae > Sphingomonas. The sequence goes on along the minus strand of CAJYSA010000005.1, from coordinate 7,372 downwards.
GACCAGCCCCGGCACCACCAGCGCATAGGGAATGGCGAGCGACAGCCCGCCCGCCGCATTGACCAGCGGCAGGCCCAGCTCGGCCAGGATCAGTCCCAGCAATGCCGCCGCCGCGACGGTCAAGATCGCCTCCCCCAGGAACTGCCCGACCAGCGTGCCCCGGTCGGCGCCCAGCACCTTGCGCATCGCCACTTCGCGGGCGCGCAGCCCTGCCCGCGCGGTGGCAAGATTCACATAGTTCAGGATCGCGATCAGCAGCGTCAGCACGCCGACCAGCCCCAGCGTCACTACCGTCAGCTTGGCGCTGGCGCTTTCGCGGCCCGCCGGCTCCAGATGCTGCCTGGCGATCGGCAACACGCGGATGCCGACATTGTCCGACGCGTTCTTGCCCATGTCCTTGAAGGCGCGCCGATCAACGAAGGCCGGCATCTTCTGCTCGAACGCCCGCGCCGCCGCCTCGTTCGGGAAACGGAGGTAGGTATAGAGGCTCGTACTGCCCCAATGGTGGAAATAGTCGGGCTCCACTGTCGGGAACCGCAGCAGGATGTTGAACCTAAAATCGCTGTTCGCCGGCAGATTCTCGAACACGCCCGCCACGCGGTAGGGCCGCGGCTTGTCCCACGCGACGGTCAACGTCTGGCCAACCGGGTCCGCCTCGCCGAAATACTTCCGCGCCAGAGAGCGGCTGATGAGGATGGTATCTGTGCTCGCCAGCCCTTTCTGCCCGTCGCCCGACACCATCGGCAGGTCGAACACCTTGAAGAAGTCCGCATCGACCTGCGCGACGTCCTCCTGCACCGCGACGCCGCCACGGATGACGCTACCGCCCTTCTCGCCGCCATTATAGCGGGTGCCGACCAGCCCCGGGAAATCCTGCTTCATCTCGGTCAGCAGGCCGCCCATCGTATTGGGGTAGACGCCGACGAACGGGCTATCCATGCCCTTCCATTCGGACTGCACCAGGTAGATGCCCTCATGCCGGGGCAGCCACGTCTCGTAGCTCGTCTCGAACCGGACATAGAGGCCGAGGATCAGGAACACCGCGATCCCCACCGCCAGCCCGCCGATGTTCAGCGCGGCATACAGTTTGTGGCGGGTCAGCGACCGGTAGAGCGACAGGAGGGCGAAGCGGTTCATCGCGGGCGCATCCTTGAAAGGGAGAGGACGGGAAGGATCAGCCGCAGCGCACGTCGGCGCTGCCGTGCTTCGCGACGATGCAGCGCGCGCCGCCGGTGACGGTCACGTCGCCGCTGCCGCGCGCCTCGATTGTCGCCTGGCCGCTGGCGCGTGCGGAGACGTCGCCCGATCCGGCGACGCCGATCGTCACGTCACGCGCCGACAGCCGGGCCGCATCCACGTCTCCGGAGCCGGAAACGTCGATCGCTACTTGACCCGCCTGCCCCGCCGCGCGGACGTCGCCCGAGCCGACCAGACCCAGCGCCAGCGTCTCCGTCGACACCCCCGCCAACGCCACGTCACCCGATCCCGACAGGCGGAACCGCGCCGCCCGCGCGCGAAGCGAGCCGAGGCGAAGGTCACCCGATCCGCTCAGCCGGCCTTCAAACGCCGGTGCGATCACCGCGCCCACGTCGAGATTGCCCGACCCCGCCAGCGACACCGCCTTGAGTGCCGGCACGGTGACCGTGACGATCGCGCCGCGATCATGCCACGATCCGCGCAGGCGCCCGACGTGCAGCACACCGTCGCGCACCTCCAGCCGCAACGCCGCCAGCGCGCGCGGATCGCCGGTCGCGACCGCGCCTGGTCGACCATCGGTGCGCACCACCACATCGTCGCTGCCCTCCAGGGCGATCGCGTCGAAGCCGGACAGGTCGAACCGGCGCTCGCCGCCCGACGCGTCGGCGCGGGCGGCGGTCGCCGCCATCAGGGCACTGCTGCCCAGCGCCGCGCAACCGGCAAGCGTGGTCAGGGTACGGATCAGGGAGTTCATCGGAAAAATCCTTGTGCGAACGGAAGAGAGGATCAGATCGCGCGCATCGCGCTGGCGACGATGCGGCCGTCGAGCATGTCGATGCGTCGCTTCGCCATGTCGGCATGGCTGGGCGAGTGGGTTACCATCACGATCGTCGCGCCTTCGTCGTTCAGGCCGGTCAGGATGCCCATCACCTGCTCGCCATTGGCGGTGTCGAGATTGCCGGTCGGCTCGTCCGCCAGAATCAGCTTGGGATCGCCGACGATTGCGCGGGCGATGGCGGCGCGCTGTTGCTGGCCGCCCGACAGCTGGTGCGGGAAGTGGCGCGCGCGGTGCGCGATCCCCACCTTGTCCATCGCCGCCGCGACCCGGGCCTTCCGGTCGCCCGCGTCCTTGCGATAGGCGAGGCCCAACGCGACATTCTCCTCGATCGTCAGCTCGTCGATCAGGTTGAAGCTCTGAAAGACGAAGCCCAGCGTCTCGCCGCGAAACCTCGCCAGCCCCGCCTCGTCCAGCGCGGCCAGATCACGATCGCCGAACATGTAGCGGCCGCCCGTGGGGCGATCGACCGTGCCCAGCGTGTTGAGCAACGTCGACTTGCCGCAGCCCGACGGGCCCATGATCGCGACGAATTCGCCTTGCGCGACATGCAGGTCGATGTCGTGCAGCGCGGTGGTCTCGACCTCGTCGGAGACGTAGCGGCGCTGGATGCCTTCCAGTCGGATCATCTTTATGGCCCCTTCTTCTAGCGGATGTTCAGGATGTCGCCCTTCACGGACGACGTGTTGCTGGTGACGATGCGGTCGCCGGGGTTCAGGCCCGACAGGATCTCGACCTCCTCCGGGTTGCGCCGGCCGGTACGGATGACGCGGCGCCGCGCATGGGCGCCATCGGGATCGACGACGAAGGCGGACGTGCCGCCCGCCGCCAGCCAGCCGCCGACCGGCGCCAGCACCGCGCGCGACGCGGCGCCCAGCACGATGCGGATATCCAGCGTCTGGCCGCGATTGAGGCCTGCCGGCGCCCGCGCGGCAAAGGTCAGCTCGACGCGAAAGCGCCCGTCCTTCACCGCGGGCAGCACCTTCGACACGGTCAGCGCCGCGCCGTCGGCGGTCCGCGCCTGCTGCCCCACCGCGACGCGGCCAAGATAATATTCGTCGACATCGGCGGTCAGCTTCCACGCGCCCTCGCTATCGACCTGCCCCGCCGGATCGCCCGGCTTCAGCGCCTGCCCCGGCTGGATCGTGAAGTTTGTCAGCCGCCCCGCCGCCGGCGCGCGGACGACCAGCGCGTCCAGCCCCGCGCGCACCGCCGCCAGATTGCCCGCCAGCCGACCCTGCGTGTCGGCCAGCCGCTGCCCCTGCGTCGCGGTGATCCGCGCCTCCGCCGCGCCGCCGCTGCGCAGCTGCGCCAGCCGCTTCTCCTGATAGGCGACCTCCTCGGCATAGCTCTTCACGCCCTCGTCGGACAGGAAGCCCTGATCGTGCAGTTGCTGGCGCACCGACAAGTCGCGCCGCGCCTTGATGAGGTCGTAATTGGCCTGCGCGATCTGGCCCGACCGGTCCAGCCGGTTGCGCGCGATGCCCAGATCCTCGCCAGCCACCTGCCCCAGCTGGCTGGCGATCTGCGCCTCGCGCGTCAGCACGTCCAGCTTCAGCGTCGGGTTGGCGAGCGTGGCGAGCGGCTGCCCCTCCGCCACCATCGTGCCGTCCTGCACCATTAGCTTTTCCACCTGCCCGCCGGACAGCACGCCGACCAGCGTCGTGACGGCGGGCGCCACGGTCGCGCGGACGGGCATGTAATCGTCGAACGCGCCTTGCGTGACGGTGCCGGTATCGACCTCCCCCGCCGCCATGTCGACGGAGCCGGCAGACGGCATCATCCGCCACGCCGGCACCGCCGCCACCGCCAGCAGCCCGGCGACGATCGTCGCGCGGCGACGCCACCAGGGGGTGGCGGGACGCTCGATCCGGCGGTCCATCGCGGCGCCCGGTGGGGTGGTTGCGGTTATGGGCTGTTCGGTCATCATGGACACAGTGTCGCCGATCACCGCCCGAAAGCCTAAACCACTATGAAAAATGGATATTCTGAAGAAACACCGATCGGCGTCCGTCCGGGGGCGGACAGGGTGTCCGCAAATGGACACCCCGGCGCGCTGTCAATCCTGCTGGTCGACGACAATCCGGCGGTGGCGCGCGCGATGGAAATCGCCTTTCGCATCGGCGGCCACGCGCTCGACGTCGCGCCGGCGCCGGAGGACGCCTATTCACGCCTCGCCACCCGGCGGTACGACGCGATCCTGCTCGACATGAACTTCACGCCCGGGCGGTCGGATGGGGAGGAAGGGCTCGCCTGCCTCGCCCGGATCGTCGCGGACGATCCGGCGGCCTGCGTCCTGGTGCTGACCGCGCACAGCGGCATCCGCATTGCGGTGGCGGCGATGCAGGCCGGCGCCCGCGATTTCGCGATGAAGCCGTGGCGCAATGCGGAACTGCTGGACAAGGTACAGGCCGCGATCGCGCGCGGCGCGCCCGCCACCCCCGCCGCGCCGCTGCCCGCCGGCACCGACGGCCCCGCGCACCTGTTGGGCGACAGCGCGGCGATGATGCGGCTGCGCGACCTGATCCGCCGCGTCGGGCCGACCGTCGCCAGCGTCACCGTCACCGGCCCGCCGGGCAGCGGCCGAACGCTGGCCGCGCTGGCACTTCATGCGCAATCGCCGGCCGCAGCGACGCCGCCCGCCCGGCTCGACCTGCGCGATGCGGACAGCCGCGCCGCGCTTGCTGGCCTGTCGGGCACCGCGATCCTGCGCCACCCCGATGCGCTCGACCCCGTGCAGCAGGGCCTGCTCGCCGATCGGCTGCCGCCGGACCTGCGCTGCATCGCCATCGCCGACGATCCCGCCCGCCTCGCCCCTGCGCTACGCCGGCGGCTCGCCACGGTGGAGATCGCGGTGCCGCCGCTGGCGGCGCGCGGTGACGACGCGGTGCTGCTCGCTCGCCACTTCGCGCGCCTTGCCGCCGTGCGCTTCGGCCGGGACGCGGCGCGGTTGACCGAAGCGGCGGAGGCGGCGATCCGCATCGGTCCTTGGCCAGACGAGGTGCGCGGCCTCGCCCTCGCCATCGAGCGCGCGGTGCTGCTGGCCGATGACGGCACGATCGACGCCGCCGCGCTCGCGCTGTCGCCATTCCCCACCGCAATGGTCGCGGAGGGCGGCGGCGCGGATTTCGTTCTGTCCGACGCGGAGCGCGCGATGATCGAGGCGGCGCTGCGCCAGCATCGCCACAACGTCACCCATGCCGCCACCGCGTTGGGGCTCAGCCGGGGCGCGCTCTATCGCCGGATGGCGCGCTATGGCCTCTGACGGCACCGGCCTCGCCACTCGGCGGCTCGGTGCCCCGGCGCCGATCCGCAGTACGCTCGCCGCGCTCGTGCCCATTCTGTGCGGCATCGGTCTGGTCCTCGCCTGGCAAGCCGCAATGTGGGGTCTCGTGGCAGGCCTCGGGCTGCTGGCACTCGGGGTGGGCGCGCACAACGGGGCGGCCATCAATCGCCCTCGCCCCGGCGCACGCGACACGCAGGCGCCGATCGAGAGCGCCGACGCCATCGTCCAGCGCCTGCTGCTCGACGCCGCGCCGACGCCGCTGGTCGGCGTGGAGGGTGGCACCGCGCGCGCGCTCAACCGCGCCGCACGCCGCCTCTTCGCGACGGACGACCGCATCCTGCCGCTGCCGCCCGCGCTCGCCGATCCGACGCAGCAGCGGCTGCCCTATGAGGGGCGGCACTGGCGGATCGACCGGGTGACGCTGGCCGATGCGGAGCGGCACGACCGCGCCGTCGTCGCGCTTGTCGATATCGAGCAGGAGGAACGCGTCGCGGAGGCGCGCGCGACGGCAGAACTGATCCAGGTGCTGGGCCATGAACTGCTCAACGGCCTCGCCCCGATCGTCTCGCTCGCCGAAAGCGGCCTTGCGGCCGCCAGCCTGCCCGCCACCGATCCCACGCTATTGCCCGAGATCCTGGGCACGCTCGCCCGCCGCGCGGAGGGGCTGCAACGCTTCACCGAGGCGTATCGCGCGCTCGCCCGCCTGCCCGCGCCGACGCGCCGGCCGGTGCCGATCGCGGAGATGCTGGATGACCTTGCCCGCCTGTTCGCGGTCCGCTGGCCGGGGGTGACGCTGGCGGTGGACCGCGCCGCGCCGACGGACTGGCCGCTCGACCGTGACCAGATCGGGCAGGCGTTGTGGGCACTCCTCAACAACGCCGCGCAGGCTGCCAGCGATGGCGCGGCCCCGCAGGTCACGCTATCGGCACGGATGGAGGGAAACGGCCTGGCGCTGGACGTGCGCGACAGCGGCGCGGGCATCGCGGCAACGGACCGCGAGCGGATCTTCCGCCCCTTCCACACCACCCGCGCCGAGGGAACGGGCGTTGGCCTCAGCCTCGCGCGCCAGATCGCGCATGCGCACGGCGGTTCCCTCGAGCTCCTGCCCGACGCGCCGACGACGTTTCGGATGACGTTAACGGCGTGATACGGCGCCTAGAACTCCGACCATTCCTCGTCGGCGACGGCGAGCGCGTTGCCGCGCGTGCCGGTGACCGGGCGGCGGGCGACGCGCGCGATGTCGCGCCCGGCCTGTGCGGCGCGCGCCTGAAGCGCGTGGACCGGCGAGGCCGGCGGCGCCGCGACCGGCGCGCGCGCGGCGGTGTCGTTGCGGAACCGCGACACCTCGGCGGTCAGCCGGTCGGCCTCCTCGGCCAGGCTGCGCGCGGCGGCGGTCGCCTCCTCGACCATCGCGGCATTCTGCTGCGTCACGCCGTCCATTTCGGATACGGCGGTGTTCACCTGTTGCAGCCCGGTCGCCTGATGCTCGGCGGAGGCCGCGATCGTCGAGACCAACGTGCTGATCTCGCCGATCCGCGTGATGATCCGCTGCAGCGCCTTGCCCGTCTCGCTGACCAACGCCACCCCGGCCTCGACCTGCTCGCTGGAGGCCAGGATCTTGGTCTTCACGTCCTTGGCCGCGTCAGCGGAGCGCTGCGCCAGCGCGCGCACCTCGCTGGCCACCACCGCGAAGCCCTTGCCCGCGTCGCCCGCGCGCGCCGCCTCGACACCCGCGTTCAGCGCCAGCAGGTTCGTCTGGAACGCGATCCCGTCGATCACGCTGATGATCTCGCTGATCTCGTTCGAGGCGCGCTCGATCCCGCCCATCGCGTCCACCGCGCGGCGCACGACCTCGCCCGAGCTTTCCGCCTCGCTGCGCGCATCCACCACCGCATCGTTGGCGCGGCGCGCGCCCGCCGCCGTCTCGCGCACGGTCGAGGTGATCTCGTCCATCGCCGCCGCCGTCTCCTCCAGCGACGCCGCCTGCTGCTCGGTCCGCTGCGACAGATCGTCCGACGCCTGCCGAATGTCCGCCGCACCGCTGTTGATGCCGT
>CAJYSA010000004.1 GCA_913777325.1 uncultured Sphingomonas sp. | reverse complement strand
GACCTGGGGCTGGGCCGCGCGCCCGGCTCGGACCAGCGCGTCGCACACGCCTTGCGCCGCAACCTGAACAGCGACGCCAACGAATTCCCGCGCGATGTCGTCGAGCTGCAGAGCTATTTCGCTGATGACGGACGCACCGGCATCACCGCCACCCCCGGCGCAGGGGCCAGGCCGGAGATGTGGATTCTCGGCTCCAGCCTGTTCGGCGCGCAGCTCGCCGCGATGCTCGGGCTGCCCTATGCCTTCGCCTCGCATTTCGCGCCCGACGCGCTCGATCAGGCGCTGGATATCTATCGCCGCGACTTCCGCCCCTCGCCCACACTCGCGAAGCCCTATGCGATGGCCGGGTTCAACGTTTTCGCCGCCGACACGCACGAGAAGGCGGAACTGCTCGCGAGTTCCCAGCAGCAGCAGTTCGTGGCGCTGCGCACCGGCAACCCCGGGCGGATGAAGCCGCCGGTGCCGGGCTATCGCCAGTCGCTGCCGCCGCAGCATGCCGCGATCCTCGACCATGCGCTGTCGGCCAGCGCGATCGGCACGCGGGACGAGGTGGCGCGCGGCATCGCGGCGTTCGTGGCGCGCACGCAGGTGGACGAGGTGATGCTGACCAGCGCCGTGTACGACCATCAGGCGCGCCGCCGTTCGATCGCGCTGGCCGCCGATGCGATGCAGGACATGAAGCTGGCCGCCTGAGCGGTGCGGCAACTTGGCGATTGCCCTTGGTGACGTGCGCCGCTAACCGCGCCCGATGGCGCACGTCGGCATCATCATGGGCTCCACCTCGGATTGGGAAACGATGCGGCACGCGAGCGAGACGCTCGACGCGCTGGGCATCGATCATGAGACCAAGGTCGTCTCGGCGCATCGCACGCCGCAACGGCTGTACGATTACGCGACCGGCGCCGCCGATCGCGGATTGAAGGTCGTCATCGCCGGCGCGGGCGGCGCGGCGCATCTGCCCGGGATGGCCGCATCGATGACGCATCTGCCTGTGCTGGGCGTGCCGGTGGAATCCAAGGCGCTGAAGGGCATGGATAGCCTGCTCTCGATCGTCCAGATGCCCGGCGGCGTGCCCGTGGGCACGCTGGCGATCGGCAAGGCGGGCGCGATCAACGCCGCGTTGCTCGCCGGGTCGATCCTCGCGCTGTCCGACGACGCCTTGTCGCAGCGCCTTCAGGCATGGCGGGCCAAGCAGACCGACAGCGTCGCGATCGACCCGGCATGAGCGTCATCCCGCCCGGCAGCACGATCGGCATCCTCGGCGGCGGGCAGCTCGGCCGGATGATCGCCAGCGCGGCGGCGGATCTCGGCTATCGCACCCACGTGCTGGCGCCCGATCGCGAGAGCGTCGCGGCGCAGACCGCCTCCTCGCTGACGCGCGCCGATTACCACAACAAGGTCGTCCTCGCCGACTTCGCCGCGCAATGCGACGTCGTGACCTACGAGTTCGAGAATATCGCGGTCGCGCCGGTGGAATGGCTCGCCGAGCGCGTGCCCGTCTATCCCTCGCCGCGCAGCCTCGCGGTCGCGCAGGACCGCGTGCGCGAAAAGCAGTTCGTCGAGCAGGTCGGCGGTCGCCCCGCGCGCTGGCAGGCGGTGAACTCGCGCGAGGAGCTGGACGCCGCGATCGCGACGATCGGCTGCCCGGCGGTGCTCAAAACGACGCGCTTCGGCTATGACGGCAAGGGGCAGACCCGGCTCATGTCGCCCGCCGATGCCGATGCCGCGTGGGACGCGATTGGCGGCCCGGCGGTGCTGGAGGCGTTCGTCACCTTCACCCACGAATTCTCGATCGTGCTGGTGCGCGCGCGGGACGGAACGATCACCAGCTACCCGCCGCCGTGGAACGAGCATCGCGACGGCATCCTGCATCGCTCGACGCTCCCCGCGCCCGCTCCGATCGCCGCGCAATGGACCGAGGCGGCGGCGCTGACCGGGCGGATCGCCGATGCGCTGGATCATGTCGGCGTGCTGACGTGCGAATATTTCGCCGGTGCGGACGGCCCGGTGTTCAACGAGATGGCGCCGCGCGTCCACAATTCCGGGCATTGGACGATCGAGGGCGCGGCGACCTCGCAATTCGCCAACCACGTCCGCGCGATCTGCGGCCTGCCGCTCGGCGACACCGCGCTCACCGCGCAGTCGGTCGAGATGGAGAACCTGATCGGCGCCGACTGGGAACGCTGGCCCGATTATGTCGCCGCGCGCGACACCTATCTCCACCTCTACGGCAAGCGCGAAACGCGCGAGGGCCGCAAGATGGGTCATATCACGCGACTTGGTCGGTGACGTAGCGCCCGTCGTTCAATCGGCGATCGCATAGGTGACATAGACCTCCGCGCGCGTCTCGATCGGCTGCGGCTTCGCCGTCAGATCGATCGGCGGCGGGGGTGGCGGCGGCGGCGGAGGTGGTGGCACCGCATTGCTCACAGCCATCTCGGCTGCGTCGAAACGGCTTCCCATCTGGTCGCGCAGCGTCAGGATCGGTCCCAGCCTCACCCCTGCCCCGGTTGCCAGCGCGGTGGCCTGCATCCGCGCATTGGCGATCGCGGCGCTGCGGGCGCGCGCCTGCGCCTTGTCGGGATCGGACAGCACGAACCGCTCCAGCCGCGCGTCGCCCGCGCCCAGGCGCGACGCAAGCCCCACCGCGGTCGCCGCCTTGTCGATCCGGTGCGTTCGCAGCGTATTTTGCATGGTCGCGATATAGCCCAGGACCGCGCACTCGCCGGTGCTGAGGCGAGGCGTGCTGTTATAGCCGCGCCCGTCCTCGCACGTCTTGCCCCGAGCCTCGATGACGGTCACGTTGCCGGTGGTGATCTCGCTGTCGCCGCGCAACAGCCCGGTCAGCCCGGCCTCGACCGCCTTCTGTCGCGTGGCCAGCGCCCCGGTTGCCGCATCCGGCGTCGGCCCCTCGCCGCGCAGGAACAGCGTGAGGACCGCGACGTCCGGCACCGTCTCCACCACGCCATTCGCCGTGACCTGCACGATCCGCGGTTCGGGCTTCTGCGCCGATGCGGCAGTTGCCGCCAGTGCGCCCAGCGCCGCCGTCATCAGCCACCGTGTCATTCCGATCCCCTCGCCCGCCTGCCGCTCTCAGACGCGGAGTGTGTCGTAGACCACCACCTTGCGCCACAGCTTTTCGCATTCCGCCACGAACGCCTTGTGGATCGGATGGTCCTGATACGCCTTCTGGTCGGCGACCGTGTCGAAGAACATCAGTTCCGACACCTGCCAGCTGCCGTCCACGACGTCGCGCGCCTCGGTGTCCGCCGGCACGCCGATGTGCAGCGCGCGGATCACCGGGATCGCCGCCAGCGTGCGCAATCCGGCGATCAGCCGGTCGCGGTCCTTGATCGACGCCGGATCGTTCAGCCAGAAGAAGACGTGGTGCACCACCTTGGCCGGCACCGTCGCCGCCGCGGCCTGCGCCTCGCCGCCCGACAGCGCGCCCGCGATTCCCGCCCCGCCGATCGCCACCATCGCCATCATCTCCCTGCGTCCTGCATCCACGGCCCGTCTCCCTCGTCGCGCCGGGATTAGCCTTGTCGGTGCGCGGGTTGCCAGCGCCAAATGGTCGTAGGGCGCGGCAGGATCGCTCCCGCCGCGCCCCACATGCGCCCGTCCTCGGGTGCGCCCGCTCAGGCGGTGCGCGTGCCGTTCAGCGGGAAGCTGCCGAACGCACCCGCGCCGACGGTGCCGGTCACGGTATCGCCGTCGACGGTCGCGCTGATGTCCAGCGTCATCGGCATCGGCACCGTCATCTGCTGCTTCCAGGCCAGCGTGTTGCCGTCGACCGTGCCGGTCACGTCCGACGCGCCCATCGCGCCCGATGCCTGCCCGGTGAACGTGTCACCCGACTGGGTGACCGTCAGCGTCAGCTTCTGGTCGCCCAGCGGCGACTTCACCGTGCAGTCGTAGGTTCCATCCACTCCGGCCATCACTCTCACTCCTTACTTCGCGGCAGGTGCCGGAGGCGTTCCGGCCACCGCGGCAGCGGGCATGACCTCGACCGGCAACCCCAGCGAGTCAAGCTGCGGCTTCACCTTCGCCGCCTCGCCGACCACCACCCACACGAACTTCGCCGGATCGATCGCGGCCTTCGTCGCGGCGGTCACCTCCGGCAGCGTCAGCGCGCGATATTTCTGCGTGATCGTGGCGTAATAATCGTCGGGTCGGCCATACAGGTCGTTGGCCTGCATCGCCGACAGCACGTTGTCCGACGTCTCGAAATCGCCGGATAGCGAGCGGGTGCCCGAATTCACCGCGCGGGCGAACTCCTCCTGCGTCATCGGCTTGGTCGTCAGATATTGCGTCACGTCGCCGCGCAGCGCCGCCACCGCCGGCCCGGTCTGGTCGGCCTGCACCGGCGCGTACATCACATAGGGCGCGGCCATCGCGTTGCGGCTGAAATTGCCGCGGACGCCATAGGTCCAATGCTTGTCCTCGCGCAGATCCATGTTCAGCCGCCCCAGGAAGCTGCCGCCCAGCGCGTCGTTGCCGACCTCCACCGGCAGTAGGTCGTCGGTGCCTTTCAGCCCGGTCTGCACCCCCGCCGCGATCATCGACTGCGGGCTGCCCGGTCGATCGACCAGCACGATGCGCGGCGACACCGACCGCACCGTCGCCGGGAAGGTCTTCGTCCCCGCCGCCCCGGTCGGCTTCCAGTCGCCGAAGCGCGCCTCCATCACCTGCCGGATCTCGGCCAGCGGACGATCCGAGACGACGAAGATCTTCGCCTTGTCGGGGCGCAGCCACGCCTGCTGGAACGCGATCAGATCGGCACGCGTCAACGCCTGCACCGCCGCCGCGTCGCCCGATCCCTGCGCCTTGGAATAGGGCGATCCCGGCGACACCAGCTTCGGCAGCACACGCTGCACCAGTCCTTGCGGGCTGGTCAGTTCCTGCGCGATCTGCGTCAGCTGCTGCGTCTTGACGCGGCCCAGCTCGGCCTCCGGGAAGGACGGCGCGCGCGCGATATCCGCCCACAGATCGGCGCCCGCCGCCAGATTGGCGCTCGGCACGCGCAGCGACAGCGTGGTGCGATCCGGCGAGCTGCCGCTGGAAATCGAAGCCCCCAGCCGCTCGCGCGCCTCGGCGATCTGGATCGAGTTCAGCCGCTTCGTGCCCTCGTCCATCATGCCCAGCGTCAACTGCTGCGTGCCCAGCTTGTCCGCAACGTCGGCGGCGACGCCCGCGTCGAAGCTCAGCACCGCCTGCGTGATCGGCACCACCGAGCGGTTGGCGTAGACCAGCTCGATCCCGTTCGACAGCCGCGTCCGCTCCACCTTCGGGAACGACAGGCCCGCGACTTCACCGACGTCGGGGATCGGCCCGCGCGTGCCCTTGGCCGCCGGCTCCGCCGCCTCGACGACCTTGGCGGGCGGCACCGCCTTGGATTCGGCATAGGCATCGCGCTCGCCGTTGACGATCTCGATCTGATAGGACGGGCGCGACAGCCATTTGTCGACCGCCGCCTTCACGGTCGCCGGCGTCTGCGCCGCCAGTGCCGCGAGCTGCTTTTTGTAGAAGCCTGGATCGTTCGAATAGAGCGCGCCTTCCGCCAGCGCGGTCGCCTTGCCGCCGAAGCCGCCGACCGCCTCCAGCCCGTCGATGCGGCTCGACACCGTGCTGGTGACGTAGCGATTGACCTCGTCGGCGGTCGGCCCGTTCTTCATGAACTCGGCGACCAGTTGGTCAAGCCGGGTCGACACCGCGGCCACATCCACGCCGGGGCGCACGATCGCGGTGATCTGGAACGTGCCGACCTGCGCGAACGACTCATATTCCGCCGACGCCTGCACCGCCAGCTTCTCGCCCTTCACCAAGACGTTGTCGAAGCGCGAGCTGGCGAGGCCACCCAGCACGCCCGCCGCCACTTCCAGCGCGGGGGCGTCCTTGTCGTTCAGCCCCGGCACCGCCCATTCCTTCATGATCAGCGTGGCGGCGACGCGGTCCTTCATCACTTCCTTCGCCGGGCCGGGCAAGGATGCGGGGATCGGCGCGGGCGGCGCGACGCTCTTCGGCCCCGCCGGGATCGCGCCGAAATACTTCTCCACCAGCGGACGCGCGGTCGCGACATCGACGTCGCCGGCCAGCACCAGCACGGCATTGTTCGGGCCGTAGTGGCTCTTGAACCAGTTCTTCACGTCGGCCAGGCTCGCCTGGTCCAGATCGGCCATCGATCCGATCGTGGTGTGGCCATAGGGGTGCGTCGCGGGGAACAGCCCCTCGGTCGCCTTGTACCGCAACAACCCGTACGGCTGGTTGTCGCCCTGCCGCTTCTCGTTCTGCACCACGCCGCGCTGCTCGTCGAGCACGCCCTGTGTGATCGCGCCGGTCAGATAGCCCATGCGATCGGATTCGAGGAACAGCGCTCGGCTCAACGCGGCGGTCGGCACCGTCTCGAAATAATTGGTGCGATCGAAATAGGTCGTGCCGTTGAAGTCGGTCGCGCCGACCTGTTGCAGAGGCTCGAAGAAATCGCCCGGCGCGTTCTCGCTGCCGTTGAACATCAGATGTTCGAACAGGTGCGCGAACCCGGTCTTGCCCTGCGGCTCGTGCTTCGATCCCACGTCATACCACACGCTGACCGCGACGATCGGCGCCTTGCGATCGGTGTGGACGATCACGCGCAGCCCGTTCTTCAGCGTAAATTGCTGATACGGAATGTCGACCGCCTTCACCAGTTGCGACACCGGCGCGGCGACGGGGGCGGTCTGCGCCAGCACGGGGGTCGTCAGGGCCGCCAGCGCCGAGCCGGCAGCCAGGAATGCGCGATAAGCCAACGTGAATGCTCCCCCGGATAAGGTGTCTGCCGAAACCATAGCGTCACCCCCCGCCGCCGCAAGCCACCGTGGCGCGCCCGCCCACGGCAACAATTCGCAACAAAGGCGATTGACTGCCACGGCAATGGTTGCCATGGCAACCTTATGAGCTTCTACGGTCCAGAAACCTATACGCCGGAGCGATCGGTCGGTTACCTGATCAAGATCTGCAACCAGCTCGGCATGACGGTGCTCGACCGGATCTTCGCGCCGGAGGGGCTGAACACCTCGCAATGGTCGGCGCTGATGGCGATCCACCACCATGTCGAGCCGACCTGCGCGGTCGTCGCCCGCGACCTGGCGCACGACAAGGGCGCGATGACGCGAATGATGGACGCGCTGGAGGCGAAGGGATGGGTGGAGCGCACCCGCAGCGAGGACGATCGCCGCGTCCTCCGCCTCTCGCTGACGCCGGCGGGCCATATGGTGATGACGCGCTGTCGCGACCTGACCGTCGATTACTGGAACCGCTGCCTCGCCGACTGGTCCGCGCCGGAGATCGAGGGCTTCCTTGCGCAATTGCAGAAGCTGCGCCGCACGCTGGAGGACATCGCGACATGCCCCTGCTCCGACTGAAGGCACTCCGGATGACGACGACATCGCCGCCGCCGCCGGCATCCGCCTCGTGCGGTCTCGCGCGCGCCCGCGCCGGGCTGGCGGCGGCGGTGGCGCTGCTGTTCGCCGGGTGCGCCGCGCCCGCCTCGCACACCTCGGTCGCGGCGACCACGCCCGCGCAACTCGCGCTGGCCGGGCCATCGGTGCGGCTCGCCCCCGATTGGTGGCGCGCGATCGGCGATCCGCAGCTCGACCGGCTGGTCGCCGACGCGCTTGCCGGCAATCCGTCGCTGGACATCGCCGCCGCGCGCGTCCGCCAGGCGCAGGCCGCGCTGGAGCGACAGGACGCCGATCGCCGTCCATCAGTCGATCTCGACGCGCAGGTGCAGGGTTCGCGCCTGTCGGGACGGTACACCATCCCGCCGCCCTTCGCCGGCACCGTCCGCGCGCTCGGCACCGCGCAGGCCGGGCTGTCGTGGAACCTCGACCTGTTCGGGCGTCAGAAGGCCGCGATCGAGGCGGCGGCGGCGCAGGCGCGTGCCGCCGGCTATGACGTCGCGGCGGCGCGGCTGATGCTCGCCGGGGCGGTGGTGCAAAGCTATGTCGAGGTCGCGCGCGCCGAACGTCGCGCCGCGATCGCCGAGCGCACGATCCGCACGCGGCAGGGTTCGCTCGACCTGGTGCAGGCACGCGCGCGGCCTGTGCCTGCACCAATGCGAGCCGCGCCTGTGCGAGCAAGGTGCCGGCGGCGGTGACGTCGATGCGGCTGGCAAGCTGGCTGCGCTCGCTCGACCTGGTGCAGGCACGCGAGCGCAGCCAGCTTAGATCGGAAGAGCGTCGTGTAGGGAAAGAGT
>CAJYSA010000003.1 GCA_913777325.1 uncultured Sphingomonas sp. | reverse complement strand
AGCCGCGCAACCTGGCCAAGAGCGTGACGGTCGAGTGATCAGCGCCGCGTGAAGCGCAGCACGCCGTCGTCGAGGCGACGCCGCATCGTCAGCGCGTCGCGTACATAGTTCTGATGCGTGCGCCACGGCGCGCGGCGCCCCTGTCGGGGCAGCAGCGCCTGATCGCGGCGGATGTAGCCCGAACTCAGATCGAGCACCGGTGTATCGACCACCTCGGCGGGCGGCGCGGCGGCGACCACGATCTCGCTGCCGTCGGCGGCCATGCGATCCAGCACGCGCGAAACGAACCGCGCGGTCAGATCGCATTTCAGTGTCCATGAGGCATTGGTATAGCCCATGGCGAACGCCAGGTTCGGCACGTCCGCAAGCATCGCGCCGCGATACAGCATGTGCTGGCCGGGATCGATCGGGGTGCCATCGATCGACAGGGTCGCGCCGCCCATCAGGCGCAGGGTCAGCCCGGTAGCGGTCACGACGAGATCGGCCTGCAATGTCTCGCCCGTCGTCAGCACCACGCCGTCGCGATCGAAGTGCGCGATGTGCCCGGTGGCGATCGTGGCGCTGCCGTCCCGCAGCACGCGGAACAGATCGCTGTCGGGAACGAGGCACAGCCGCTGGTCCCACGGATCGTAGCGCGGGGTGAGGTGCGTCGCGATGTCGAACCCCTCGCCAAGCTCCGCGCGCTGTTGCCGAGCGATCTGTCGCTTGACGAACGTCGGTCGACGTTGCGCGAGCGAATAGGTGGCGATGCCATAGCCGATGTTCTTCCAACGGATCGCGGGCTCCGCCAGCGCGGCCGGCAGGTGGCGGCGCAACGTGGCGGCGATCCGATCGCGCGCCGGCATCGAGACGATGTAGGTTGGTGAACGCTGGACCATGGTGACATGCGCCGCCCCGCGATCGATCAGCGCGGGCACCAGCGTGACGGCGGTCGCGCCGGAGCCGATCACGACGATCCGCTGACCGGCGACCGGCAACCCTTCCGGCCAATGCTGCGGATGGACGATCGTGCCGCGATAGTCGGATTGGCGCGGCCACGTCGGGGCGTGGCCTTGGCGGTAGTCGTAATAACCGGAACACAGGTACAGGAAGGAGCAGGTAAGGTGCGCGGTCTGCCCATCGACCTCATAAGTGACGGTCCAGCGTGCATCGCGCGACGACCAATCGGCGGCGAGCACGCGGTGGCGGAAGCGGATATGGCGATCGATTCCGAAGGTTCGCGCGGTGTCGCGTATGTAATCGCGGATATCCGCACCATCGGCGATCGCTTTCTCACCCCGCCATGGATGAAAGGGAAAGCCCAGCGTGGTCATATCGGAATCGGATCGCACGCCGGGATAGCGGAACAGATCCCAGGTTCCGCCGATCGCGTCGCGCGCTTCGAAGATCGCCCAGCGGCGATCGGCGCGCTCGTGCCCGACGCGATAGCCGGCGTCGATCCCCGACAGACCCGCGCCGACGATCAGGACATCGAGATGCTCGCTCATCCCCGGAGTGTAGGGAGCGTCACCCCGTTGCGCCATCGCGTTCGGAAACGACGAGTCCGCCGAAGCTCAGGCGGCGCGCGACGGCGGAAAGACGCCGAGCCGCATGGCGAAGGCGGTGAACAGCGCCGGCCACGCATGTGCCGGGGTGGTGGCGGGCAGGCGAACGCCGAAGCCGTGCCCACCCTGATCGAAGGCGTGCAACTCCGCCGGGCGGTGCGCGGCGAGCAACGCCTGATACAGCGTCAGGCTGTTGGCGATCGGCACGACGTCGTCGTCGCTGGCGTGCGTCAGGAAGATCGGGGCGGTCTGCGCATCGACATGCGCCTCCACCGAGGCGGCGCGGCGCATGGCGTCGTCGGAGGGCGTACCGAGCAGATGGTCGCGCGATCCGACATGGGTGAAGGGTGCGGCAAGCGAGACGACCGGATAGATCAGCCCGGCAAGGTCGGGGCGCGCCGAGTGCCGGTCGGCAGCGTCGACGGGCGCATAGGTGCGTTCGGCATGGCGGGTGGCGAGGCTGCCTGCGAGGTGCCCGCCCGCCGAGAAGCCGAGCACGGCGATCCGCGCCGCATCCACGCCGTAATCGGCGGCGCGTGCGCGGATCAGGCGGATGCCACGCTGCGCATCCTGCAGCGGCACCACGGCACGATCCCGCCAGCCCTCGCCCGGCAAACGGTAGGAAAGAATGAAACAGGTGACGCCCTGTGCCGTCAGCCAGCGCGCCTGTTCCTCCCCTTCGTTGTCGAACGCCAGGAAGCCATAGCCGCCGCCGGGGATCAGCAGCACCGCGGCGCCGTTTGGCTGGGCGGGCCGACGGACCGATAGCGTGGGCGTGGCGATGCCGGTCAGCCAACGATCGTCGATGCCGGCGGTCTTCGACCGCTGCTCGACCTTGTGGACCGGCAGCGTGGCCGGGGCGCCGGGGGGCGAACCGGGCCACAGCGGCAGCGTGTCGCCAGCCCCCTCGGCCTGCGCGACCACCGGGATGATCGACGACGCGGCGAGGGCGGTTAGCACGGCACGTCGCGTCGGTTCCTGAAGCGCGTCCATCGTTCCGTCCTCTCGCCAGCCTCGCTGCCGTGCGGCTTACAATGCGGCCCGGCGCGCCGTCATCGTGAAAATGCGGCGACGGCGACTTACCTGTCGCCGCAACCCTGCTAAGCAGGGTCGCATGACGGGGGAGAAACGCAAGCGGCACTCGGGCGTGCCGACGATCGCTGACGTGGCGCGGCTGGCCGGTGTGTCGCCGATGACCGTCTCGCGCGTCATCAATTCCGAGACGAACGTCCGCGCCGAGACGCGCGAGGCGGTGAACGCGGCGATCCGGCAACTGGATTACGCCCCCAATCCCGCCGCCCGTCGTCTGGCCGGCGGTGCGCAGCTTCGGATGGGGCTGCTGTTCAGCAACCCCAGCGAGGCCTATCTCAGCGCCTTCCTGCTCGGCAGTCTCGACCAGGCCGGACGCGCGGACATCCAGCTGGTCGTGCAGAAATGCGATGTCGGCGACCATGAGCGCGAGGTGGCGGAGCGGCTGATCCGCGGCGGGATCGACGGGATCATCCTGCCGCCGCCGTTGTGCGATTCGCCGATCGTGCTCGACACGCTGCGCGCCGCCGGCATCCCGACCGTGGTGGTCGCGACCAACGCGCCGCCGCCCGAGGTGGGAGCGGTCGCGATCGACGATCGGGCGGCGGCCCACGAAATGACCACGCATCTCCTGACGCTGGGGCATGAGCGGATCGGCTTCATCACCGGGAACGACAATATCCACGCCAGCGCCGAGCGGCTGGCGGGCTATCGCGCCGCGCTGACCGCACAGGGCCTTCCGCTCGACGAGGCTTTGGTGGTGCCTGGTCTGTATAATTACCGCTCCGGGCTGGAGGCGGCGGAGGAATTGCTCGACCTGTCGGACCCGCCGACCGCGATCTTCGCCAGCAACGACGACATGGCCGCCGCCTCGGTCGCGGTGGCGCATCGCCGCGGGCTGGACGTGCCGGGCGACCTGACGGTGTGCGGGTTCGACGACAGCGCGCTGGCGACGACGATCTGGCCCGAGCTGACGACCATCCGTCAGCCGATCGCCGACATGAGCCGCGCGGCGGTTCAGTTGCTGGCGGGGATGCTGTTCGACCGGCGGGAGGCGCGGCGCGGCGACGCGCCGCACGTCCGGCTGGATTACACGCTGATCCGGCGACGATCGGACGCGGCGCCGCGACGACGCCCCTCGGTTCGGAGTCGCTGACGAACGCGGCGCGTGATAGCGCGCATGTCATGAGTAGGTGCGTAGGGCAGGCGGGCATCGCGGCGGCGGGGCCACGCTGAGATGGGGGCGATCGCCGGGTTGTTCTACCCGAACACGCCCAAGCCGGTCGATCCGGCACGGGTGCGCGCGATGGCGGTGGCGATGGCGGCGCGCGGGCCGGACGGCGCGGGCGAATGGACCGCGCCCGGCGTCGGCTTCGCGCATCGGCGGCTGGCGACGGTCGGTGGAACGGCCGCCGCGCAGCCGGTGGCGACCGACGACCTGCGCTATGCCGCGATGCTCGACGGGACGATCCTGAACCATGCGGCGCTGCGCGAGGAGTTGCGGCGGCTGGGGCATCGTTTCCGCGGGGATGGCGATGCCGAGGTGGTGTTGCGCGGCTTTGCCGAATGGGGCCCGTCGCTGCTCGACCGGCTGATGGGCGGGTTCGCGATCGCGGTGCATGACGCCGCGACTCAGACGCTGTTCCTCGCCCGGGATCGATTGGGTGCCAAGCCGCTGCACATGGCGATGTTGCCCGATGGCGCGTTGATCTTCGCCTCGACGCTGGGTGGGGTGGCGGCGCATCCCTTGCTGCGCCGTGCACCCGATGCGGCGGCGGTCGCGGATTATCTGACCTATGGCCATGTACCCGACGATACGTGTCTGGTTGCCGGGGTCGGGAAGCTGCCGGCAGGGCATTTCCTGCTCGTCGAGCGCGGCCGTCCCGCACAGGCCCCACGCCGTTGGTGGACGTTGCGCGACACGGCCCCGACCCCGCCGGACGCGCTGTTACCCGAGCTTCGCGCGGCGGTGCTGCGGCAGGCGGGGGGCGCGGAGGTCGATGCGCTGCTGCTGGGCGGGGCGGGGGATGCCGCAATCGTGGCGCTGCTGGCGGAAGCGCGGACGAAGGCGGTGCGGACAGTCGGGACCGCCGCCGGCGAGGAGGTGGCGGCGCGTTTCGCCACCGCGCACCGGCGGGTCGATGCGACCGAGGCGGCGGCGATCCCCGACGATCTGGTCGCGGCCTTCGACGAACCCTGCGCCGATCGCGCGGCGATCGATGCGCTGGTCGCGGCGCGGGCGTGCGGGCCGGTCGCGCTGGCCGGCGGCGGCGCGGCCTTGCTGTTCGGCGGTGCACGCTGGCGCTGGTTCGCAATGCGGCAGGCATGGCGACGGCGGTGGCCCGGACTGGGCGAGACGGCGGAGGATCAAGGCGCGATCATCGGTGCGCTGCCGGCTGCGCAGATACGGGCATTGTGGAGCGCGGCGGGGCGCGCGGCATGGCGGGGGCATGAGCCGGCGCGTCGCTGTGGCGAGCGGCTGGCGGCGGGCGATCCCTTGACAGCGGCGATGCACGCCGATGTGTCGATCCGGCTGCCCGCGCAGGTGCTGACGATCGCCGACCGAGCCGGCATGGCGGCGGGGGTGGAATGGCGCTCGCCCTTCGCGGATCCGGCGCTGGTGTCGTTCGCGCTGAACCTGCCGCGTCGGGTGCGGGCATCGCGGACCCCGGCGCTGACACACGCGATGGCGCGGCACCTGCCGGCGCTCCCGCTCGATCCGCCATCGGCGCCGGTCGACGCATGGCTGAAGGACGCGGGAGAGCGCCTGGCGCGTTCTACCATCCTGGCCGAACTGGGATGGTTCGATCTGCATCACATCGCGCGACTGGCCGAGGCGCATCGCGCAGGCGGTGCCGACCACGGCGCGTTGCTGTGGCGGATGGTGTTGCTGGAGCGGAGCCTCAGCCGGCTGTTCTGCCGCTCAATGTTCGCCTGATCCAACGATCGAACAGTTCGGGCCAGCGTGCGCCGGGCAGGTCGGGCGGGAGATAGGAGGGCCCGAAACCGTGCCCGCCCTCCTGGAAGAAATGCGCCTCCACCGGCACGCGTGCGGCCTGACAGGCGGCGAGCATCGCCATCGGCTGCGCGGAGGGGACGACCGGATCGTCCAGCGCGTGCGCGATGAAGATCGGCGGCGTGGCGCGTTTGATGCGGCGGTCCGTGTCGAACCGGGCCGCACCGAGCGCGCCGACCCGCATCATGTCCCCCGTGATGACCGGGTAGACCAGACCCGCGTAGGCGGGGCGCGCGGGCAGATCGTCGCTGGCGTCGATGCGATCGTACACCGGGTCGGCGTAGGCGGTGGCGATGCTCGCCGCGAGCAGGCCGCCCGCCGAGAAGCCGACGACGCCGAGCGTGGCGGGATCGATCGCGAAATCGGTGGCACGCGCGCGGATCAGCCGCATCGCCCGCTGCGCATCCTGCAGCGGCACATCCTGCGGCTCCAGCCAGCCTTCGCCGGGCAGGCGATAGGCGAGGACGAAGACCGTGACCCCCTGCGGATTGAAGGTGCGGGCAACGTTGATGCCCTCGTTCTCGACCGACAGGAAGCGATAGCCGCCTCCGGGCAACGACAGCAATGCCCGGCCATCCGGCGTTGCGGGGCG
Organism: uncultured Sphingomonas sp.; assembly: GCA_913777325.1. Classification (GTDB taxonomy): domain Bacteria; phylum Pseudomonadota; class Alphaproteobacteria; order Sphingomonadales; family Sphingomonadaceae; genus Sphingomonas. The sequence continues at coordinate 3,445 of CAJYSA010000003.1, read as the reverse complement.
ATAGACGCCGACCACGGGTTCCGCGACACCGCGCAGGTGGAGTTCGCGACGCGGCGGCTGGCCGCTCATCTCATTGGCGGGAGTCGGAAGACGGCGGGGGCTGTTGGGCGGCTGTTTGGGCCAGAGCCTGAAATGCTCGCGCGGTGGCCATGGGGTCACGCCGGTCGCGTCCTGCGCGATGGCCTGCGGCGCGACGGCCAGGGTCGCGAAACCGGCTGCGCCGCCGATCAATGTGCGCCGATCGACCTGCATCCCCTTGTCCCTCCATCGTTTGACTGGGGACGGCTATGGCAAATGATCGAGGGCGGGTGCAACCGCGCGTGGTGCGCGACGGCGAAGGGGAAGGAGGCACGTCGCCTCCTCCCCCGAAAACGACTTACTTGTCGAAGATCGACGCCCATTTGCGGACCGGACGGTCCTTCCACAGGCCGCGATGATAGGCATCCGACGCCAGCAGCGGCATCACCGAGCCGGCTTCGGCGAAGACCATCTGCTCGATGCCGGTGTTGACCTTGCCCCAGCTCGCCGCTTCCTGCAGCGTGGAGGACGAGCAGGCGCCGTCACGCACGTCGGCGACAGTGATCTGCACCGCATATTTGTGCACCTCGACGTCGTCATGACCGAGGATCTCGGCGCAGACGACGGTGTCCTGGATGAAGTTCTTCGGCACGCCGCCGCCGATCATCAGCAGGCCGGTGGTGCCCGCCTGGATCTTGATGTCGGTCAGCTCGCGGAAGTCCGCGACCGCGTCGATCATTAGATACGGCTTGCCTTCCTTGGCGCGGTCGACCTGGTGCTTGACGAGGCCGAAGCCCGCCGAGGAGTCGACGAACGCCGGGCAGAAGATCGGCACGTCATGCTCATAGGCGAGCTTGACGAGGCTGTTCTCCTTCTTGCCATGCTCGACGAGGTACTTGCCCATCTCGCGGATGAAGGCGCGCGACGAATAGGCCTTCGGCTCGACCTGATTGCAGATCTCGTAGATCGTGTGGTCGCAGTCCTGAAGCTGCTCCTCATCGATATACGTGTCGTAGATGCGGTCGATGTAGAGCGAGCGGAGCGTGTCGTCGTCCGGCACCTCCAGCGCCTGATAATGCTTGTGGCCCAGCCCCTCGAAGAAATCCATGTCGACGATGGTCGCGCCGGTCGCGACGATCACGTCGACCATGTTGTTGCGGACCAGCTCCGCATACAGGTCCATGCAGCCGCCCGCCGAGGTCGAGCCGGCGATGACGAGGACGACGGTGCAATCCTTGTCGTCCAGCATCTGGTTGTAGATCTTCGTCGCGCGGCCGAGGTCGCGGCTGGTGAAGCTCATGTCGCTCATCGCGTCGACGATCGGGCGAGCGTCGAAGCTCTTGATGTCGATGTGCTTGACCTGCTTCGACAGCAGCTCCGCCTTGCGATGGTCGTTGATCTTGGTGTCGGTCATGGGGGCTCCCACAGGGAAATGCACGTCGTTCAAAATGGGGACGCGAAGACCCGAACGATGACGGCGTGCGGAACATCCGCACGCCGCCACCGGATCACTGAAGTCGGAACGTTACAGCTTCACGACGTTGCCGGTAACCTGTCGCGGCAGCTCGATGTAGAGCGACTCCATCGGCTCGTCGGTGGCGACCACCGTCTCGTCCGAGGTGAAGCCGTTGAACGCGGTGCGCATCGCGGCGCCATAGGCACCCAGCATCCCGACCTCGATATAATCGCCGACCGTCACGTCCGCGGGCAACGGGAACGGCCCCGGCATGTGGTCCATGTCGTCGCAGGTCGGGCCCCAGAAGCTGAACGCATGATCGCGGACGGTCGATTCCGGCTCGCGCAGCAACGCGACCGGATAGCGCCAGCCGATGTGCGCCGCATCGAACAACGCGCCATACGCACCGTCGTTGATGTACAGCTCCTCGCCACGGCGACGCTCCACGCGCACCACGACCGAGCTGTATTCGGCGCTGAGCGCGCGGCCCGGCTCCGCCCAGAGTTCCGCCGAATAGCTGATCGGCAGGCTCTCGAACGCGCGGTGGATCGTCTCGAAGTAACGCTCCAGCGGCGGCGGGGTCATGCCCGGATAGACCGAGGGGAAGCCGCCGCCGACATCGATGACATCGACGGTGACCGCCGCGCCGACGATCGCCTGACGCACGCGCTCCATCGCCTGTGCATAGGCGTCCGGAGTCATCGCCTGCGATCCGACGTGGAAGCAGATGCCGAGCGCATCGGCGACCTGGCGGGTGGCGAGCAGCAGCTCCTTCGACTCGTCCGGCGCGACGCCGAACTTGGCGCCCAGGCTGAGCTTCGAATGCTCGGACGACACACGCAACCGCACGCACAGCGTGAGGTCCGCGGCGCCACGGGTGGCCGACACGATCTTCGCCAGCTCTTCCATGCTGTCGAGCGAAAAGGTGCGGACACCGTGCGTGAAATACGCCTCGGCGATCGCTTCCTCGGCCTTGACCGGGTGCATGAAGCACAAGGTCGCGTCCGGCAGGGTGCGGGCGACCAGACGAACCTCGGCGATCGAGGCGACGTCGTAGGTCGTCACACCGTTGTCATAGAGCGTGCGTAGCAGCTCCGGGCTCGGGTTCGCCTTGACCGCATACATGGTCCGGCCCGGAAACTTCTCCGTAAAGAAGCGGGCGGCCCGTGCCGCGGCGTGCGGACGAACGATCGTCACCGGCTGGACCGGGCGACGAGCAGCGATGTCGATGGCCCCGGCGACGTGATCGGCGGAGACGGTCGAGAGGGGCGCTAACCCCAGCGCGCGATGATGCTGGTGCAACTCAAGGGACCTCCAATTGCCTTGCGGCATACGGTGACAAAAAGCTGCCTTGCGGTTGGAAGTCCCATGGGGCAGCGGAGGCGCGAAATATGATCGCAGGTTCGCATTGTAAAGTGGCCAATGCGACGAAAGGTTCAATTGTGACGATTATGCGACACCCCACCCGCGCCGGCGTGCGCGATGCGGCTGCGAAGATAGCGGACATACTCCCGCCGACACCGATTTATGTCAGTGAAATCAACGATGTAGCGATCGCTTTCAAGGCAGAGTGTCTGCAGCCGGTGGGCGCGTTCAAGGTGCGCGGCGCGTGGCACCGGCTAACTGCCTTGAGCGACGAAGCGCGGGCGCGCGGCGTCGTGGCATTCTCGTCGGGCAATCATGCGCAGGGAATCGCCTGGGCGGCGAGGCGGCTGGGCATGTCGGCCACGGTGGTGATGCCGACCGACGCGCCGGCGGCGAAGCGCCATTCGACGCTGGCGCTGGGGGCGGAGGTGGTGACGTATGACCGCGCGACCGAAGCGCGCGAGGTGATCGCGGGGCGGCTGGCGGAGGCGCGGGGCGCGACGTTGGTGCCCAGCTTCGACGATCCGTGGGTGATCGAGGGGCAGGGCAGCGCCGGAATCGAGTCGGCAGCGCAGATGGCGGCGGCGGGGCTCGGCACGCCGCGCC
>CAJYSA010000002.1 GCA_913777325.1 uncultured Sphingomonas sp. | reverse complement strand
GTCGCGGCACGCGTGCTCAGCGACCATTACGATTATGACAACGGCAAGGTGCTGTTCAAGCCGACGCTGACCTTCGGGCGGCAGACGTTCCGCCCGACCAAGGAAGGCGCGCTCGCCTATTTCGTCGGGGGAAGCGAGGACTTCCCCGACGACAGGGGGTTCAAGCTGAAACCCTGGGTGAAGGTGTGGTACAGCAAGGAGGATTTCATCCTGCATGGCGAACTGGCGATCGTCCAATGCAACGTGCATTTCATCGGGCAGGATGACAGCCACATCTTCGTGAACAAGAGCTTCGTGTTCAAGGAATGTGACGACGGCAAGGTGCGCATCATCCTGCACCAATCCTCGTTGCCCTATCAGCCCTGACGCATAAGCGCGGCGGCGCCACCGGCCGGTGCGCCGCCCGCGACGGCGGACGACCTCAGAAGAACCGCGCCGCGAACGGCAGCAATCCCGCGCCGAAGGCGACCGTATCGCCCGTCGCCTCGCTCGCGATCACGGTCGGCAATGGGAAATGGGCGTTGTTGCGCATCGGGGTGCGCGGCGGCGCGATCCGCTCGGCGAGCGCGGCGGCGATGTCGGGCGGGATGCGCCCGCCGATCACGACCTTCTCGGGCGAGACGACATGCCCCAGGATGCTGACGAGCATCCCGAACGGCACGACCGCCTCGTCCAGCCACCTGTCCACCCCGGGGGTCGCGCAGGAGATCGCACTGATCATCTCCTCGACGGTCGTGAAGCGCGCGCCCGCCGCGTTCACGCGGCGCAACAGCAGGTCCAGGTTCGGGTAACCGCGATCGAGCAACCACCAGACGCCGCCGAAATCGCCCGCATTGGCCATCCAGCTGCGCACCACGCGTCCGTCGATCGCCAGCCCGCCGCCAAAGCCGTTGGTCAGGTGGCAATAAGCGAACGTCGGGCACGTCCGGCCCGCGCCCAGCAGGCATTCGTAGATCGTCGCGGCGGTCGCATCATTGTCGCACAGCACCGGCATTCCCAGCGCGTCCGTCAGCGTCCCGACGATATCGAGGTCCGCCCAGGCGGCGAGCAGCGGCGGCGGACTGAAGCGTAGCGGATCGCCGACGAAGAAGCCCGAAAAGCCCACCCCCGCCCCGATCAGCCGCGCGCGATCGATCGCGGCGGACGCCAGCAGGGCATCGCGCATCCGCCGGAGCTCGGCGACCACACGGGCGGGCGCCATGTCGCGCATGGCGACGCTCTCGTAACCGCGCACGCCGCCCGCCAGGTCGACCACCGCCATCGACACCGCGTCGCCGGTGATCGCGACGCCCAGCGTGAAGGCGAAATCGGCGTCGAGCCGCACCATCGCGCTGGGATTGCCCGGCCCGGCCGCCTTGCGACTGGTTAGCGTCACCAAACCGGCGCGGGCGAACTCGCCCACCAGTCGCGCCACGCTCGACTGCGACAGGTCGAGCAGACGCGGGACATCGGCCTGCGCCACCGCGCCACGCCGGATCAGCAGATCGAGCAACTGGCGGCCGCCCGCGCTGATCGGCTTCTGTCCGGCGGGCGGCGGCATCGTGCCGAGGGGGGCGCTATCCATGTCACCCACGTTACGCGCCCGTCATCAATATGCAACCCGTCTCGAATAGTACCCGGATCAGGTAATAAACCGAATCATCAAAATCCGGGGGAATACATGACGGTTCATCGTGCCGCGCTGCTGCGGCTGCTCGTATCCGCGTCGCTGATCGCGACCGCGCAGGCCGGCTGGGCGCAACAGGCGGCGCAAGGCACCGCGCCGGCCGACGACGCGGGCGATATCGTCGTCACCGGCATCCGCCGCGCCAACGCCACCGCGATCCAGAGCAAGCGCAACGCCACCAACATCGTCGACGTGGTCAGCGCCACCGACGTGCGCGCGCTGCCCGACAACACGATCGTCGAGGCGCTGCGCCGCATCCCGGGCCTGTCGGTGCTGCCCGCGACCGATAACGAGCATCCGCGCGACGAGGCCGCGACCCCGGTGCTGCGCGGCCTGGGGCCGAGCTACAACAACGTCACGATCGACGGGCTGACGATCGCCTCGCCCGGCACGCCGAACGGCACGCTGGGGTCGATCACGCGCGGCGTGCGGCTGGACATCCTCCCCTCCTCGATGGTCAGCGAGATCCAGGTCGTGAAGACCTTCACCGCCGACCTCGATCCCAACGCCACCGGCGGCGCGATCAACCTGAAGACGCGCTCGGCGTTCGAGAATGGCGGCAAGCCGTTCTTCACCGCCGAGGCATCGCTGGGTCACGCCAACGACACCGGCAAGCCGCGCGACCAGAGCGATCCCGGCTATCGCCTGATCGCGACGGGCAGCACCACCTTCGGTGCCGCGCACCAGTTCGGCGTCACGCTGTCGGCGAACTATCAGACGCTGTCGAGCTACACCGAAACCCATATGACGACCGACACGGTCCATTACAGCTTCTACGACAACAGCGGCGTCCTGCAGAGCGGCAACAACCTGGGCAACGGCTATGCGGTGCCGCAACAGGACAAATATTGGTACGTCATGGACAAGCGCGATCGCTACGGCCTGACCGCCAAGTTCGAGGCGCGCCTCACCGACAGCCTCGATGCCTTCGCGACCGGCGGCTATTACTTCTTCCGCGACAATATGGAGCGCAACGAGATCATCGTCGATCCGCGCAATCGCGGCCGCGTCTTCAATCAGACCCCGACCTCGGGCTCCTATCCCGGCGGCGACGTCGAGGTCGGTTATTCCAACCAGATCACCACCACGCGCACCCGCGTCGGCCAGGCCGGGGTGAACTGGCGTCCGGCCGACAACCAGTTGCTCTCGCTGCGCGCCTCGGTGTCGAACGCGACCTATCGCGAGCCGATCTTCATGGTGAAATACGCCACCAACATCACCCGCCCGGCGGCGGTGGCGACCAACAAGACCGGCAGCGGCGTGACGATCAACGCGACGCCCGAATATGCCTTCACCTATGACACGTCGGGGTTCAACCAGCGGTTCCCGATCAGCGCCTCGGCCTATAACGACATCGCCAATTACAGCCTGCTGTACTGGCGCCCCGCCAGCGACTATCGCCGCGAGGCGGGCGACCGGATCTTCACCACCCGGCTCGACTATGGCGTGAACCAGGGGCTGGACGATCGCGGCCTCGGCGTCGCGACGGGGGTGAGCTACACCGACGATCGGCCCCGCTTCAACATCGGTCGCGCCGAATATCAGCCCAATGCCACCGCGCCGGCGCTGAACATGGCCGACGTGCTCGGCCCGTCGAACGCGATCATGCCGTACCTCGGCTACAATCTGTTCGCGCTCGACCCGAACAAGGCGCGCGCGCAGGTGCAGGGCGCGCCGCGCAGCGCGTACAACGCCACCGACCAGACCGCGTTCAGCAACCAGGACGATTTCACGCATCGCGAAAAGCTGTTCGGCGCCTATGCGCTGGCGACCTACCGCAGCGATCGCGTGAACGTGCAGGCGGGCCTGCGCTACGACGATACCACGCAATCGACGACCGGGCGCCAGCGCCAGCTCGACAAAACGAGCGGCACGTACGTCTACGTCGATAAGCCGACCGGCTCGTCCTATCATTATCTCCTGCCCTCGGCGGTCATGACATGGCACGCGACGTCGCTGCTGGATCTGCGCGCCGGGGCCAGCCGGACGCTGGGCCGCCCGCCCTATGATGCCTATGCCGCGCGCACCTCGATCGGCTTCGTCAACCCCAACGATCAGGGCAATCCGAACGCCACCGGCGTCACGGTGACGATCGGCGCGCCAGACATCCGCCCGCGCGTGTCGGACAATCTCGATCTCGCCGCCGACCTGCGGATCACGCCGTTCGAGGGCATGATCTCGCTCGCCGCCTTCAACAAGCGGATCAGGAACGAGATCTTCACGCTGACCAACATCGTGCCCTTCACCTTCGACGGGACGACCTATGCCAATGCGGCGGTCAGCACGCCCGCCAATGCGGCGGCGGCGCGCATCCGCGGGCTGGAGGGATCGGTGATCCTGAACACGCTGCGCCCGATCGCGCCGTTCCTGTCGGGCTTCGGTCTGTCGGCGAACGCCGCGCTGCTCGATGGCCGGATCACCGTGCCCTACTCGCCCAGCGCCACGACGTTCGCGACGCGCTCGCTCGACCGGCTCGTGGGTCAGCCGGGCTACACCGCCAACGTCACCGCCTTCTACAACGCCGGCGGGCTGGAACTGCGCACGGCGTGGAACCGGCAGGGCAAGGCGCTGCGCACGATCATCAGCAACATCGGCTGGCAGGATCTCTACTGGTCGCCGCGCAGCCAGATCGACCTGTCGGCCACCTATGCGATCAATCCCAGCCTCAGCCTGATCGGGCAGGTCGGCAACGTGACGCACAGCCGGATCACCAGCGTCACCGGACCGGGGCAGAACCTGCTGAAGGACAGCTATTCCGCGCCGACCACCTTCTGGCTGGGCCTGCGCCTCACGCCGCGCTTCTGAAAGGGACCAGGATGATGAAGACGATGATGATGGCGCTGGCGGGCACGATGACCGCGAATGCAGCGCTCGCCGCCCCCGCCGGCGGCGTGGCGGCGATCCAGGCGCGGCTGGCCGATCCGCACGGCGGGATCGTGGTGGTGGCGCATCGCGGCTGCCACAATCCGGCCCCGCACCACGGCCTGATGGGCACGGTGCCGGAAAACTCGCGCGCCGCGCTGGAGCGGTGCGTCGCGATCGGCGCGGACATGATGGAAACCGACGTGCGCCGCTCGGCGGACGGCACGCTCGTGATCCTGCACGACGCCACCGTCGATCGCACCACCGATGGCACCGGCGCGGTCGACCGGCTCACCTGGCCGCAGCTGTCGCAACTGCGGCTGCGCGACGACGAGGGTGGCGCGAAGGCGCCGCTCACCGAGGAGCGGATGCTGACGCTCGATCAGATTCTCGCGCTCGCCAAGGGCCGGATCATGCTGAACCTCGATGTGAAGGCGAACATCTATGTCGAGGTCGCCGCCGCCGTGCGCCGCGCCGGCATGGAAAAGCAGATCGTCATCAAGACCGAGGTGGGGCCGAACACGCCCGCGATGGCGGCGCAGGCGCCGTTCGACCGGCTGCTCTACATGCCGATCCCGCTCAATCCCGATGGCAAGGCGGATCTCGCCGGAATCGTCACGGCGCAGCTGGCCGACGCGCGGCCGATCGGCGTCGAGCTGCCGCGCATGGACGCCGCGCAACTGCCCCCCGTGGTGGCGATCGCGAATGCGCACCGGGTGCGGCTGTGGATCAACACGCTGTGGGACGGGTTCGTCGCGGGCTATGGCGGCGATGAACAGGCGCTGCGCGATCCCGATGCGGTATGGGGGCGGCTGTATCGCGATGGCGTCACGATCCTGCAGACCGACGAGCCCGAGGCGCTGTTGCGCTACCGCGCGACATTGCGCTGATCCGATCACTGGCGGTCCGGCGATCGGCGCCGGGCCTGTCACCGGGCGATCATCAACGTGCCGTAGGGCGCTGCGATGGTCGCCCGCCTGTTCCCGTCCAACCGCGCCCGATTCGGTGCGGCGCATGCCGCGCGGTCGCTCGGCTGGGCGGCGGTCGATCTGCTGCTCGCCTGGCATTTGCATGTCCGCGTCGGGTTGACCGGCACGCAGACGGGCTGGCTGTCCTGCCTGTTCCTCCTGATCGGTGGCGTGGCCACGGCGCTTGCTGGCCACACCCTCAGCCGCTGGCAGGCGAGCGGCGCCTTCGTCGTCCGCATCCAATGGCCGGCCACCTGCCTCACCGCCATCCTGCTATGGGCGCAATTCGCGGTCCATGGCGCGGCGGCGGCGATCGTCGCGGGGCTGGCCTTCCGCCTGACCTATGCCGTGCAGGATGTCGCGCAGAACATGCTGGCCGCGATGCTGCCGCGCGACGACACGGATGCGCGTGGCTATGCGCGCCTGCGCGTCACGCTCAGCGCGCTGACCCGATGCGCGATCGTCGCCGGCTTCGCGGCGACGACCGTCACCGGCGATGGCATGTCGCCGCTGCTCGCGCTGGTCGGTGCGTTGATGATCGCGTCCGCCGTCGCGCTGCGCGGCGTCACGTTCCCGTCCCGCGCCACGCCCCGCCCTGCCCGGCCGCATGACCGCGCGATCCCGGCGGCCCTGGCCATGTTGCTCCTGCGCTGGGCGATGGTCGGCACCTTGCTGCCCGCCATCACCCGCCTGCTGATCTTCACCCGCCCGCACGACGGCGGCTGGGCCAGCGGCGCGGTGCTGCTCGGCGGTTATTGTCTCGGCACCACGCTCGGTCCGGCGCTGCGCGGCGCGCTGCCCCGATCGTTCGTCGTCGCGATCGTGGTGGCCAGCGGGGCGCTGCTGATCCTTCCGCTGGGGGTCGCGCCCGGCGTGCGGATCGTCGCCGCGATGCTGCATGGCGTGGGCGTCAGCATCATCAATGTCCGGCTCTGGTCCGCCACGTCGCGACTGGCCATGGACGAGGCGCGTGGCGGATATCGTCGGGAAGGCGTGATCTTCGGCACGGTCATCCTCACGCTGCATCTGTCGACCGCCGTCAGCATGGCGATGCTGGGGCCGCTGATCGACCGGTTGGAGGCGGGGCAATATCAGGCGGCGCTCGTCAGCCTCCTTCTCACCACGATCGGCACGCTGGCGATCGCCGCCGGTCGATCGTGGACGACCGCGCCCTCCGCCCGCTCCCGGCGCAACGCCACCACTGCCGTCCCGTATGGGTAAGGCCTGGTGCGGCAACCCCGCGCCGCGCCGACCGTTGACCCGGTCGTTGCGAACGGTCGATGGACGGCGCGCCAGGCGGCGTCGCCAGCCGACACGAAGGACGATGGACATGACTGATTATACCAAGACCGACGAGGCGCTGGCGAAGCTGACGCCGGAGCAATTCTACGTCACCCAGCAAAGCGGCACCGAGCGCGCGGGCACCGGCGAATATCTGGGCAACAAGCGCGCCGGCATCTACGTCGACATCGTCTCGGGCGAGCCGCTGTTCGCCTCTGCCGACAAATACGAATCGCATTGCGGCTGGCCCAGCTTCACGCGCCCGATCGACGCCGCGCGCGTCACCGAGCTGCACGACGCCAGCCACGGGATGGTGCGCACCGAGGTGCGCTCGGCGGGCGCCGACAGCCATCTCGGCCATGTGTTCGAGGACGGCCCGCGCGATCGCGGCGGGCTGCGCTATTGCATCAACTCCGCCGCGCTGCGCTTCGTGCCGCGCGAGGAGATGGAGGCGCAAGGGTATGGCGCATACCTCGATCAGGTCGAGGACGTGCGCTGACTTGACCCCGCCGCCGCGCGGCGCTTTGACGCCGCGCTGTCGGGCGGAGGGCCATCGTGCATGAATGATTGGGACGAGCGGGCGGCACGCCGCGCCGAGGAACGCGAACGCCGCGCGCAGGAACGGGTCGCCGCCGCGCTCGCCCGCACCGAACAGCGCGCTGCCGACCGGGACGCGGCGTCGCGCCGCCGCGAGGAGGCGCGCACCGCCCGCCGCGCGGAGGAGGAGCAGCGCCGCGCCACGCTGGCCGACGAGCGCGAGGCCCGCCCGCGCCGCCGCCAGAGCACCGGGTCGCTCGCCCGTACCGGCGAAAAGCCGGTCGAACGCGACACGCGCCATTATGCCACCGACAAGGATCCCGCGCGCATCCGCACGCTCGCGGCGCGGGGCGCCACCCCCGCCGCGCTGGCGGCGGTCTTCGGGATCAGCGTGGCCGAGGTGGAGGCCGCGCTGGCCGACGCCTGACGCGCCCGCTATGCCCCGCGGCATGACCGACACCCCGATCGACGACCGCGACGCCCGCCACAATGACAAGATGCGCCGCGTGCAGGCCGCGCGCCGCACGATGATGGCGGGCAAGACGGTCGAGAAGGGGCTGCTGATCGTCCACACCGGCACGGGCAAGGGCAAGTCGACCGCCGCGTTCGGCATGGCGGTGCGCGCGATGGGCCACGGGATGAAGGTGGGCGTCGTGCAGTTCGTGAAGGGCGCGATGACCACCGGCGAGAAGGCGATCTTCGACGCCTTTCCCGAGCTGATCGAGTTCCGCGCGATGGGCGAGGGCTTCACCTGGGACACGCAGGACCGCGCGCGCGACGTCGCGGTCGCCCGCACCGCCTGGACGGAGGTGCAGCGGATGCTCGACGACCCGGGCATCGCGATGGTGATCGCCGACGAACTCAACATCGTGCTGCGCTATGACTATCTGCCGGTCGACGAGGTGGTGGCGGTGGCGACCGCGCGCGCGCCGATGAAGCATCTGGTCGTCACCGGTCGCAACGCGCCCGACGCGCTCGTCGCCGCCGCCGATCTGGTGACCGAGATGACGCAGGTGAAGCATCCGTTCCGCGCGGGCGTGAAGGCACAGGCCGGCGTCGAATTCTGATCCGGCCCCGCGCCGCCCCGCCCCGCCCCGCCCCGCGCCCGGCGCGGGTGATTGACCCGCCCGCCCCGCCCCGCTAGGGCGCGCCGCGCGACAGGTTCCCTCTGACCGGGGATCAAAAGGGAACGGGTAAACCCCGGCTGCCCCTGCAACTGTAAGCGGCGAGCCCGCGTGCCACATGCCATTGGCCCCGTCCTCGGGGCCGAGAAGGCGGCACGAACCGGGCGGTGACCCGTGAGCCAGGAGACCTGCCTGTCCGCATGTCGTCCTTCGCTCGGCCAGGGTGCGCCGAACGGACGGGAAGACCGCACGGGGCAAACCCGGCGGACGGACCCAGCGTGACGATGACCACCGCCATGGGCGGTCGCACGGCGGGGCACGGCCCCGGTGGGCGACGCTCCCATGGCTTCATGTCGTTCGAAGGGGTATCCCAGCCATGTCGTACCGTGCCGCCCTCCTCCCGCTTCTGTTGTGCTCCACCCCCGCGCTCGCGCAGGAGGCGCCGCGCCCCGACGCCGCCGCCCCCGTCGACGGCGCCGATATCGTCGTCGCCGCGAACCGCGCGCCCGTCGACGTGGAACGCGCCATCCCCTCGGTCACCGTGCTGGACAAGGCCGCGATCGACCGCGCGCAGGATCTGTCGGTCGCCGATCTGCTGTTGCGCACGCCCGGCGTCTCGCTGTCGCGCAACGGCGGCTATGGCACCACCACCTCGCTGCGCATCCGCGGCGCCGAGTCGGACCAGACCGTCGTCGTGATCGACGGGGTGAAGATCAACGATCCGTCGTCGCCGGGCGGCGGCTATAATTTCGGCGACCTGCTGATCGGCGACGCCGCGCGGATCGAGGTGCTGCGCGGGCCGCAGTCGATCCTGTGGGGCAGCCAGGCGATCGGCGGCGTCGTCAACATCGTCACGCCGCTGCCGACCCGCGATCTGGAGGGCAGCCTGGATCTGGAGGGCGGATCGCGCGACACCGTCAACGCGCGCGCCGCGCTCGGCGGCACCACCGGCCCGCTGGCGTGGCGCGTCGGCGCGCAGACCTTCTCCACACGCGGCATCTCCGCGCTGGCGGCGGGAACGGAGCGTGACGGCTACACCAACCAGAACGTGCAGGCGCGCGCGGTGCTCACGGTGGCGCCGGGGATCAGCGCCGATCTGCGCGGCGCCTACACCGACGGCCGCAACGATTTCGACGGCTTCAGCGGCGATACGTTCGAATATGGGCTGACGCGTCAGTTCGTCGGCTATGCCGGCCTCAACGTCGATCTGTTCGATGCGCGGCTGCGCAACCGCGTCGGCTATGGCTATACCGACACCGATCGCGCCAATTACGATCCCGATCAGGTCGCGCAGCCGCAGACCTTCGACGCGGTCGGGCGCAACCACCGCCTGGAATATCAGGGCACGCTGGCGGTGACGAAGGGCGTGGACGCGGTGTTCGGCGTCGAGAACGAGGTCAGCCGCTTCCGCACCGCCTCGTCCGATTTCGTCGCCCCCTTCGCGCTGGGCACGCCGGTGCGCGGCCGCGCGGAGCTGACCAGCGTCTATGGCCAGCTCAACGTGTCGCCGTTCGACGGGCTGACGCTGAACGGCGGCGTCCGTCACGACGATCACAGCCGCTTCGGCACGCAGACGCTGTTCGCGGGCGGCGCCAACTGGCTCCTGCCCACCGGCACCGTGCTGCGCGCCAGTTATAGCGAGGGGTTCAAGGCACCGACGCTGTACCAATTGTTCTCCGAATATGGGAATAGCGCGCTGACGCCCGAACGCGCCAAGGGCTGGGAAGCCGGCGCGGAGCAGCGCTTCATGGACGGGCGGTTCGCGCTCGGCGGCACCTATTTCGAGCGCCGCACCCGCGACCAGATCATCTTCAGCAGCTGCGCGGTCGCGTCGACCGATCCGCTGTGCTTCGTGCCCGGATCGACCACCGAGCAACGCTTCGGCTATTACCAGAACGTCGCGCGCGCTTTCGCGCGTGGCGTCGAGGCGGTCGGGCATGCGCAGCTTGGCGCACACCTCGGCATCGACGGCAATTATAGCTGGATCGTGTCCGAGAACCGCACCGCCGGCACCGGCTTCGGTCGGTGGCTGCCGCGTCGCCCGCGCAATACCGCCAACCTGTCGGCCACCTGGTCGTTCGCCGATGCCGGGTCGCTGGGCGTCGCCGCGCGCTGGGCCGGGCATTCGTTCGACGATGCCGCCAACCGCACCCGCCTGAACGGCTACACGCTGGTCGATCTGCGCGGCGAGCTGCCGCTCTCGCCCGCCGTCCGGCTGTTCGCGCGCGTCGAGAACCTGTTCGACGAGCGCTATCAGACGATCGCGCGCTACGGCACGCTGGGGCGCAGCGTCTACGCCGGCCTGCGCGGGCGGTTCTGACATGGTGCTGATCCCCGCCTCGGATGGCCCGGCGGTGGTGGCCTGCAACAGCTGCCGCCATTCCGCCACCGCGCGTGACGGGGCGGACGGGCGGCGGGGCGGGGCGGCGCTCGCCGCCGCCTTGCGCGAGGTGAAGGCGAACGATGCACGGCTGGAGGATATCGCCGTGCAGGAAATGCCCTGCCTGTTCGCCTGCGACCGTTATTGCACGGTCCGCCTGCGCGCCGCCGGCAAGATCGGCTACGTCCTGGGCGGCTTCACCCCGGACGAGACGTCGGCCACCGCGATCATGGCCTTCATGCGCCCGTATGCGCAAAGTGAGACCGGCCAGGTGCCCTATGCGCTGTGGCCGGACGGCGTGAAGGGGCATTTCATCGTCCGTGTGCCCCCGGCGGGGCAGGTGGTGGCATGATGCGCTTCCGTTCGGTCGCGGCGTTCGAGGCCGCGCTGCGCGATCTGCCCGTACTCGACGCGGCGGCCCGCGCCGCCGCCGCGGCGCGGCAGGCGCGGCTGACGAAGCCCGCCGGCTCGCTCGGGCGGCTGGAGGAGATCGCGCTGTTCATGGCCGGCTGGCGCGGCGACGCCCGGCCCCGGCTCGACCAGGGCCGCGTCGTCGTGTTCGCGGGCAACCACGGCGTCGCCGCGCGCGGGGTCAGCGCCTTTCCCCCCGCGGTCACCCGGCAGATGGTCGCCAACTTCCAAGCCGGCGGCGCCGCGATCAACGCGCTGGCCGGCGCGGCGGGGCTGTCGTTCGCGGTCGTCCCGCTGGCGCTCGACCGGCCCACCGGCGATATCACCGTGGAGCCGGCGATGAGCGCGGCGGACTGCCTCGACGCGCTCGATGCCGGGGCGGCGGCGGTGACGCCGGAGCTCGACCTGCTCGTCCCCGGTGACATGGGGATCGGCAACACCACCCCCGCCGCCGCGCTGTGCGCCGCCAGTTTCGGTGGCGACGCCGCCGATTGGGTCGGTCCTGGCACCGGCGTGGCGGGGGCGGCGCTCGCCGCCAAGATCGCGGCGGTCGGATCCGCGCGGGCGACCCATGCCGATGCGATGACCGCGTTCGAGCGCCTGCGCCGGCTGGGCGGGCGGGAGATCGCGGCGATCGCGGGCGCGATCCTCGCGGCGCGCCACGCGCGCGTGCCGGTGCTGCTCGACGGGTTCATCGTCGGCGCGGCGCTCGCCCCGCTCGCCGCCGCGCAGCCTCGCGTCGTCGATCACTGTCTGGCGGGGCACGTCTCCCCCGAACCGGGCCATGCGCGATTGCTCGATCGACTCGGCCTGTCCCCGCTGCTCGCGCTCGACATGCGGCTGGGCGAGGCGAGCGGTGCGGCGGTCGCGGCCTCGGTCATCCGCGCCGCGCTCGCCGCGCATGATCAGATGGCGACCTTCGAACAGGCCGGCGTGGCCGAAGGATGATCGCACCGCGCACCGTCCACCTGCTGCGGCACGGCGCGACGGTGCGACCCGGGCGGCTGCTCGGGCACGGCGACGTCGCGGCCACGCCGCAGGGAATCGCCGATGCGGTGCGGGCCGCCGCGCAGGTTCGCTTCGCGCACCTCGTCAGTTCGGATCTGCGCCGCGCCGCCGCCTGCGCCGCCGCGCTCGGCGCGCCGGTGCGCCACGACCCGCGCTGGCGTGAGCTCGATTTCGGCGCATGGGACGGCGCCGATCCCGCCATGCTCGATCCCGCCGCCACCGCCGCCTTCTGGCGCGACCCCGATGGCCACCCGCCGCCCGGGGGGGAGCGCTGGTCCGCGCTGGTGACCCGCGTCGGCGCCGCGCTGGCCGACGTGCCCGATGCCGCGCTCGTCGTCACGCACGGGGGTGCGATCCGTGCCGCGCTGGCGGCGGCATGCGGTTTCGACGCGCGACAGGTATGGGCGTTCGACCTGCCGTGCGCCGCGCTGATGACGCTGCGGCTGTGGGGCGATGGCGCGCAGCTCGTGCGGCTCGTGGCATGACGCGGCTGTGGCTCGCCTTCGCGTTCCTGACGCGCCTGCCCGTCCCCCGCACGCGCGGCGCGGCTGAAGATGTTGCCGCCGCGATCCGTTTCTACCCGCTCGTCGGCCTGGTGATCGGCGCGATCGTCGCCGGCGCGGGCTGGGTCGGCACGCGTCACGATCCGTGGATCGGCGCGCTCGTCGCGCTGGTGGCCTGGGTGGCGGTCACCGGTGCGCTGCATCTCGACGGGTTGGGCGACGTCGCGGACGGCGTCGGCGCCGCGCATGGCGACCGCACCCGGCTGCTCGCGGTAATGCGCGATCCGCATGTCGGCAGCTTCGCGGTGGTGGCGATCGCGCTGCAGCTCATCGCCAAGCTGGTCCTGCTCCACGCGCTGGTCGGCGATCCCCGCGTGGCGCTGATCCCGTTCGCCGCGCGGATCGCACCGCTGGCTTGGGCGCGGCTGGTCGCGCCGCTCGGCGCCGGGCTGGGCGCGCAGGTCGCCACCGCCGTCCGCGCGCGCGACCTGATCGGCTGGACCGCGCTGTTCGCTGCCGCCTGCGTCGCCGCCCCGGCCCTGCTGGCCGCGCCGTTCGCGATCCTCGCCTATGGCGCGTGGTGCCGCCACCGTCTCGGGGGCATCAACGGCGATGCGCACGGCGCGGGGATCGAACTGCTCGAAACCGCGCTCCTCCTCGCCCTGGTGCTTGTCTAGCGGCGCGCCAGCGCCAGCAGCGCGTCGAGATCGAGGTGCACCTCCAGCGCCGCCGCGATCGCATCCAGCGCGGCGTCCACCGACGCGCGGTGGTCCGGCCCGGCCCCCGCATCCGCCAGCCACGCCGCACGCTGCGCCGCCAGCCCGAACAGGCCGTGGACATAGGTGCCCGCCACCCGCCCGTCCGCGCTCGTCGCCCCGTCGCGCCGCCCGTCGTCGAACACCGCCACCGGGCGGGTCGTGTCGGCGCCGGTCGTGGTGCCCAGGTGCATCTCATACCCCTCAAACCGCGCGCCGCGCGCGGTGCCGCGCACCTGCCGCAACGCCTTGTCGCCCCCCAGCACGGTGTCGACGTCCAGCAACCCCAGCCCCGCGACCGTGCCCGCCGGCCCCTCCAGCCCCAGCGGGTCGGCCACCGTCCGCCCCAGCATCTGATAGCCGCCGCACAGCCCCAGGATCGCGCCGCCGCGCCGCCGGTGCGCGATCAGGTCGATGTCCCATCCCTGGTCGCGCACGAACGCCAGGTCCGCGATCGTCGCCTTCGATCCGGGCAGCACCACCAGCGTCGCGTCGGCGGGCAGCGGCTGGCCCGGCGGGATCATCGCCACGTCCACGCCCGGATCGAGCCGCAGCGGATCCAGATCGTCGAAATTGGCGATATGTCGTGTCACCGGGCACACGATCAGCGGGGTATTTTCGGGCATCGCGCGCGCCCGCTCCAGCACCACGGCGTCCTCGCTCGGCAGTTTTGCCGCCTCCGACAGCCACGGCACGACGCCGAACCCGCGCCACCTGGTCCGCTGCGCGATCGTGCGATACCCGTCCTCGAACAACGCCGGATCGCCGCGGAAGCGATTGATGATGAAGCCGGATATCATCGCGGCGTCGGCCGGGTCCAGCACCGCGCGCGTGCCAACCAGCGAGGCGATCACCCCGCCGCGGTCGATGTCGCCAACCAGCACGACCGGCACCCCCGCCGCCCGCGCGAACCCCATATTGGCGATATCCCCTCGACGAAGATTGATTTCCGCCGGTGAGCCCGCGCCTTCGACCAGCACCAGGTCGGCCTGCGCCTCCAGCGCGGCGAAGCTGTCCAGCACCTCGTCCAGCAACCCCTCGCGCCCCTCCCGCCAGCGCGCCGCCGCCAACGTCCCGCGCATCCGCCCGCGCACGATCAGTTGCGACGTCCGGTCCCCCTGCGGCTTCAGCAGCACCGGATTCATGTCGACATGCGGGGGCACACGCGCCGCGATCGCCTGCGTCGCCTGGGCCCGCCCGATTTCCCCACCCTCTGCCGTCACCGCGGCATTCGTCGACATGTTCTGCGGCTTGAACGGGCGAACGGTCAGCCCGCGATTGGCGAAGGCCCGACACAATCCCGCGACCAGCACCGACTTGCCCACGTCGGAGCCGGTGCCCTGCAACATCAGCTTCGCCACGCCACCACCCCCGCCACGATCCACAGCAAGCCGCACGCGCGAACATACAGCCGCAGCGCGCGCCGGATATCGCGCGCCTCCGCCGCCGCGCGCCCGTCGCCGATCCACGGCTTGTCCGCCACCACCCCGTCATAGGCGATTGGCCCGGCGAGCCGCAGCCGTAGCGCGCCGGCCATCGCCGCCTCGGTCCAGCCGGCGTTGGGGGAGGCGTGGCGCCGCGCGTCCCGCCACATCACACGCCAGCCGCCTCCGCCGGCGATACAGAGCAACGTCGCGCCGATCCGCGCGGGGGCGAGGTTGGCGACATCGTCGATCCGCGCCGCCGCCCATCCGAATTGCCGCCAGCGTTCCTCGCGATGCCCGATCAGGCTGTCGGCGGTGTTGATCGCCTTATACGCCCACAGCCCGGGCAGCCCACCAACCAGCAACCAGAACAACGGGGCGGCGACCCCGTCGCAGAAGCTCTCCGCCAGACTCTCGATCGCGGCGCGCGCCACCCCCGGCTCGTCCAGCGATGCGGTGTCGCGCCCCACGATCATCGCCACCGCGCGCCGCGCCGCGGGTACATCGCCCTGCGTCAGGGCGATGGCGACCGGACGGACGTGATCGTACAGGCTGCGCTGCGCAAGTCCCGGCCACGCCAGCACCGCCACCCCCATCCAGCCGAAGCCCAGCGCGCGTACCGCCCACTCCGCCGTCAGCGCCACGGCGATCGTCACCGCGATCACGAGCAGCATCGTCGCGACCCCTGCCGCGCGCCGCCACGCGGCCGGCCGGTTCCAGCGCGTCTCGCACGCGGCGATCATGCGCGCGATCGCGCCCACCGGATGCCCGACGCGCGCGTACAGCCACGCCGGCCAGCCCACCGCCGTCTCGATCCCCAGCGCCAGCACCGCCACCGGATCAGCCACGCGCGCCCGCTCGTCCCGTCAGCGCCGCCGCCAGTCGTTCCTGGCTCGCACCGGGCAGCCCGATCCGCAGCCACGCGCCATCCTCTTCGAACGGTCGCGTCAGGATCCCCGCATGGGCCAGCCGCGCGAACAGGTCGGCGGCATCCACGCGCTCGATCAGCCGGAACAGCGGACACGCGCCCGTGTTGTGCAGCCCGTGCGCCATCAGCAGCGCGTCAAGCGCCGCCGCCTCCGCCGTCAGACGCGCACGCATCGCCTCGCCCCAGCCCGCGTCGCGATAGGCCGCCGTGCCATAAGCGAGCGCGGTCGCCGACACCGGCCAAGCGCCCACCAACGCCGCGATGCCCGCAACCCATCCCGCCGCGCCGGCCACGAACCCCAGCCGCACCCCGGCGAGACCATAGAATTTGCCGAACGAGCGCGACACGATTACCGGATCCTCGGCGGTCAACAGCGGCAGGATGCTCGCCCCCGCCACCGCGTCAACGAACGCCTCGTCGATCACCAGCACGCCGCCCGATGCGCCCAGCCGCCGGGCGATGCGCAGCAAGGCGGCCGGCGCGAACAGGCGACCGTCCGGGTTGTTCGGATTGGCGAGCAGGATCGTGCCGCCTGCGCCCGCCGCTTCCTCCACCGCGTCCGCGACGATCGGCGTCGCGCCGGGCAATACGTCGCGATGCGTCCGATAGCAGGGGGTCACCACCCGCCACGGGCGCGGCAGATCCAGTAGCGCGAGCAACCGTAACCCCAGCTCGCTTCCCGGCACCGCCGTCAGCGCACCCGCGAACCCGAACGCCGCGCGCGCCGCCGTCAGCAAGGCGTCCAGCGCCTCGGGCGGCGGCAGGCGATGCTGATCGATCGTCAGTGGTTCAGGCGGATGCCAGGTGTGCGGGTTGATCCCCGTCGAAAGGTCCAGCCACGGCACCGGCGCGGCAGGAAAATGGCGCGCCGCCGCTTCCAGGCGACCCCCGTGGAAGGTCAGTTCGCGCACCGTAACGAAGCCTCGACTTGGCGGACGGTCGCCTCCATCAGCGTTCATGCGCGGGCAGGCAAGAGGCAAATCAAGGATGCACGATGGTGATTGGCGCACCCGGCTGGTGCTCGGCGGCGCGCGTTCGGGCAAGAGCCGCCATGCGCAGGCGCTGGCGGAGGGATGCTGCGGCCCGCGCCTGTTCGTCGCCACCGCCCAGCCGTTCGACGAAGAAATGGTCGAGCGGATCGCGCGGCACCGTGCCGATCGCGACCGGGACTGGCACACGCTTGAGGCGCCGGTCGCGTTGCCGACCGCGCTGGAGCGCACAAGCGGCGTGGTGCTGGTCGATTGCCTGACACTATGGACCTCCAACCTGCTGCTCGCCGACGCCGATCTCGATGCCGCGACCGACGCGCTGCTGGCCGCGCTGCGCGTGACTACCGCGCGCGTGGTGCTGGTGTCGAACGAAGTCGGCTGGGGCATCGTCCCCGACAATGCGCTGGCCCGGCGCTTCCGCGACGTGGCCGGGCGGGTGAACCAGCGCGTCGCCGCCGCGGTCGACCGCGTCGATCTGGTGGTGGCGGGCCTAGCTATGCGATTGAAATAGAACGCGTTGACAATCGCGCCAGCGATCCTCAGCCTGCCCGCCAACGAAAGCCGATATGGAAGAGGGAGCCGAGACATGGAGATCGGACGCCGCACGCTCATCGCCGCCGCGCCATTGCTGGCCGCCGGGGGCGCCTGCGCCCAGTCACCGCAGCGCAAGCTCGGCTATGCGATCGTCGGCCTGGGCGGCTACGGGCTGGGACGGATCATCCCGGAGTTCAAGAACTGCACGCATAGCCGGCTGGCGGCGGTGGTCAGCGGGGACCGGGCCAAGGCGAAGAAGGTCGCCGCCGAGCACGGCCTGTCCGACAAGGCGATCTATTCCTACGCGGATTTCGATCGCATCCGCGACAATCCCGACGTCGACATCGTCTACGTCTGCCTGCCCAATTCGATGCACGCCGAATATACGATCCGTGCGGCGAAGGCCGGCAAGCATGTGATGTGCGAGAAGCCGATGGCGGTGTCGGTCGCCGAGTGTGAGGCGATGATCGCGGCGTGCAAGGCGGCGAACCGCAAGCTCATGATCGGCTATCGCTGCCATTTCGAGGCGACGAACATCGCCGCGATGCGGCTGGCGAAGCAGCCGGACACCGGCAAGATCCGCTACGTGCGCTCCGAACACGGCTTCACCGCCGGCGATCCCAACGCGTGGCGATTGAAGCGCGCGCTGGCCGGCGGCGGCTCGCTGATGGACATGGGCGTCTACAGCCTGCAGGCCGCGCGCTACATGACCGGCGAGGAACCGATCGCCGTCACCGCGCGGGAATCGACCGATCGCAACGATCCCCGCTTCCGCGAGGTCGAGGATATGATCGAATGGACGCTGGAATTCCCCTCGGGTGCGCTCGCCGGATGCCAGTCGATGTATTCGGCCAATCAGAATCGCATCCTGCTGATGGGCAGCAAGGGTCGCGTCGAACTGGAGCCCGCCACCCGCTACGAGGGCAATCACCTGTGGACCGGGCGCGACGGTCGCGAGCAGGAAGTGTCACCCCCGCCGGGACCGGGCAAGACGCAGTTCGCCGGGCAGCTCGACCATCTGTCGCAATGCGTGATCGACGGGCGTGAACCGATCGTCTCCGGCGAGGAGGGCTTGCGCGACCTTCGGATCGTCGAGGCGATCTACCGGTCCGCGCGCGAGGGAAAGACGATCCGGCTGACCTAGGGAAGCATGCCAGCCTCCTTCCGTTCGTGCTGAGCTTGTCGAAGCACGGGTCGCGGGCGCGCCCTTCGACAAGCTCAGGCCGAACGGCTGTCGCGTGGCGCAGTCTCCCATTTGCCCCCTCGCCGCCACGCTGCTACCCGCGCGCCAACTCCCTTATCCTTGAAGGACCGCGCGCATGATCCCCCGCTACTCCCGTCCCGACATGGCCGCGATCTGGGAGCCGGAGGCGCGCTATCGCATCTGGTTCCAAATCGAGGCCCACGCGACCGATGCGCTGGCCGAGCTGGGCGTGGTGCCGAAGAGCGCCGCCGAGGCACTATGGGCTTGGTGGGCCACCAACCCGCGCATCGACGTCGCCGCGATCGACGCGATCGAGGCGGTGACCAAGCATGACGTGATCGCGTTCCTCACCTGGGTCGCCGAACAGGTCGGCGACGAAGCGCGCTTCATGCACCAGGGGATGACCTCGTCGGACGTGCTGGACACGACGCTGTCGGTGCAGCTGGCGCGCGCGTCGGACATCCTGCTGGCCGATCTCGACCGGTTGCTTGAGGTGCTGGAGCGCCGCGCGAAGGAGCATAAGCTGACCCCGACGATCGGGCGCAGCCACGGCATCCATGCCGAGCCGGTCACCTTCGGGCTGAAGCTGGCGCAGGCGCATGCCGAGTTCCGCCGCAACCGTGCGCGGCTGGCGATGGCGCGCGAGGATATCGCGACCTGCGCGATCTCGGGGGCGGTCGGCACCTTCGCGAACGTCGATCCGCGCGTCGAGGCGCATGTCGCGGACAAGCTGGGCCTCGCGATTGAGCCGGTGTCGACGCAGGTCATCCCGCGCGATCGTCACGCGATGTTCTTCGCGACGCTGGGCGTGATCGCCAGCTCGATCGAGCGGCTGGCGACCGAGGTCCGCCATCTGCAGCGTACCGAGGTGCTGGAGGCGGAGGAATATTTCTCGCCCGGCCAGAAGGGGTCGTCGGCGATGCCGCACAAGCGCAACCCGGTGCTGACCGAGAATCTCACCGGGCTGGCGCGGATGGTGCGCGGGTATGTCACCCCGGCGCTGGAGAATGTCGCGCTCTGGCATGAACGCGACATCAGCCACTCGTCGGTCGAGCGCTACATCGGGCCGGACGCGACGATCACGCTCGACTTCGCGTTGGCGCGGCTGACCGGCGTGGTCGACAAGCTGCTGGTCTATCCGGAGCGGATGCAGAAGAACCTCGACCGGATGGGCGGTCTCGTTCACTCGCAGCGCGTGCTGCTGGCGCTGACGCAGGCGGGGGTGAGCCGCGAGGACGCGTATCGGCTGGTCCAGCGCAACGCGATGAAGGTGTGGGAGTCGGACGGCGCGCTGTCGTTGCAGGAATTGCTGAAGGCCGACCCCGAGGTCACCGCCGCGCTGTCGGCGGCCGAGATCGACGAGAAGTTTGACCTCGGCTATCACTATCGCCACGTCGACACGATCTTCGACCGCGTCTTCGGCATGTGACAGTTTGATTGCAAAAGGTGCAAGCGCGATTGCCTTGTTCGATTATTGCGCAGTGGAGCAATAAAATCCACTTGTCCGCGTGCCGGGACGACCCGGCATTCGGAGACCATCCCCATGCGCATGTTCGAAACCGCCGCCAGCACCGCGCTGGCACTGGCGGCTCAGGCGCTGGTGGTCGGCGTGGTGTTCATCACGCTCTGATCCATCGGCACACCGCCCCTCTGACGGGGGGCGGCTTGCCGCACCGCATGTTTCCATGAAGATGCTCGGCGCGATCCTCGCCGGCGGACATGCCACCCGTTTCGGCAGCGACAAGGCGCTGGCCAGGCTGCGCGATGCGACCCTGCTGGATCATGCGCTGAACAGCCTTCGCCCGCATTGCGCCGCGTTGATCGTGGTCGGGCGCGATGACGCGCCGGTTGCGACCATCCATGATCTACCGGTGCCGGGGCTGGGGCCCTTGGGCGGGATCGCGGGCGCGCTCGCTTTTGCTGCCGACCATGGGTTCGATGCGGTACTGACCACCGCCTGCGACACCCCTGACCTGCCCGACGCCCTCGTCACGGCGTTGATGGCCGAACACGTCGCCTACGCCGCCGAAGCGCCCACCGTCGGGCGTTGGCCCGCGTCTCTCGCGCGGCCGCTGCTCGCGCACTTGCTCAACGACGGTCCGCGATCGATCCGGCACTGGGCGGCGACGGCGGGCGCGATGGCGGTGCTTCCTGGCGTCACGCTTGCCAACGTCAACACCCCTGCCGACCTCGCCGATCTGGCGGGCGCCTAAGCCCCGCCACGATCGGCGCACGCTTACTCTTACTGGTAGCCGCCCTCTTCTTCACGCTCCTCGGCGGCTTCCGCCTGCGCCTCTTCCATCGCGTCCGCCTGATCGTCGTCGGTGTCGCGCGTGTCGGGATCGGTCATCATGGTCGCGTCTCCTTGCGCTTCACCAACCGATCGCGCGCGGATGCGATCCCCGCCTTAGCGCAACGCGTGCCGCACCGCCGGGACTATCCGGCGCACGATGATCGCCACGCCCTGCGCATTCGGATGGAGGCCATCCGACTGAAACAAGGCGCGTCGCCCCGCCACCCCGTCGAGGAAGAACGGATACAGCGCCACGCGATGCTTCGCCGCCAACGCCGGATACATCCCCTCGAACGCACGGGCGTAATCCGCTCCCATGTTCGGCGCGGCGCGCATGCCGGCAAGCAGCACCGGGATGCCCCGCGCGCGCAGCTCGGTCAGGATCTGGTCGAGCTGCGCGCGCGCCGCCGCCGCGGGCAGCCCGCGCAACATGTCGTTGGCGCCCAGTTCGACGATCACCAGATCGGGCCGTGCCTTCAACCCGCGCAAGCCCCAGCGCAGCCGCGCGCGCCCCTGCGCTGCGGTATCGCCCGCCACGCCGCCGTTGCGCACCGTCGCCGCCACGCCCTGCCGCCGCAGTTCCGCCTGCAATTGCGCCGGAAAACCCTGCGCCGGGGGCAGTCCGTACCCTGCCGTCAAACTGTCGCCGAACGCCCATATCAGCGGGGTCCGCGGCGCGGCGGCAACCGGCGAAGCCAGCAACATCAGCAGGATCGGATGGACAAGCCACCACCACCCCCCATATCGACGCGATCGTGACCGGCTTCCCATCCGCCTCAGATAGCGCGCCGATCGTCGCGCGCAACGTGCACCTGGCGCTTGGCAAGGCGCCCGCGCGGGTCGCGATCCTGCACGGCGTCGACCTCACGGTGGAGCTTGGCCAGACCGTCGCGCTGCTCGGCGCCTCGGGTTCGGGCAAATCGTCGCTGATGGCCGTGCTCGCCGGGCTGGAGCGTCCGAGTGACGGCGAGGTGCGGGTCACCGGCCTCGATTTCGCGACGCTTGATGAGGATGCGCTGGCGGTCGCGCGGCGCGGACGGATCGGGATCGTGTTGCAGGCCTTCCACCTCCTGCCGACCATGACCGCGCTGGAAAATGTCGCGGTCCCGCTGGAATTGGCGGGTGAGCCGGACGCGTTCGAGCGTGCCCGTGCCGAGCTCGACGCGGTCGGTCTGGCGACGCGCATCGGCCACTATCCCGCGCAACTGTCGGGCGGCGAGCAGCAGCGCGTCGCGATCGCGCGCGCGCTCGTCGCCCGCCCCGCCCTGCTGTTCGCCGACGAACCGACCGGCAATCTCGATACCGCGACCGGCGCGGCGATCATGGATCTCCTGTTCGCGCGTGCCGCCGACGCGGGCACGACGATGCTCGTCATCACCCACGATCCGGCGCTCGCCGCACGATGCGGGCGGGTGGTCGAGCTGGCCGACGGGCGCATCGTCGCCGACACATCGCGCACGTGAGCATCGCCGCCACCCTGGCCTTCCGCGACCTGCGGCGCGGCGGGCGCGGGTTGATGCTGCTGGCGATGTGCCTGTTCCTGGGCACCGCCGCGCTGGCCGGAATCGGCAGCCTGTCCGCAGCGATGCTCGCCGCGCTCGACGCGCAGGGCCGCTCGATGCTGGGCGGCGATCTGGAGATGGTCGTCTCGCAACGCCGCGCCATGCCCGAGGAACTGGCCGCCTTCGCCGCGGCCGGTCGGATGGCGGAGGTCGTCTCGCTCCGCGCGATGGCGCATGCCGGTGACGACAGCGCGCTCGTCGAGCTGCGCGGCGTTGACGATCGCTGGCCACTGGTCGGACGGATGCGCCTCGCGCCCGGCGCGCTCGCGCCGCGCCCGCATGGTCGGCAGGCCGCGATCGCACCGGCGCTGGCCGATCGGCTTGGCGTACGCGTCGGCGGTACGATCCGACTTGGCACGACGCCCTATCGCGTCATCGGCCTCATCGCCGAGGAGCCCGATCGGCTTGGCGCCGGGTTCGCGCTGGGCAGTCCGGTGCTGGTCGACCTGCGCGGGCTGGACGACAGCGCGCTGATCCAGCCGGGCAGCCTGTATCGCAGCGGCTATCGCATCGTTCTGCCCGCCCGCGTCGATGCGGAATCGCTGGGCAAGCGGCTGGCGGCGCGCTTTCCCGGCGCGGGCTGGACCGCGCGCACCACCGAAAATGCCGGTCGTGGCGTGCGCGGCGGGATCGCGACCCTCGGGCAGTTCCTGCTGCTGGTCGGGCTGGCGGCGCTGGCGATCGCCGGGGTCGGCATCGGCAGCGGGGTCGCCGCCTATCTCGGCGCGCGGACGCGGATGATCGCCACGCTGAAGGTGCTCGGCGCGCGGTCGCCGCTGATCGCGCGGCTGTTCCTGATCGAGCTGGGGGTCGTCGGTGCTGCCGGGATCCTGCCGGGGCTGGCATTGGGCGCGGCGGTGCCGTGGATCGTGACGCGGGCGGCGGGGGCCGCGCTGCCGGTCGTGCCGCGATTGGCGCTCTACCCCGTGCCGCTGCTCACCGCCGCCGCCCTGGGTATGCTGGTCGCGCTGCTGTTCGCGCTCCCGGCGCTCGCGCAAGCGCGCCGCGTGCCCGCCGCGACACTGTTGCGGGACGCCTTGGCCGATGTCGGGCGACCGTCGTGGCGGGTGTTGCTGGCGATGGCCGGATTGCTTGCCGCGCTGGTGGCGCTGGCGGTGGGGTCGGCAAGCGACCCCTGGCTGGCGTTCGGCTTCGTGGCGGCGATCGCCGCGCTCGTCGCCGCGCTCTGGGGCGTCGGGGTGTTGTTGCGCCGGCTGCTCGCACGCGTGCCACGCCCGCGCGCGGCGCTTCCCCGGCTGGCGCTCGCCAACCTCCACCGCCCGGGCGCCGCGACCGATCGGCTGGTCGTGGCGCTCGGGCTCGGGTTCTCGCTGTTCGTCGCCTTGGCGGTGATCGACTCCAGCCTGTCCGCGGAACTCGCCGGGCAGGCGCCCGCGCGCGCACCCCGCTTCTTCGCCGCCGATGTCCCGGCCGAGGATGCCGACACCTTCCAGGCGGCGGTGCGTGGCGCGGCGCCTGGTGCGCGGATCGAGGCGGTGCCGTCGCTGCGCGGGGCGATCGTCGCGATCAAGGGCGTGCCGGTCACCCAACGCCGCACCTTGCCCGCCGATGCGTGGGTGCTGCGCGGAGATCGCACGCTCACCTGGTCGGCGACGCTTCCGCCCCGCAACCGGGTGGTGGCGGGGCGCTGGTGGCCCGCCGATTATCGTGGTCCGCCCTTGGTTTCGATCGAGGACCGCGCCGCCACGGCGCTCGGCCTGAAGGTGGGTGACACGATCACCATCTCGGTGCTGGGGGTGGACGTTCCCGCGCGCATCGCCGCGCTGCGCCGCATCGACTGGCAGGGGCTGGGCCTCAACTTCGCGATCGTCTTCTCGCCCGGTTATATCGAGGAGGCGCCGCACAGCCTGCTCGCCAGCATCTACGCGCCGCCGACCAGCGACGCGGGCATCGCGCGCGCGGTGGCGCGGGCGCTGCCATCGGTCACGCTGATCCGCACCGGCGATGTCATCGGGCAGGTGTCGGCGCTGCTCGGGCAGATCGCCACCGCGGTTCGCGTCGCCGCCGGTGCGACGCTGCTCGCCGGGCTGGCGGTCCTGATCGGCGCGGTCGCCGCCTCGGGGCGCGCGCGACGCTACGACGCGGTGGTGCTGAAGCTGCTGGGCGCCAGCGCGCGACAGGTACTGGCGGCACAGGCCATCGAATATGCGCTGCTCGCCGCCTTGCTGTCGCTGATCGCACTGCTCGCCGGGGGCGCGGCGGGCTGGTACGTCGTCACGCACGTGTTCGACATCGGCTGGGCACCCGATCCGGGCCGCGTCGCGGCGACGCTCGCGCTGGCCTCCGGCGCGACATTGGGGATCGGTTTGCTCGGCAGCGTGCCGGCGCTGCGCGCCCGGCCGGCGCAGATGCTGCGCTCGCTCTAGCAGTCAGCGCTCGACCGGCGTCTCGATCAGCGTCAGCACGTTCACGATCAGCCCGCGCATCGCCGCATGCGCCGCGCCCGCGTCCCGCGCGACGATCGCGTCGCGCACGGCGGTATGCTCGGCGATGTTCGCGGTGCGCCCGGCGATGCGGTTGGTGAAACGGATCGAAGTGCGCAGCGCGGTGCTCACCATCTCGCGGAATTGCAGGAAGAACGGATTGTTCGACGCGCGCAGCACCGCGACGTGGAACGCGATGTCCGATTCCAGCGGATCGTCCTCGCCGCGTTCGGCGGCCACCATCCGCGCCAGCCCGGCGGATATCGCCGCCTGCTGCTCGTCGGTCGCCCCGCGAGCCGCCAGCGCCGCCGCCTCAGGCTCGACACCGATGCGCAGTTCGTTGAAGTGCCGCAGCAGCCCCAGCGACGCCTCACGCTCCAGCAGCCAGCGCAGCACATCGGGATCGAGCAGGTTCCACGCCTCCTCGGGGCGGACGAACGTGCCCTGTTTGGGCCGCGCGCCGAGCAGCCCCTTGGCGGCCAGCATCTTCACCGCCTCGCGCGTCACCGATCGGCTTACGCCATGTTCGCGGACGATATCGGCCTCGTTCGGGAACGGTCGCTCGGCATAGTCGCCGACGACGATCGCACGGCCCAGCACCTCGTGGAGGCCATAGGTAAGATTGCGACCGAAAGCGTGCTGCACCGACGAACGTCTCCTCTCAGCTTCACCGGTGTCCCACCGTGCGGCCCTGTCGTACTCCGCGTCGCGGTGAACGCCCAGCAATATTCGTCAATTATCTCATTAATGGGAAATGCTGCATTGCACCACTTGAGAAAAAGTGAAAGCGGACATATTGTCCGCTTTCATTCGACTCGCGGCGCCCCCGCGAGCCCTTGCTGCTGGCGGATGCGATAGATGGCGGAACAGGCTTCTCCCCCGGACGATACGGCGCCCGCCGACAGCGGCGACGCATCCGAACCCGAGCAGCGGCGCACGCTCAGCGGTCGTGCCAAGGCGATCCTGATCGCCGTGGCCTTGGCGGTCGTGGTGGCCGGCGGGATCTGGTACGCGGGCTACAAGGCGCACGGTCAGTATCTGCAGGAAACGAACGACGCGCAGGTGCAGGCGGACATGGTCACCGTGGCGCCGCGCGTCGCGGGCTATGTCGCCGAGGTCTTCGTCACCGACAATCAGGACGTGCGCGCCGGGCAACCGCTCGTGCGGATCGATCCGCGCAATTCAGAGGCGCAGGCCGCGCAGGCCGAGGCGCAGATCGCGGTCGCCAATGCACAGGCCGACAGCGCCCGCGCACAGGTGCGGGAGCAATATGCCGCGATCGAACAGGCCCGCGCGCAACTCGCTTCGGCACGCGACAAGGCCGCGCACGACGCCGCCGAGGTCGCGCGCTATCGCCCGCTGGCGGCGTCCGGCGCCGAGACGCGCCAGCAACTCGCCCAGCTTCAGGTGACGGCACAGCAATCCGCGCAGGCGGTGCGTGCGCAGGAGGCGGCGGTCGCGATGCAGCAGCGCCGCGTCGCGACGTTCGAGACGCAGGTGAAGCAAGGGCTAGCGCAGGCGCAGGCGGCGCGCGCGCAGCAGAGTGCGACGCGCGTCGACCTGAATGCGACGCTGATCCGCGCGGCCATCGACGGGCGCGTCGGCGACAAGACGGTCGAGGTCGGTCAATATGCCGGCACCGGCACGCGGCTGATGTCGCTGGTGCCGCTCGACAGGCTGTATATCACCGCCAATTTCAAGGAGACTCAGCTCGCCTTGATGCGCCCGGGCCAGCCGGTCGAGATCAAGGTCGATGCGCTGGACGGCATCGCGCTGAAGGGGCGCGTCGCCAGCTTCTCGCCGGGCACGGGCGCGCAATTCTCGCTGCTGCCGCCACAGAACGCCACCGGCAATTTCACCAAGATCACGCAGCGTGTGCCGGTCCGGATCGCGCTGGAGGCGACGCCGCA
Source organism: uncultured Sphingomonas sp. (assembly GCA_913777325.1). Taxonomy (GTDB): domain Bacteria; phylum Pseudomonadota; class Alphaproteobacteria; order Sphingomonadales; family Sphingomonadaceae; genus Sphingomonas. The sequence continues at coordinate 48,303 of CAJYSA010000002.1, read as the reverse complement.
GACCCGCCGGTTGCTCGTGCCCGGTCTGTCGGTCGAGGTGACCGTCGACACCAGTGCCGCCAAGGGCGAGATAGAACGACTGCGCGACGAACAGCGCAAGGCCAACCGGCAGGAGCGCTGAGCGTGGCAAGCGCCGCCGCTCCCGCCGCCTCGCGCGCGGACCTTCCGGCGGGTGGAGCCGAACGCGCCGATCTCGCCGCCTGGCTGGCGGTGGCGGCGGGAACGCTGGGCGCGTTCATGGCGATGCTCGACATCTCGATCGTCAATTCGTCGTTGCCGACGATTCAGGGCGAGATCGGGGCGAGCGGCACCGAGGGGACATGGATCGCGACCGCCTATCTGGTCGCGGAAATCGTCATCATCCCGATGGCGGCGTGGCTGGAGCGCCTGTTGGGGCTGCGCACCTTCCTGCTGATCGCGGCGGTGCTGTTCACGATCTTCTCGGTGATCTGCGGCACCGCCGACACGCTGATGCAGATGATCATCGGGCGTGTCGGGCAGGGCTTCACCGGCGGTGCGATGATCCCCACCGCACAGACGATCATCGCGCAACGCCTGCCCCGCTCGCAGCAGCCGATCGGGATCTCAGCGTTCGGGATGACCGCGATTCTGGGCCCGGTGCTCGGCCCGCTGGTCGGCGGCTGGCTGACCGAGAATATCAGCTGGCATTACGCCTTCTTCCTGAACGTGCCGATCTGCGGCATCCTCGTGCTGTTGCTGCTGCTCGGCCTGCGCCACGAACCATCGCGACTGTACCTGTTCCGCGAGGCGGACTGGCTGGGCATCGCCGGGCTGACGCTGGGCCTTGGCGGACTGACCGTCTTCCTGGAGGAGGGGCAACGCGAACAATGGTTCTCCTCCGAGCTCATCCGCTACATGTTCGTGGTGACCGTGGTGGGTTTCGGGCTGCTGATCGCCGGGCAGTTCCTCGCCAGGCGACCCGTCATCAAGCTCCGGCTGCTGCTCGATCGGCAATTCGGATCGGTCGCGGTCATGGGGCTGGTGCTGGGCGTGGTGCTCTACGGCACCTCCTATGCCATCCCGCAATTCCTTGCGGCGATCGCCAATTACAATGCGCTGCAATCGGGCAAGGTGGTGCTGATCTCCGGCATCCCCAGTTTCGTGATGATGACGATCGTGCCGATCCTGCTCGTTCGCGTCGATATCCGTCTGGCGGTCGGCGCGGGGCTGCTCATCATGGGTAGCTCGGCATTGCTCGACTCCTACCTGACGATCGACTCAGTCGGGCGCGACTTCGTCGACTCGCAGCTTCTGCGCGGTGTCGGGCAGATCCTGGCGATGCTGTTCCTCAGCCAAGCCGCAATCCGCTCGGTCCCGCCATCCGAGGCCGGCGACGCGTCGGGACTGTTCAGCGCGATGCGTAACCTGGGCGGCAGCTTCGCACTGGCCGGGATCGCGATCCTTCAGGACCAGCGCTCGTGGTTCCACGCCCGGCGGATCGAGGAGACGCTGAACGCCAATTCGATCCGCGTGCAGGATTATATGGCTGCCACCGCTCAAACGCTCGGCGGATCGAAGGTCGCGATCCGTGCGCTGGGGCAGCAGATCCAGGGACAGGCGCTGGTGATGACCTACAACGACATCTTCTGGATCATGGGGATCGGCACCTTCGCGGTGCTGCCGCTGGTCATGTTCCTCCGTCCGCTTCCGAAGGGCGCCGCACCCGCGGCGATGCACTGATGCGCCATCTCCTCCCCGTCCTGACGCTCGCGCTGTTGGGCGCGTGCACCGTCGGCCCGAACTATGGCGGGCCGCCCGCCGTCGCCTCCGATGCAGTCGCGCGCGGCACCTTCGTCCGCGCCCGCGACGCCGCGCTGACCCCGGCGCCCGGCCTGGCGCGCTGGTGGGACAGCCTGCGCGATCTGACGCTCAGCGCGCTGGTCGACGATGCGCTGGCGCACAGCCCGACGATCGACGCGGCGGAAGCGAACCTGCGCGCCGCCGAGGCGCAATATCGGCAACAGCGCGCCGCCCGGCTTCCTTCGCTCAGCGCGAGCGCCGTCTATCTCAACGCGCGCCTGCCCGGCACCAATCTGGGTGGCGGACAACAGGGTGGCGGCAACAACGACACCACGCTCGACTTCTACAATCTCGGTGGCATGGCATCGTGGGAGCCGGACCTGTTCGGCGGCGGGCGTCGCTCGCTCGAACAACGCCGTGCGACCGAGGAACAACGGTTCGCGCAGCTCGCCGATGCACAGGTGACCCTGTCCGCCCAGGTCGCGCAAGCCTATGTCGCGCTGCGCGATGCGCAGGCACGCGCCCGCCTCAACGCGCAATCCAGCACGCTGCAACGCCGCCAGCTCGCGCTCGTTCAGCAGCGATACGCCGCCGGCACCGCATCGAAGTTGCAGGTCGAGCGGCTGCAGAACCAGCTGAACAGCACCGATGCGCAGACGATCCCGCTCGCCGCGCAGATCGACGAATATATGGGGCAACTCGCGATCCTCACCGGGCGCGCACCCGGCGCGCTGGACGCGACGCTGGGGCCGGTGGTGGCCGTCCCGCTGCCCCCCGCGCAGGTGCCGATCGGCGATCCGGCCGCCTTGATCGCGCATCGTCCCGACATCCGCGCTGCCGAGCGCGCGCTGGCGGCCGGCAATGCACAGATTGGCGTGGCGACCGCGCGGATGTTCCCGTCGCTCAGCCTGCTCGGCATCATCGGGCTGGGCGGCAGCGGGATCGGCGACGTGCTCGATCCGTCGAAGCTGGCGACCGTTGCCGCGCCGATGCTCAACTGGTCGTTCCTCGATTTCGGGCGCAACCGCGCCGCCGTGCAGCAGGCCGAGGCACAGCGGGACGCGGCGGGCGCGCAATATCGGCAGACGGTGTTGCAGGCGTTGCAGGATGCCGAGACCAGCCTGTCGCGCTTCGGCAACACGCGCCAGCAACTCGCGCAATTGCTGCTCGCCGAACAATCGGCCGAGCGCGCGGCGCAACTCAATGCGCAGCGCGTCGACGCCGGCACCAGCACCCTGGTCGATCAGCTCGATATCGAGCGCCAGCGGCTGTCCGCCACGATCGCCGCCGAACAGGGACGCGCGCAACTCACCAACAATTACATCGCGATCCAGAAGAGCCTTGGGCTGGGCTGGAGCGACCCCGCCCCTGCGTCCGCGGCACCGCGGTCAGCGGCGCGGCCCTAGCCCCGCCATCACCAGCGCCAGCGCTTCCTCCAGAAGCGTGGCGCGCCGGTCGGCGGGTGCCGGCGTGACGATCGCGCCCAGCATTCGCATCGCCAGCATCAGTTCGTGCGCGCCCATGTCGGGCGCCAGCGTGCCGTCGCGATGCGCGCGAACGGCGAGCGGCGCCACCATCCGCTCCAGCCGCGCGCGCAATTCATCGAAGGCCGCGCGATTCTCGCCGTCGATGGGCATGTCGATCGCCAGCCGCGCGAACAGCTTGGTCGCCTCCGCGCCCTCCACCACCACCCGCGCCAGGGCGCGCTCCAACGGCAGTTCGGGGTCGATCAGCGCGCCCAGCCGGTCGATCTCCCGTTCGAACACCGCAAGCGCCAGCGCCATCCGGTCCTTGAAATTGCGATAGAAGGTGCCGCGCCCCACCCCTGCGGCGTCGGCGATATCCTCCAGGGGCACGAAATAGCCCGATCGCGCGAAGCACCGGCGCGCCGCCTCGATCAACGCCGCACGACGCTCCAGCGCGTCGCGCCGCATCGCCCGCGCACCGCCGCTCGTATCCTCCGTCACGCCGATTGCCGCTGGGGTTGCTGCCCGGCGCGGCTCAATATGCGGTGACGCGCACCGGCACGTGGCCGATCTTGCGCGCCAGTCCGGCGGGATCGCTCAGCCGCACATGCCCGACCCGCCAGTTCAGGTCGCCCTCGCGTCGTGCCTGTTGCAACATGCGATTGACGTGGACCGAGGTGAGCCCCAGCGCGTCGGCCAGCGTCTCCTGCGTCAACGGCAGGTCGAAGCCGTTACCGCTAACACTTCCGCTTAACGTCAGCCGCTCGTAGAGTTCGAGCAGCAGGTCGCCGATTCGCTCCTGCGCGTTCAGCCGGCCCAGCCGCGTGATCTGGGCGAGCAGATGCCCCTCGTCCATCGCGCGGCTGATCGCATAGGCGATGTGCAGCGGCGTTCCCACCGCAGCGCTCGGCAACGGGCAGACCATCACGTCGGACATCGCCACGACGGTCGACACCGCCAGGGCATTTGGATGATCGCACGCGCCGATCAGGTCGCCGGGCAGCAGGAAGCTGAGGAATTGCCGCCGACCATCGGGCAGCAACCGCACGCGCGCCGCCCAGCCCGACAGCAGCAGCAGCGCCTGCGTGATCTCACGCCCCTCGGTGATGATATCGCGCCGCAGGCGAACGGCGTGCGCCTCCTGCATCGCCTCGCCCAGCGCGGTCAGCGCCGCCTCGTCGAGCGGCGCCAGCGCCATCAGCCGGGTCAGCGCCGGTCCACGCGTCTCCTGACGCAGCTGACTTCGGATCATCGGACTCTCTCCATTCCGCACAAATCGCGCACTGCGGCCACTACCGCCGCGCTGTCGAAGGGTTTGACCATCAAGGGCACGTCGCGCAGCCCCTCCGGCAAGGTCCAACCATCATAGCCGGTTAGGAACAGAAACGGCACCCCCCGCGACTGCAGGCGCTCGGCGATCGGGAAGCACATGGCGCTACCCAGGTTGACGTCCAGCATCGCGGCGTCGATCGGCGAGCGTTCGATCAGCGCCAGCGCGTCCGCTACCCGCCCCACCGGGCCGACGATCGTCGCACCCCGCGCCTCCAGCACACGCTTCAGATCGGAGGCGATGAAATATTCGTCCTCCACGATCAGCAGGCGCTTGCCCAACAGGCTGGCGTCCTCGGTCAGAATGTCGTCCTTTCTTCGCAAAGCGGCAATTCGATCCGACAGCGCACGCCGCCGCCAACAAAGGCCAGGTCGGTCCGCGCGCCATATTGATAAGGCAACGCCTCACAGATCAACTCTGTACCAAATCCTTGACGTGACGGCGAAATTGGCACGGCGGGCACTCCTTTTTCAACCCAGGTCAGGCACAGTGTCGGCGTGCCCCGCCCGCCGCTACAGTCGCCAGCCTCGCCGCACAGCGACCAGGCGATGTCCAGCATCGCGCCCGGCACCTTCAGCGCGCCATATTTCACCGCGTTGATCGCCAGTTCGTGCACCGCCAGCCCGATCGCCTCGGCCGCGCGCGCCGGCAACGGCACGTCCGGCCCCGACACGGTCATCGCCTCGCCATCGGCGACACCGACGCTCAGCAATTCGTCGCGGATCAGGTTTTCCAGATCGACATGCCCGCTGGCTGTCTGCGTGACGATCGCCTGCGTGCGGGCGAGCGCGTCCAGCCGCCCACGGAAATGGTCGGCCACATCGTCCAGCGCGCCTCCCGCCTCCACCGTCCGCGCGAACACCGATCGCACGACCGTCAGGATATTGCGGACGCGGTGCTGCAATTCCGCGACCAGCCGCCGCTGCCGTTCCTCGAGCAGGTGCAGATCGTGGACGTCGGTCGCGGCGCCGAACCAGTGCATGCCAGCGGATTGCGCGTCGCGACGCGGCACCTGACGCATCAGGAACCAGCGATAGTCGCCGTCGCGATTGCGCAGCCGCACCTGATGTTCGAGCGCTTCGCCACGGGTGTAGGATTGACGGAACGCCTCCTCGACGCCCGCCCGGTCGTCGGGATGCGCCATGTCGAGCCAGCCCCAGGCGGATGCGGCGCGGTCGGATTGCCCGGTCGCCTCCGCCCACTGGCTGTTCGACATCGTGTTGTTGCCCGCCTCGTCGGTGCGCCACAGCATGGCGGGCACCAGCTCGATGCTCACGCGGCGCATATCCTCGCTCTCGCGCAGCGCCACTTCCGTCCGCTTCCCGCCCAGCGCCTGGACGATCGCGGGCGCCAGTTCCTCGGCGGCCAGCCGGTCGATCTCGCGAAAGCCCCCCGCGCGATTGCCCAGCCCGATCACGCCGATCACCTTGCCCTGCCGACGCAGCGGCACGCCCAGGAAGGACAGCAGCGGCGGATGGCCGTGCGGGACGCCGATCGCATCGGGATGGCCGCGCGCATCGTTGGCGATCAGGCTGGCGTCGTCCTTGATGACCCGCCCATACAAGCCGTGCAGATCCAGGTGCGTCGGCGCACCCTCCTTGCCGACATGCGGCCAATCGCGACGGAACACCGCCCACCCGCGATCGCTGATCGCCAGGTCGTGCAGCCGGTCGCCCTCCGGGGTCAGCTCCGCCATGAAGCTATACGCCGCGCCGGTCAGGTCCTCCGCGACCGCCAGGCACAGCCGCCCCAGCGCTTCCTCGGTGGTGGCGCCCAACGCCTCGTGAAAGATGCGGTTGATCGCCTGGAGGACCGCATTCTTGCGCGCCAGTGTCGCAAGAAGATCGGTTTCGTCATGCACTTCGGCCTTCACCACCGCCTCCTCGCCTGTTGCCGACGTCACCCACACGCCGGCGACGCAGCCTTCCAGGGGGCGAATCCTGCGGTGTCAGCGCCTCAAATTGGCAATTTGGCGAATCAATGCAAGAACCTCGATCAGCCTCGCTCGCCGGCCAGATAACGGGCCAGCGGATCGATCAGCTCTTCGGGAATGCGGCGCGCGATCACCGGCATAACGTTCTGCGGCAGGCGCACATCGATTTCCTTGCCGTCACCCTTCCAGTGGCGCAGCCGCGCCGCGATATAGCCCGCCCGCTGCCCGCTCAGCACCGGCTGCGGCTTGCCCGCGCCGTGGCAGCTCGCACAGGCGGGAAGCTGTCGCTCGGGCAGCCCGCGCTCGACGATCACCCGCGCGCGCGGATCGCCTTGCGGCGCGGCCCCCAGCCCCGGCATCGCCGCGAAATGCCCGGCCAGCGCGCGGCGCTCGGCGGCGGTCAGCGTCGCGGCGGCATAGCCCATCACCGCGCTGCCGCGCCGGCCATCGGCATAGGCGGCCAGCGCCGTCTCCAGATAGGCGGGGCGCTGCCCACCCAGGATCGGAATATCCGGTTGCCCCCGGCCCCGCCCGTCCGCGCCATGACAGGCGACGCATCCCGCCAGCACGTTGCTGCCCAGCGCGCGCACGTCGGTAGTGCCAGCCCCCTGCGCCTCGCCGGCCAGGGTACGATATTGGGCGGGCGTCATCTCCGGCAGGCGGCGCACGAACGCGACCATCCGGCGGATCTCGTCGTCCCGCCCCGGCGCCCCCCATGCGGGCATGCCCGAATATTTCACGCCGTGGCGCAGGATGTAGAACAACTGCCCATCGGTCCATTGCCGCGCATTCACCGCCAGGTCGGGCGCCGGCGGCATCGCCTCTTGCATCACGGGCGACGGGCGCTGGCCCGGCGCGCCGTGGCAGCTGGCGCAGGCGGCGGCGAAATGCCCCGCCGCGCTCACCAATTGCCCGTCGGTCGCGATCGGATCCTTGGGCGAGTCGAAGAAGCTATGCGTCTTCACCGAATTGCGCATCGTCCAGTGCAGGAACCACTCGGTCACCGCCCAATGCCCGGACGAGGCGGCAATGTTGAAGATCCCGGACCAGGCGAACAGCAACCCCGCCAGCACGACCCCCAGCAGCGCCGCGACGGCACGCTTCCATGTCAGCCGGATCGTCATGCCGCCGCGCGCTCCCTCAACATCGTGCCGAGCAGCGCCAGTCCGCCCAGGCAATAGGCAGCGCCGCCGATCACCAGCATCACCACTCCACCCAGTTGCTGATCGGTCAGCGCGTCCAGCCCTGGGGCCGGATGCATCGCCATCATCGCGTACAGCGGACGCGGCGCCAGCCCGATCAACGCGCCCAGCAACGTCATGTGCATGGAGGTGAGCAGCAGCGCGGCGACCCCGCCGGCCGGGTGCGCCAGCGCCGCGCGCCACAGGCCGATGCCCACCGCCAGGAACATGGCCTGTTCCAGCAGTGCGACCGCGACGTTCATATCCGCCAGCGCGCGCAGCACGGGCGCGTGCCATGCCCAGACGACGACGAACTCGGCGGTCGCCCAGCCGAGCGGACCACCCGCGCGGCCGTGCCCCGGCCACGCGAGCGCCAGCACTGGCGCCGCCACCGCGACCGCGCCCATATGCGCGGCCATATGGCCGATCATGCCCAACCCCGCGACGCCGAGCGCGCTCGTGACGAACGCGAGGAACAGGCCCGACAGCGCGATCATCGGCAATCCGTCAGGATCAGCGCAGGCGCGGCGGTGAAGATCACCGCGATGAAGCTCAGCCCCGCCAGCAGCAACGTCGACATCGCCAGGAAGCGCAGCCGGTCGATATCGGTGCCCTGATCGTGCGGTGCCGGGTCGCCGGGGGTACGCGTCTGCACCCACGCGATCCAGCCCGAGGCCAAGATGATCGCCAGTGCCACGATCGTGCCAGCGACGAAAGCGACGGTGAAGCGCGGGAACGCACCGAACTTCGCGCAGCTCACCGCCACCCACAAATAGCAGAACAGGAAATGCACCGCCCAGACGCTGGGCGGCACGATCAGCGTCCACAGAGTGACGCGCAACTCGCGCAGACGATGGCGCAAGCCGCGACGCTCCGGCCCGTGCGGTGCCTCGTCCTTCATGCCGCCCCCGGAAACAGGCCGATCGTGGCGTAGGTGACCAGCGCGGTCAGCGCCATGAAATGCTGGTAGACGGTGATGTTGCGAACGTCGGCGTCATATTTGGGCGTCATCTTTCCCGCCAGGCTGCGCGCCAGGGTGTAGAGCTGCATGATCGCGCCCACCCCGGCGTGCGCGGTCGTCCAGATCACCAGCGTCCATACGATCGCCGGATAGACGTGCAGCTTGGGCGCCAGTCCGGACAGCCACGGCCCGGCCAGCCCCGCACCGATCGCCGTCAGCGAGGCGAGGGCGCCCAGCGCCAGCAACGCACGCGCGGCCCCCACCGCGCCGCGCCGGTTCGTCTCGCGCGCCGCGATCGTCATCGCCCAGCCGGCCAGCGACACCGCCAGCGCGATCATTGGCCAGAAGCTGCCCGGCCCGTCCAGCCCGACGCCGCTCGGCGGCCAGTCCTCATGGCGCGTCCAGAAGAAATAGTAGCCGAAGACCAGCCCCGAAAAGGCGGTGGCGTCCGCCATCATCGTGATGAACATCGCCCACCAGCCGCTGGCCGACGCGCCGGAGATATACAGCGGCAGGTTGATGCCATGGCCGATCGGCTTGCACTCCTTCTCCGGGATTTCGGCGGTACCGGTCCACAGCCACCACAGGATCATCGCCAGCGTCGCCACCGCGCCGACCAGCGCCGACCAGTACAGGTGATAGGTGGTCAGGATGAACACGCTGCCCAGCGCGATCGCGGTCAGCATCGGCTTGATGCTGGGGCCGCCCAGCCGCACCACCTGAACCGGGCGGGCATCCAGCACGCTGGTGACGATCGTCTCGCGCCGCCCCTCCTCGGCATCGGGCAGGAAGAAGCGGCCCTCGTCGACCTTCTTCACGAAATCCGTCTGGTCCCAGATCGGGTAGCGGCTCTCGATCAACGGAACCGACCGGATGCCCCAATCCTCGTCATCCGGATGCGCCAGCCATTCCAGCGTGCCGGCGTTCCACGGATTGCGCGGCGATTTCGCGCGTCGCGGGCTGAGCGCCAGGTCGATGCACACCAGCGCCACGCCCGCCGCGAACACCCACGATCCGATCGTGGAGGCCATGTTCAACCCGCCGATCCCCAGCTCCGCGGGGTAGGTGAACACACGGCGCGGCATCCCCAGCAGACCGGAGAAATGCATCGGGAAGAATGTCAGATTGGCGCCCCCGAACAGCAACCAGAAGGCGGTGCGCCCGATCCGGTCCGACAGCTTCTTGCCGGTGATCAACGGCCAGTAATAATAGAGACCGCCGAACAACGGGATCAGCGTCCCGCCGATCAACACGTAGTGCAGGTGCGCGACGATGAAGTAGGTGTCGTGCGCCTGCCAGTCGAACGGCGCGATCGCCACCATCACGCCCGTCAGCCCGCCGATCACGAAGATCGCGATCGAGCCGGTGACATACAGCAGCGGCGTCGACCACGCGACTCGCCCCGCCCACATGGTCGCGATGAAGGCGAAGATCTGGATGCCGGTCGGGATCGCCACGGCTTCGGAGGCGGCAGAGAAGAACGCCAGGCTGATCTTCGGCAGTCCGGTCGTGAACATATGATGGACCCACAGCCCGAACGACAGGAACGCCGTTCCCACCGCCGCCAGCACGATCCACGGATAGCCGAGCAGATGCCGCCGCGCGAACGTCGGCACGATCATCGCGAACAGCGCGATCGACGGCAGGAAAACGATGTACACCTCGGGATGGCCGAAGATCCAGAACAGGTGCTGCCACAGGATCGGGTCGCCGCCCTTCGCCTGATCGAAGAACGGCCAGCCGAGCAGCCGCTCCATCTCGAACAGCACGTCGCCCGCGATCAACGGCGGAAACGCGAACAGGATCATCACCGCCACGACCAGGATGTACCACGCATAGAGCGGCATCAGGTTGAGCCGCATCCCCGGCGGGCGGCACTTCAGCACGCCGACGATCAGCTCGACCGCCGCGGCCACCGACGACACCTCGATGAAGCTGAGCCCCAGCATCCAGATGTCCGCGCCCAGCCCCGACAGGTCGGTGCGGGTGGTGAAGGGCGGGTACATGAACCACCCGCCATCGGGCGCGACGTTGAAGAAGATCGAGCCGGAGACGAACACGCCGCCGATCAGGAAACTCCAGTAACCGAACGCCGAAAGCCGTGGGAACGGCAGGTCGCGCGCGCCGAGCAACTGCGGCAGCAGGATGATCGAGACCGCCTCGAACATCGGCACCGCGAACAGGAACATCATCATCGACCCGTGCAGCGTGAACAGCTGGTTGAAGGTCGATGGCGAGACGAGGTCGTTGTCAGGCACCGCCAACTGCGCGCGCATGATCATCGCCAGCACGCCGGCGAACAGCATGAAGCCGAACGCGGTCAGCGTGTACCACACGCCGACCTGGTTGTTGTTGGTGTCGGTCCAGCGGAAGAACCAGCCCTGCGGCGGCTTCCAGACGGCGCGCAGCCGTTCTTCCTGCGCGGCGCGTAGGCCGGGATCGTCCTGCGCGTGGAGGCTCATCGCATCTGCTCCAGCCAGCGCGCGATCGTCGCGGCATCGTCGTTCGTCATCTGTGGATAGGCGGGCATCCGCGCGCCCGGCTTCACCGTCGGCGCGGCGCGGATGAAGCGGACCAGATTGGCGTGCGTCATCGGCTGAATGCCCGCGCCCAGCGTGGCGCGCGCGCCCAGCCGCGTCAGGTCCGGCCCGATCGCGCCGTCGGCCACGCCCGCGACGCGGTGGCACCCGCCGCATCCGTTGGCGGCGAACAGGCGCGCGCCGTCCCCGCCGGTGTCGGCGGGACGACGCTGCGCCGCCAGCCACGCATCGAACGCCGCCGGCTCCATCGCGATGACGTCGAACGCCATCAGCGCGTGGCTCAACCCGCAGAATTCGGCGCATTGCCCGCGAAACCGCCCGACACGCGTGGCATGCACGACCAGGCGGTTGGTGCGCCCCGGCACCATGTCCATCTTGCCCGCCAGCCCCGGCACCCAGAAACTGTGGAGCACGTCTCCCGCCTCCAGCAGCAGCTCGACATCGCGCCCCACCGGCACGCGCAGCTCGTTGGCGGTCAGCAGCGGCGGCTGGCCGGACGGTTGATAGCGGACGCGCCACCAGAATTGCTCGCCTTCGACGGTGATGCGCAGGTCGCCCGCCGCCACCTTGATCGGGCGCATCGCCGGCAGCGTGACGACCAGCAGCGTCAGCAGCACCACGCTCGGCACGATGCCGCCCGCCCACAGCACCAGCCGCATGCCCTGGCGATGGCTGAGTGCACCCTCGCGACTGCGCCCGGCGACGAACATCAGCGTGCCGAGCGCCGCGGCGATCACCGCCGCGCCGAGCACCATCCACCCGGTCAGCCCGGCCAGCCACGCGGCCTCGCTGCCAAACGTGCTGAATGCCGATTGTCGCCCTGAACCGAAAATGACCGCCCCGCCCCTGAAGTCCGCACCCCTGATCTATGTGTAAGCACGGCGCCAAGCTGTTGGTTCCTCTTCATAACGATAACGAAATGTTGCTGACGTCGCGAGGGCGGGACGGATCGCATCGGCGCGCGCGCGGTTGTGGCTCTCGATGACCGAGCGAAACGATCACCCGTGGTGGGAACGCGGCACCGTCTACCAGATCTATCCACGTTCGTTTCAGGACAGCGACGGGGACGGCGTGGGCGATCTGGCGGGGATCGAACGGCGGCTCGATCACGTCGCGGCGCTGGGCGTCGACGCGATCTGGCTCTCGCCGATCTTCCCGTCACCGATGGCGGACTTCGGTTATGACGTCGCCGACTATTGCGATGTCGATCCGCTGTTCGGCGATCTTGCCTCATTTGATCGCGTGCTGGCCGCCGCGCACGAGCGCGGGCTGAAGCTGCTGCTCGATTTCGTCCCCAACCACACGTCGGACCGGCACCCATGGTTCGTCGACAGCCGCACGGGACGCGACAGCACGAAGCGCGACTGGTACATCTGGCGCGATCCCGCCCCGGATGGTGGCCCGCCCAACAACTGGATCAGCGATTTCGGCGGCTCGGCCTGGGAATATGACCCGGTCAGCGGCCAATATTACCTGCACGCCTTCCTGGCATCGCAGCCCGACCTCAACTGGCGCAATCCGGCGGTGAAGGCGGCGATGTTCGACGCGATGCGCTTCTGGCTCGATCGCGGCGTCGACGGCTTCCGCATCGACGTGCTGTGGCACATCGTGAAGGCGGAAGGATTTCCGGACAATCCGCCCAACCCCTATTGGCGCCCCGGCATCACCGAGCGCGATCGGCTGATCCAGCGCCATTCGACCGACCAGCCCGAGGCGCATGCGATCGCCGCCGAGATGCGCGCGCTGGCGGACAGCTATGGCGCCGACGGACAGGCACGCGTGCTGATTGGCGAGATCTTCCTTCCCAACGATGCGCACGCCCGCTGGTACGGCACGCTCGACCGCCCACAAGTGCACCTGCCCTTCAACTTCCAGCTCATCGAAAACGCGTGGGATGCCGCCACCCTGCGCACGATGATCGCCGCCTATGAGGCCAGCCTGCCGCCCTATGGCTGGCCGAACTGGGTGATCGGCAGCCACGACGCGGCACGCATCGCCGCACGGGTCGGTGAACCACAGGCGCGCGTCGCCGCAATGCTGCTGCTCACGCTGCGCGGCACGCCCACGCTCTATCAGGGCGACGAACTCGGCATCGGCAAGGTCGACATCCCCGCCGATCGCGTCCGCGATCCGCAGGAGCTGCGCCAGCCCGGGATCGGCATCGGTCGGGACCGTTCGCGCACACCGATGCCATGGGATGGCGCGCCATTCGCGGGCTTCTCCACCGTCGAGCCCTGGCTGCCGCTCAACCCGGACTGGCACACGCGCAACGTCGCCGCGCAGGAGCGCGATCCGGCGTCGATGCTCGCGCTCTACCGCCACCTGCTCGCGCTGCGCCGCACGCATCCCGCGCTGTCGGTGGGTGGCATGCACCTGCTTGATGCCGCCGACGGCGTGCTCGCCTACGAACGCCGGCACGGCGACGAGGTGCTGCGCGTGGCGCTGAACCTGACCCAGGACGCGAAGCCGCTGCCGTTCGCGGGCACGGTGGTGCTGTCGACGCTTGGCGGCGCGACCAGCGACACGCTCCGCGCGAACGAGGGGATGATCTTCCGCCCCACGTCCTGATCGTCGGCACGGCAAGACACCGGGGTGACGGAGGGAGGAGGCACGGCTATCCGGCAAGCAAAGCTAGGAATTCATCCATGAAGATCGCCATGCTCGCCCCGATCGCGTGGCGCACGCCTCCACGCCATTACGGCCCGTGGGAACTGGTCACCCACCTCCTGACCGAGGCGTTGGTCGAACGCGGCATCGACGTCACCTTGTTCGCCACGCTCGACAGCATCACCGCCGCGACGCTCGATGGCGTGGTGCCCGCGCCTTACTCCGAAGACCCGGCGATTGACGCGAAGGTGTGGGAGCATCGCCACCTCAGCCACCTGTTCGCGCAGGCCGATCGTTTCGACCTGATCCACAACCAGGCCGATTTCCCCGCGCACGCCTTCGCGCCGCTGGTCGCCACGCCGATGGTCACGACCATTCACGGCTTTTCGTCGAATCGCATCCTGCCGATGTACGCGCCCTATCAGGACCGCGTGCATTATGTCGCGATCAGCGACGCCGATCGGCATCCGGATCTGCATTATGCCGCGACGATCCACCACGGCATCCCGCTCGACGATTTCCGCTTCGATGCCGAGGGGAGCGACGACCTGCTCTTCTTCGGGCGCCTCCACCCCGACAAGGGCGCGGCGGAGGCGATCGCCGCCGCGCGGGCGTCGGGGCGTGCGCTCGACCTGTACGGGATCGTCCAGGATCAGGGCTATCACGACCGCGCAGTCGCCCCCCAGCTCGATGCCGCGATCCGCTATCACGGCGCGGTCGGCGGCGATGCGCGGATCGCGGCGCTGGGCGGCGCCCGCGCGCTCCTGCACCTCATCAATTTCGACGAGCCGTTCGGCCTGTCGGTGATCGAGGCGATGGCCTGCGGCACGCCCGTGATCGCCACCCGGCGCGGCTCGATGCCCGAGTTGATCGAGCACGGCGTCAACGGCTTCCTGGTCGACACCCCCGACGAGGCCGTCGCCGCGATCGAGCGGGTCGGCGAACTCGACCGCGCCGCCTGCCGCCGCGCGGTCGCCGATCGGTTCAGCGTGGCGCGCATGGCCGACGACTATATCGCGCTCTACCGCCGCATCCTGAAGGGCTGACCCTCCGTCGTCATTGCGAGCGTATCTAAGCAATCCAGAGCGTCCTGGTCCGACCGTGGCTTGCTTGGCTACGCTCGCAATCACGGCGGGACGACGGTATCTCTGCGCCATGACCGAGAAACGCGCCACGCTCTACCGGATGGTGATGCCGTCACACACCTGTCCTTACGGCGTGAAGGCGAAGGATCTCCTGAAGCGGCGCGGCTATGCCGTCGACGACCATTGGCTGCGCACCCGCGAGGATACCGACGCCTTCAAGGCCGAGCATGGCGTGAAGACCACGCCGCAGACCTTCATCGGTCGCGAGCGCGTGGGGGGCTATGACGACCTGCGCCGCTTCTTCGGCATCCGCGTCCCCGCCGCCGGGGAGACCAGCTATCGCCCGGTGATCGCGGTCTTCGCGATGACCGCGCTGATGGCGCTCGCCGCCAGCACTGCCGCCTTCGGCACCCTGTTGACGATGCGTGCCGCCGAATGGTTCGTCTCGTTCAGCATGTGCGTGCTCGCGCTGCTGAAGCTGCAGGATGTCGAGACCTTCTCGACCATGTTCCTGAACTACGATCTGCTGGCGAGGCGCTGGGTCCGCTACGGCTATGTCTATCCGTTCGCGGAGGGGCTGGCCGGGGTGCTGATGACCGCGCATGTCGCCGACTGGCTGTCGGTCCCGGTCGCCTTGTTCATCGGCGCCATCGGCGCGGTGTCGGTGGTCAAGGCGGTCTATGTCGACCGGCGGGAGCTGAAATGCGCCTGCGTCGGCGGCGCCACCCGCGTGCCGCTGGGGTTCGTGTCGCTGGTCGAAAACGTCGCGATGGTCGCGATGGCGGTGTGGATGGCGCTGCGCTGACCGCGCGCTACAGGTGGCGCTTGCCCAGCTTGCGGGCCAGCGTACGGCGATGCATCCCCAGCCGCCGCGCCGCTTCGGACACGTTGAACCCGCAATCCGCCAGCGTCTGGTGGATATGCTCCCATTCCAGCGTGCGCAGCGAGGTGGGCGACGCGACCAGCTCGACGCTGGCATCACCCTCGCCGCTCGCCTGGAACGCCGCCTCGATATCATCGGAATTGGCGGGCTTCGACAGGTAATTGGTCGCGCCCAGCTTCACCGCCTCCACCGCGGTCGCGATGCTGGCAAAGCCGGTCAGCACCACGATCCGCATCTGCGCATCCAGCGCGTGGAGCCGCGCGACGCACGTCAGCCCGGAGGCGTTGCCCAGCCGCAGGTCGACCACCGCATGATCGGGCTTCAGCGCCGCGACCGCCGCATCAAGGTCGTCGGGGTCGGCGATCGCGCGCACCTGATAGCCGCGCCGCTCGAACGAGCGCGCCAGCGTGCGCGCGAACACCTCGTCGTCCTCGACGATCAGCAGCCGTCGCTCGCTCATGCGTTCTCCTCCGGCACCGCGATCGCCGCGATCGGCAGCGTCAGCGTCACCTCGCCGCCGCCGCTTTCGCGGTTGCGCGCCGACACCGTCCCGCCCAGCGTCCGCAGCACGTTGACCGCCAGGAACAGCCCCAGCCCGGCGCCGCGCCGCGTCTTGGTGCTCATATAGGGTTTGCCCAGCCCATCCAGGATCGCGGCGGCGAAGCCGCGCCCGTCGTCGCGCACCGACAGCACCAGCCGGTCGCCGTCCCACCACGCGCACAGCGCGATCGCGCGCCCGCCGGCCTCCAGCGCATTGTCGAGCAGGTTGGTGATCGTCTGCGCCAGTGCCTTGTCGGCGACGATGCGCGGATCGCCGGTCATCAGATGTTCGTAGGCGGCGGCGACCTGCGTCTTGCCCCGCCAGTCGCCGACGATCCCCGACAGGAAGGTCTTCAGCGTGGTCCGCACCGGCCCCAGCCCGCGCACCTCGCCCGAGGCGAGCAGCACCTGGCTCAGGATGTCCTTGCAGCGCGTCACCTCGGTACGCATGTCGTCCAGATCGGCGAGCAGGGCGGGCGAGGCCGCGATCGCCGGCTCGCGCCGCCAATCGCCCAGCATCACCGCGATCGACGACAGCGGCGTGCCCAGCTCGTGCGCGGCCCCGCTGGCGAGCAGCCCCATGCGCACGATATGCTCCTCCTCCGCCGCCCGCTGCCGCAACGCCGCCAACCGCGCGTCATGTTCGGAGACGTTACGCACGATGCGCGTCACGAACAGCGCCAGCAGCGTCGCGGTCAGCGTGAAGTTGAACCAGCTTCCCGCCACATACGGGGTGGAGAGCGTCGACGCCCAGCCCGGCGGCAGCGCGAACGGCGGCGCGAAATGCGCCAGCCACGCGAACAGCGCGCTGGTCATCGCCACCATCGCCCAGCTCGCATGATCGCGCAGCAGCAGCGCGGCGATCACCACCTGCAACAGGAACAGCGTGACGAACGGATTGCTCACCCCGCCACTCAGGTACAATTGCGTCGTCAAGCACGCGACGTCGACCAGCAACGTCGCGAACAGCGCGCCGTACGTGATCGGGCGCCGCCCGACGATCTGCGCGATCGCCACGTTGAGCGTCACCAGCACCGCCACCGCGCCCAGCATCGGCACCAGCGGCAGGTGGACGCCGACGACGAAGTGGACGAGCAGGATCGTCGCCAGCTGCCCTCCCACCGCCAGCCAGCGCAGGATCGACAGCAGCCGCACGTTGCGTCGCCCCGCATCCTCGCGCAGCCCGGTTCCGGCGATGATGTCAGAGGAGGGCATGCGCTCTCCATAAGGCGGATCGGGGGCGCCGCGCCATCGTCCAGATCACCCGGGGGACACGCTTTTTCTAATCGGACAGGGTTGATCCGATTACAGTGATCGGTTAGGTCGCGGTCAGCTCTTGGGGAGTAGCCACCCGCACCGGGGCAATCGTCAACATACTCGATCCTCCCGATCGTGGCGATTGCAGCAGCCACCGCGCTGCCAGGCGAGACCAACGACACCGCTGTTCCGCGTTGGGCCGGGAGGGGTGCGTGTCGTTTGGTTGTTGGCCCAGGGAAGATCATGACAATGCCAGGTTTCCTCACGCTGGGCGCGTTGGGCGCCAGCCTGTCCGTCGACGCATTCGCCGCCGCGCTCGGCAAGGGCGCACAGGCGCCCCGCACGCGCTGGAGCGACGCGGTGCGCGTCGGCCTCGTCTTTGGCCTGTTCGAGGCGGTGACGCCGGCGATCGGCTGGCTGCTCGGCTATCTGGTGAACGACTGGATCGCCGACTGGGATCACTGGGTGTCGTTCTTCCTGTTGCTCGGCATCGGCGGCCATATGGTGGTTCAGGCGGTGCGGGGCGGCGATGAGGCCGTGCAGCCCGAAGCGTCGGCGGACGCGGCGCCGAACTACCTGCGCCTGTCGCTTACCGCGATCGCCACCAGCATCGATGCGGCGGCGGTGGGCGTGACGCTCGCGCTGATGGACGTGAACATCTGGATCGCCTGCCTGGTGATCGGCGCGACGACCAGCTTCGTCGCCACCGGCGGGGTGCTGCTCGGCAAGCGCGTGGGGGCGTATCTGGGTCAATATGCCACCGTCATCGGCGGGATCGTGCTGGTCGTGATCGGCAGCTCGATCCTCTATCAGCATCTGACCGCCTGACGGCCCATCGCCCGAGGTCGGTGCGGGCAAGCGCTCAGCCGGCCTCGCCATCTCCGCGCGCGCGCGCGATCCGCCACGCGAAATACGCCATCATCGCCGACAGCGCGAACCACGTCAGCGCGTACACCAGATGATTGTTGCGGAACCTCACCACCGTCAGCCCGCCGCGCGGCCACGCTGCGCCCGGCACCGCCTCGGCATCGATGAAATAGGGGGCGACCGGCCCCAGCCGACGCGCCCGCGCGATCGCGGCGGTGTCGCGCGAATACCAGCGGTCGTCGCCGGGATCGTTGTCGCGCAGGAAGCCGCCGTCCGGCTCGGTCACGCGCAGCAAGCCGGTCACGCGCGCCGGGCCGACCGGCGCCGCGATCGTCCTGCGATCATCCGTCGGCACGAAGCCGCGATTGACCAGGATCGTGCCTTGCGCGGTGGCGAGCGGCGACAGCACCCAATAACCCGCGCCGATGTCGGTCACCGCCTGCGTGAACACCGGCGGCGCCGCGCGCCACGTGCCGGTGGCGGTCACCCGGGCATAAGCATCATCGGCGGTGATCGCCGCCCAGCGCGCACGAGGTGGCGCGGACACGGCGGGCGCCGCCAGCCGCGCCTCGACGCGTTCGATCAGCGCCAGCTTCCATGCGCGCCGCTCGACCTGCCACACGCCCAGCCCCGTCAGCACCGCCGCCAGCAGCAGCGCGATCCCGGCCAGGGCGAGCCGCGCGCGCATCACATGCCGCCGCTGGACATCTCTCCGCCCATACCGGGCATCATGTTCAGGTTCATGTGGTACATCACCCACAGCGACCCGGCGATCACGATCAGCACGATGATCGCGGTGAAGATCAGCGCCAGCATCGTCCAGCCGTTCTCCGACTTGGTGTTCATGTGCAGGAAGTAGATCATGTGGACCACGATCTGCACCATCGCCAGCGCCATCACGATCCCGGCGGTGACGCGCGGATCGGGGATGATGCCGGTCATCACCAGCGCGAAGGCCGGCGCGGTCAGCAGCACCGAGAGCAGGAAGCCGATCCAATATTCGCGGCGCGATCCGTGCGACGCGCCGCCATGATGGTCGTGCGCGTCGTGGTGGCCGTGCACGGGCGCGTGATCGTGCCCGTGATGCGTCTCGCCGCTCATCAGCGCAGCACTCCCAGCAGATAGACGAAGGTAAAGACGCCGATCCAGATGACGTCGAGGAAGTGCCAGAACAGCGACAGGCACTGCAGACGGCGCAGGTTTGCCGGCTCCAGCCCGCGCCGCGACACCTGCACCATCAGCGTCACCAGCCAGATCAGGCCGAAGGTGACGTGCAGCCCGTGCGTGCCGACCAGCGTGAAGAACGACGACAGGAACGCCGAACGCCACGGCCCCGCGCCTTCATGGATCAGGTTGCTGAATTCGTAGAGCTCGATCGACAGGAACGCCAGGCCGAACAGGCCGGTCACGCCCAGCCACATCAGCGCCCGCGCCTTGTTCTGCTCGTCGGCGTTGATCATCGCGAAGCCATAGGTGATCGACGACAACAGCAGCGCGGTCGTGTTCACCGCCACCAGCGGCAGTTCGAACAGCTCCTTGGGCCCCGGCCCGCCCGCGAAGCTGCCGCCGTACACGCCGTACGCGGCGAACAGCATCGCGAAGATCAGGCAGTCGCTCATCAGGTACAGCCAGAAGCCCAGCATGGTGCTGGCGCCCGGCGGATGCTCATGCTCGTCCAGATCGTAATAGGACGGGGCGGCATCCCCCGGCGCGGTCTGCATCGTCGTCGTGCTCATCGTGCTCACACCCCCGCCGACTGGAGCGCGCGGGTGCGCGCGTCCTCGCTGTTGACGACATCCTCGGCGGGAATGTGGAAGTCGCGGTCGTAGTTGAAGGTGTGCCCGATCGCGGTCGCGATCAGCGCGACGAACGCCAGCGCCGCCAGCCACCAGATGTACCAGATCATCGCCACGCCGAACACGGTCGACAGCCCGGCCAGGATCACGCCGGCGCCGGTGTTCTTGGGCATGTGGATCGCCCGGAAGCCGCTGGTCGGACGCTCGGCCTTCTTCGACTTCATGTCGTGCCACGCGTCCAGATCGTGGACGACGGGCGTGAACGCGAAGTTATAGGCCGGCGGCGGCGACGAGGTCGCCCATTCCAGCGTGCGCCCGTTCCACGGATCGCCCGTGAAGTCGCGCAGGCGCTCGCTGTCGCGGTCGCGGATGCTGACGTAGAATTGCATCAGCATGGCGCCGATCCCGGCGGCGATGATCAGCGCGCCGATTGCGGCGACGACGAACCAGATCTGTAGCGAGGGATCCTCGAACACGCGCAGGCGGCGGGTGACCCCCATCAGCCCCAGCACGTAGAGCGGGGTGAACGCGACCCAGAAGCCGACGACCCAGCACCAGAAGCTGATCGTGCCCCAGAACCGGTCGAGCTTGAACCCGAAGGCCTTGGGCCACCAGTAATTCACGCCCGCGAACATCCCGAACAGCACGCCGCCGATGATCACGTTGTGGAAGTGCGCGATGAGGAACAGCGAGTTGTGGAACTGGAAGTCCGCCGGCGGCACCGCCAGCATGACGCCGGTCATGCCGCCGACCACGAAGGTCAGCATGAACGCGACCGCCCACATCATCGGCAGCTCGAAGCGAATCCGCCCGCGATACATCGTGAACAGCCAGTTGAAGATCTTCGCCCCCGTCGGGATCGAGATGATCATCGTCGTGATGCCGAAGAAGCTGTTGACGCTGGCGCCCGAACCCATCGTGAAGAAGTGGTGCAGCCACACCAGGTACGACAGGATGCAGATGACGATCAGCGCATAGACCATCGACGTATAGCCGAACAGCCGCTTGCCCGAGAAGGTCGAGACGACCTCCGAGAACACGCCGAACGCGGGCAGGATCAGGATGTACACCTCCGGGTGGCCCCAGATCCAGATCATGTTCACGTACATCATCGGGTTTCCCCCGCCGGTGTTCGTGAAGAAGTTGGTGCCGATGTAGCGGTCGAGGCTCAGCATCGCGAGCACCGCGGTCAGCACCGGGAAGGCAGCGACGATCAGGACGTTGGTGACCAGCGCCGACCAGGTGAAGATCGGCATCTGCATCAGGCTCATGCCCGGCGCGCGCATCTTGATGATCGTCGCCAGCAGGTTGACGCCCGACAGCAACGTGCCGACGCCCGCGATCTGGAGCGCCCAGATATAGTAATCGACACCGACGTCGGGCGAGTAATCGAGCCCCGACAATGGCGCCATGGCCAGCCAGCCGGTGCGCGCGAACTCGCCGACGAACAGGCTCATCATCACGGTCACCGCGCCGCTGACCGTCATCCAGAAGCTGAAATTGTTCAAGAACGGAAAGCTGACGTCGCGCGCGCCGATCTGGAGCGGGACGACATAGTTCATCAGCCCCGTGACGAACGGCATCGCCACGAAGAAGATCATGATCACGCCGTGCGCGGTGAACACCTGGTCATAATGGTGCGCGGGCAGGAAGCCCTCGCTGCCGTTGAACGCCATCGCCTGCTGCGCGCGCATCATCAGCGCGTCGGCGAAGCCGCGCAGGAACATGATGATCGCCAGCACGATGTACATGATGCCGATCTTCTTGTGATCGACGCTGGTGAACCACTCCTTCCAGAGATAGCCCCACAGCTTGAAATAGGTCAGCGCGCCGAGCACCGCCGCGCCGCCGATCGCCACCATGATGAAGGTGCCGACCAGGATCGGCTCGTGGATCGGAAAGCTCTCGAGCGTCAGCCGCCCGAAGATCGTCTTGATGAGATCGTCCGACATAAGTCCTCAAGCCTCCTTCGAGGCGGTCGCGCGCAGCGGCGCGGGGATTTCCAGCTTGGTCATGTTGCGGTTTCCCGCTCCCGGATCGTTCGCGCCCGGCGCGTCGCCATGCGGCGCGCTCAGGTGCGGGCTTTCCCCTTTTTCCCCGGCGTCGCGGGTCAGCGCGCCTTCCGGCTCGTCTGCGCGCTGCGGCCGGTCGTTCACCGCCGGCCCGGCGTGCGACATGTTCTGCATGCAGCTCGTCCCCGGCTTCACGCACATCGCCACCACGCGCTTGAACAGGCTGGCGTCGACCGTGCCGAATCCGATCGGGCGCACCTTCTCGCTCGGCTTGGCCAGCTTCAGATAGGTGGCGTTGTCGAGCTGCCAGCGGTTGCGCTTCACGCCCGCCACCCATTGGTCGAACCGCGCCGGCGTCACCGAATGCGTCCAGAAGGTCATGTGCGAGAAACCCGCACCCGAATAATTGCCCGAGCGGCCCTCGAACTTGCCCGTGCGGTTCAGCACGCCGTGCAGCACCGTCTCCATGCCCGGCATTGTGTAGATCATGCCCGCCATCGCCGGCACCCACAGCGCGTTCATCACGCTCGACGAGGTCATCGTGAACTTGACCGGGCGATCGACCGGCACGACCAGCTCGTTGACGGTCGCCACGCCCTGTTCGGGATAGATGAACAGCCATTTCCAGTCGAGCGAGACGACCTGCACTTCCAGCGGCTTCGCGTTCGCCGCCACCGGCTTGCCCGGCGCGGTGCGCGCCAGCGGACGATACGGGTCCAGCGTGTGCGTCCCGACCCAGGTCAGCGCGCCCAGCGCGATGATGATCAGCAGCGGCGCGGCCCAGATCACCAGTTCGAGGCCGGTCGAGTGATCCCAGTCGGGCTCGTAGCTCGCCTCGGTATTCTGCTCGCGATATCGCCACGCAAAGACCACCGTCAGCGCCATCACCGGCACGATGATCAACAGCATCAGCACCGTCGACCAGACGATCAGGCTGGATTGCTGCACCGCGACATCGCCGGCGGGATGAATCACGACGGTGTTGCACCCGCCGAGCGCGAACAGCGCGGCAGCGGCGGCCAAGTGGCGGACGAAAGGCGTGCGGCCGGGCGCACCTCTGGCGGGACGACGGATCATGGTCGCGCCGCTACGCTTTGCTGCGTCGCAGCGGAATAGGACATTTTGTCCCATCCACGCCGCAAATCGTTTAGGCTAGGGCTGCGCCGGAACACGTCCGTCCGTCCGATCGGGAATGAATATGGCCACCGCTTCGTCCACCTCGCTTGAGCAGGATGCCCGCGCCCTTCATAGCAAGGGCGATCATGATGTGCGCCCCGGCGAGATCGCGATCGGCGTCATCATCGGGCGTACCTCGGAATTCTTCGACTTCTTCGTCTACGCGATCGCGTCGGTCATCGTCTTCCCGGCGGTGATCTTCCCCTATATGCAGCCGATCGCCGCCACCTTGTGGTCGTTCGCGCTCTTCCCGCTGGCGTTCATCGCGCGCCCGATCGGGACGCAGATCTTCATGAAGCTCGATCGCCGCTACGGCCGGGGCACGAAGCTGACGATCGCGCTGTTCCTGCTCGGCACCTCGACGGTGCTGGTCGCCTTCCTCCCCGGCTTCGACACGATCGGTCACTGGTCCGCGATCCTGCTGGCGCTGTTCCGAGTCGGTCAGGGGATCGCCTTGGGCGGCGCGTGGGACGGGCTGCCGTCGCTGCTCGCGCTCAACGCACCCGACAAGAAGCGCGGCTGGTGGGCGATGGTGCCGCAGCTTGGCGCGCCGCTCGGGCTGATCGTGGCCAGCGCGCTGTTCGCCTTCTTCGTTTCCACGCTGGCGCCGGAGGATTTCATCTCCTGGGGCTGGCGCTATCCGTTCTTCGTGGCGTTCGCGCTCAACGTCGTGGCGCTGTTCGCGCGGCTGCGCATCGTCGTCACCCCGGAGTATGCCGAACTGTTCCACAGCCGCGAGCTGACGCCGTCGCGCGTCACCGCGACCGTCAAGGCGCAGTGGCGCAACATCGTCATCGGCGCCTTCGCTCCGCTCGCCAGCTTCGCGCTGTTCCACATGGTCACGGTGTTCCCGCTCTCGTGGGTGGCACTCTACACACGCGAGGATATCTCGACCTTCCTGATGATCGAGGTGCTGGGCGGCATCGTCGGGCTGGGCGCGATCGTGCTGTCGGGGCTGCTCGCCGACCGGATCGGGCGCCGCAGCGTGCTCGGCTACACCGCCGCCGGGATCGCGGCATTCAGCGGTTTCGCACCGCAATTGCTGAACGGCGGCAAGGCGGGCGAGATCCTGTTCATGGTCATGGGCTTCCTGCTGCTCGGCATCTCGTTCGGCCAGTCGTCGGGCGCGGTGACCAGCAACTTCCCGAAGCGCGCGCGCTACACCGGCGCCGCGCTGACCTCCGATCTCGCCTGGCTGTTCGGCGCGGGTTTCGCGCCGCTGGCCGCGCTGGCGCTGACGCAGGCGTTCGGGCTGGTCGCGGCGGGGGGTTACCTGCTGTCGGGCGCGCTCGGCACGCTGATCGCACTGGGGCTGAACGTGGAGCTGGCGCGCCGACTCGATTGAAGCCGAGCGGCTTCGGCCACGGAAAAGGGCGGGCGCGGTGAAGACCGCGACCCGCCCTTCTTGTTATCGTGCGTCATTGCGCGCGGAGCGAAGCAATACAGTGACGGACCAGGACGCCCTGGATTGCTTCGCTCCGCGCGCAATGACGACTAAGCGATCACTCCGGCTTCTTCGCCACCCCGACCAACGCCGGGCGCAACAGCCGGTCCTTGATCATCCAGCCCGCCTGCATCTCCTGCACCACCGTGCCCGCCGGCTGATCGCTCGGCATCTCCATCATCGCCTGATGCTTGTTGGGGTCCAGCGGCTGGCCCATCGCCTCGATCTTGGTCAGGCCGTGCCGCCCGAACACGCTCGCCAGCTCGCGCCCGGTCGCGTCCAGCCCGGTGACCAGCCCCTTGAACTTCTCGTCCTCGCGCAGCTCCGCCGGGATCGCCGCCAACGCGCGCTCCAGATTGTCGCTCACCGACAGCACGTCGCGCGCGAAGCCGGTCGCGGCATAGGCGCGCGCGTCGGCGGCGTCCTTCTCGGCGCGGCGGCGAACGTTCTGGATATCGGCCTGCGCATACAGCGTCTCCTGGCGCGCGGCGGCCAGCTGCTCCTCCAGCTCCGCGATGCGCGCGGCGGCGGCGTCATGCTCCGCGACCTCGGGGGCGGCTTCCGCCGTCGCTTCGCGCAGGTCTTCGGGCGGGGTGGCGTTGTCGGTCATGTCGGTCCTGTTCGTTGACGTCGAAACGCCGCGCCTCACCCGAGCAGCCGGGTGAGCGTCGCGGCCGTGAAATCCACCATGGGCACGACACGCGCGTAGTTCAACCGCGTCGGGCCGATCACCCCGACCACGCCGACGACGTTGCCATCCCGCCCGCGAAACGGCTTGGCGATCACCGACGAGCCGCTGAGCGTGAACAGCTTGTTCTCCGCGCCGATGAAGATCCGCGTCGCATCGCCCGCGCGCGCCGAATCGAGCAGCGCCGCCACCTCCTGCTTCCCGTCCAGATCGTCGAGCAACGCGCGCACCCGTTCCAGATCGGCGGCATCGGCGTCGTCCAGCAGCCGGCCGTGCCCGCGCACGATCAGCACCGGGCGCCGCGCGCCATCCTCGCTCCACACCGCCAGCCCGCGCTCGACCAGCGTGCGCGCCGCCGCGTCCAGTGCCGAGCGCCCGGCCGCCACCTCGCCCTCCAGCCGCACGCGCGCCTCGCCCAGCGTCAGCCCGGCCAGCGTCGCGGTCATGTAATTCCCCGCCTCGACCAGCGCGCCCGGCGCGATCCCGATCGGCAGGTCGACCACGCGATTCTCGACCGCGCCGTCCTCCCCCACCAACACCGCCAGCGCCTGTGCCGGCCCCAGCGGCAGAAACGCGATCGAGCGCAGCACCGCCTCGCGCTTGGGCACCATCACCAGCCCCGCGCACGCCGACAGGCCGGACAGCGCGGCGGTGGTCGCGGCCAGCGCTTCCTCGACCGGGCCGCGTGCGCCGGCGCGCGCCTCGATCTGCTTGCGCTCCTCGTCGGTCGGCTCGTGCGCCTGCATCATCCCGTCGACGAACAGGCGCAGGCCGCGCTCGGTCGGCATCCGCCCGGCGGAGGTGTGCGGCGCGGTCAGCAGCCCGGCGAGTTCGAGCTGGGCCAGCACGCCCCGGATCGAGGCGGGCGAGAGGTTCAGCCCCGCCTGCGCCAGCGTCCGCGATCCCACCGGCTGGCCGCTTTCCAGATAGCCGTCGACGACGCGGCGGAAGATGTCACGCGCGCGATCGGTCAGCTCGGCGATGGGCGGCGAACGGGTCACGTCCACCGATGTATGCGCGCGCGGCGCGGCGCTCAACAGTCGCCTTCATGGTTCGGCAATCAATCCAGGCGCATGATCCCCGCCGGAAGGGCCGCCATCGATGTACCAGATCATCACGGACCGTGACCTGCACCTGATGACCGTGCAGTGGCGGCGCCCGTTCGCCCACGCCGAAGTCGCCGGCTATGCACAGGATTTCATGCGTCGTTTCCTGTCGGCGGGGTTCGGCTCGGGCTATCGCCTGCTGCTCGATATCGCGCCGTGCGGGGCGCAGCCGCAGGATGCGCTGGCCGAGTTGCTGAAACACATGGCGCAGATCCCGAAGGCCAGCCGCATCGCGGTGGTCGTCGTCATCCCCGTCGCGCGCCAGCAGATCCGCCGCGTCATGACGCAACCCTATATGCGCATTTTCGACGATGTGCCCGGCGCGCGCGCCTGGATCGTCCACTGACGCTCACTTCGCCTTGATGAACCCCGCGATCGGCAGCAGCGCCGGCGCATCGCGCAGCGCCGTCGCCAGCGCCTCGTTACCCGTCCGGCATCCGTAATAGAAATCGAGGGTGTCGCGCCCGCCCCAGCTTACCTGCGCGCTCGGCATGTCGGTCGGCGCGACCGGGCAGTCGGGCGATCCCATCACGATTCGCCGCTCGCCCTGTGGGCGGTATCGGGCCAGCAGCGCCGCGAAGCGCCGGTACGTCGCCGGATCGGCGGTGAACGCCCGCGTCCCCGTCACCTCGGTGAAGCGCTGCCCCTCGAACGTCCCCGATCCGTCCGCCCGGATCGTCACCCGATATACCGGGCATGTCCCGAAACACGGCCCCGTCGCCAGCGTGATCGCCTCCCCTGTCGCCGGCGCCGCCTCGGGCTGCGCCACCGGTCGCGAACGCAGTTCGACCGGCGTGCACCCCGCTACCAGGAGCGCTGCTACCGTCATCCATTCGCGCATGGCACGCTCTCCCGTTAGTCGCTGGCGCCGCTGCGCCAACCTCGCTAGGGGCCTGAACGATCCGACCTTGAGGAGAGTTGAATGCGCCCCAGCGGCCGCACCCCCGACCAGATGCGCCCCATCACGATCGAGCCGCGCTTCACGCGCCATGCCGAAGGCTCGGTGCTGATCGGCTTCGGCGATACCAAGGTGCTCGTCACCGCCTCCGTCGAGGAGCGCGTGCCGCCGTTCCTGCGCGGCAAGGGCCAGGGCTGGGTCACCGCCGAATACGGGATGCTCCCGCGCGCCACCCACACGCGCGGCAGCCGCGAGGCCGCCAAGGGCAAGCAATCGGGCCGCACGCAGGAGATTCAGCGGCTGATCGGGCGCAGCTTGCGCGCCGTCACCGACCTGACGCTGCTGGGCGAGCGCCAGATCACGCTCGATTGCGACGTGATCCAGGCCGATGGCGGCACGCGCACCGCCTCGATCTCGGGCGCGTGGGTCGCGCTGCGCCTAGCGGTCGACGGGCTGCTGGCCTCGGGCAAGCTGACCGCCGATCCGATCAAACAGAAGATCGCCGCCGTGTCGTGCGGCATCTACAAGGGCAATCCGGTGCTCGACCTCGATTACGACGAGGATTCGAACGCCGATGCGGACGCCAATTTCGTGCTGCTCGAAAACGGGCACATCGCCGAGGCGCAGGCGACCGCCGAGCACGCCACCTATGACGAGGAAGCGCTGCTGCGCTTGCTCCGCCTGGCGCGGATCGGCTGCAACGAGATCTTCGCCGCCCAGGGGCGCGCGGTCGCATGAGCGGCGAGGGCGCCGAGCCGCAGGCGATCCGTAAGCTCCAGCCCGGCAAGCTGGTGATCGCCAGCCATAACGCCGGCAAGGTGCGCGAGATCGGCGCCCTGCTGGAAGGCTATGGGCTGGAGGTGATCTCCGCCGCGTCGCTCGACCTGCCCGAGCCCGAGGAGACCGGCACCACCTTCGTCATGAATGCCGAGTTGAAGGCCCGCGCGGCGGCGGACCTGTCGGGCCTCCCCGCGCTGGCCGACGACAGCGGGTTGTGCGTCGATGCGCTGGGCGGCGATCCCGGCATCTTCTCGGCGCGCTGGGGCGGGCCGGACAAGGACTTCGCGCACGCGATGCGGCTGGTCGAGGACAAGTTGGGGGAGACTCCGCACGCGCCGCGCGACGCGCATTTCGTCTGTGCGCTGGCGCTGGCATGGCCCGACGGACATGTCGAATGGTTCGAGGGGCGCGTCGACGGCACGCTCGTGTGGCCGCCGCGTGGGCTCAAGGGTCATGGCTATGATCCCGTATTCCTGCCGGTCGGCCACGACAGCACCTTCGGCGAGATGGACGAACCCGCCAAGAACGAGATCAGCCATCGCGGCGACGCCTTCCGGCAATTGGTCGCGGCGGTCTTCTAACCCGTCGGCGCGCGTGGTGCAGCGCTGATCCGTCACTGGATCGCTGCGCCACGCGTCCGATGACGCACCGCGCGTCGACCCCGCCGCGCCGCGCGCCTCAATAGGCGCGTCGCCCGCGCACCTCGCCGCCGGGTGAGTACCGGCAGACCAGGAAATCCTCCGCCTGCCCCGGCACCATCGCGCAGCCCACTTGGGTGGTGTCGCGCCATACCATCTGCGCATAATGCGCCGCATCCTGCCAGCGTCCGGTGCGGCTGAAGCGCGGGCTGGGGCCGTTGCGGAAATACCGCCGCTCGGCGAGCCAGTAACCGGCCATCTCGCCATAGCCATAGCCGCCGCGCGTGCCGGAGAACAGATTCTCCCCCTGCCACGCCGCCCCCGCCGGCTGCGCCGCGTGGAACAGCCGCCCGCGCCGCGCCAGTTCGCGCGCATGCACCTCGGCGGCGGCGGCCAGCGTCGGGCTCCACGTCAGCGGCGGCAGTCCGAGTTCGCCGCGCGCGCGATTGTGCGCGTCGAGCATGTCGCGCTGGAGCAGCGCGTCGTCGCGCACCGGCGCCGGGCGCGCCATCCGCCACTCCACCCCTGCCGCCTCGCCCGGCGCGCAGGGGGACAGGATGAGCAGCAACGCGACGAATCGGCGGATCGACATCGCCCGCCTGACTGCCAAGAACGTTACGCCAACACAACATGGATCAGTCCGCTTTGCGGCGCAGGTGGCGCCGGGCGCGACGAACCGCCATATGCGCGCGACCATGTCCCTGCTCGATCCCGCCCCCGACGCCGCGGCACGCGACCGCGCGGCGCGCGCCGCCGCACCGCTGGCGCTCTACATCCATTGGCCGTTCTGCGTCTCGAAATGCCCCTATTGCGACTTCAACAGCCATGTCCGCGCCACGGTGGACGAGGCGCAATGGCACGACGCGCTGCTCGCCGACCTCGCGCACGAGATCGCGCTGATGCCGGGGCGGCGGCTGGGCTCGATCTTCTTCGGGGGCGGCACGCCGTCGCTGATGCCGCCCGCCACCGTCGCGGCGCTGGTCGACGCCGCCTCCACCGCCTGGACGCCGGTCGGCGATGTCGAGATCACGCTGGAGGCGAATCCGTCGTCGGTGGAGGCGGCGCGTTTCGCCGATCTGGCGGCGGCGGGGGTGAACCGCGTGTCGCTGGGGCTACAGGCGCTGGACGACGACGCGCTGCGCTTTCTGGGGCGCGCGCACGATGTCGGCGAGGGGCTGGGCGCGCTCGACGTCGCGCAGGCGACCTTCGCGCGGGTCAGCTTCGACCTGATCTACGCCCGGCCCGGTCAGTCGCTGGAGGCATGGGACGCGGAACTCGCGCGCGCACTGGCGTTCGGGACCGAGCATCTGTCGCTCTATCAACTGACGATAGAGCCCGGCACGCGCTTTGCCACCGAGGCGGCGGCGGGGCGGCTGGCGATCCCCGATGGCGACGACGCCGCCGACCTGTTCGGGCTCACCCGCGCGCGCACCGCCGCCGCCGGCCTGCCCGCCTATGAAATTTCGAACCACGCCCGTCCCGGCGCGGAGAGCCGCCACAATCTCGCTTACTGGCGCTATCGCGATTATGCGGGCGTCGGTCCCGGCGCGCACGGGCGCCGCGACCATCTCGCCACCTTCCGCCGCAAGAAGCCCGAGAACTGGCTCGCGGCGGTCGCGCGCAACGGGCACGGGATCGAGAGCGAGGAACCGCTCGACGCCGCGACGCGGGTCGGCGAGGCGCTATTGATGGGATTGCGGCTGCGCGAGGGCGTCGATGTGGAGGCGATCGCGGCGGCGGGCGGGATGCGCGTCGAACAGATCGTCGACATCGCCGCGATCGCCGCGCTCCCCGACCTGATCGTCCGCGACGGTGCGCTGCTGCGCGTCACCGACGCGGGCATGATCCTGCTCGACGCGATCCTGCCGAAGGTGGTGCGCTGATCGTCATTGCGAGCGTCGCGAAGCAATCCAGGGCGTCCTGATCCGGCCCTGAATTGCTTCGCGACGCTCGCAATGACGGACCTCACCCCGCCAGCCCGCTCCACTTCTCCTGTGACGCCGCATTGGCCACCACCGCCTCGACGAACGCCATCGTCCGCACGCCGTCCTCGGCGCCCGGGAACCACGCCGCGCTCCCGTGCTCCGCCACCGCATCGCCCCCCCGGATCGTCGCGGCGACCGCGCGATACAGGTTGGCGAACGCCTCGATATACCCCTCCGGGTGCCCGGCGGGGGTGCGCGTCCGCGCCATCGCCGAGTCGGACACGCCCGGCCCGCCGGTCCGCACGATCTCCGCCGGTCGATCCAGCCAGCGCAGCGTCAGCGTGTTCGGCTCCATCTGCGCCCAGTCCAGCCCGCCCTTCTCGCCATGGATGCGCAGCCGCAGGCCGTTCTCGTCCCCCGCCGCGACTTGGCTTGCCTTCAGCACGCCGCGCGCGCCGTTCTCGAAGCGCAGCAGCACGCTGACGTCATCGTCCAGCCGCCGTCCCGGTACGTGCGTGGTCAGGTCCGCGCACAGCGACTCGACGCGCACGCCGCCGACATGCTCGGCCAGCTGGAAGGCATGCGTGCCGATATCGCCCAGGCACCCGCCAAGCCCGGCGCGGGCCGGATCGGTGCGCCACTCCGCCTGCCGGTTGCCCTCGCGGTCCAGCGCGCTGCTCAGCCAGCCTTGCGAATATTCGACCTGCACCAGCCGGATCGCGCCGAAATCGCCGCGCGCCACGCGCGTGCGCGCCTCCTCGATCAGCGGATAGCCGCTATAGGTGAACGCCAGCGCATAATGTCTGCCGCTCCGCGCGGCGGCCTCCGCGATCGCGTGCGCCTCCGCCAGGTTCAGCGACATCGGCTTTTCGCAGATCACGTGGAAACCGGCATCCAGTGCCGCGATCGACATCGGCGCGTGCAGGTGATTCGGCGTCACGATCGCGACCGCGTCGATCCGCTCGCCCGCCGGAAGCGCGCGTTCCGCGTCCAGCATCGCCTCGATCGACGGATAGACGCGCCCGGCGTCCAGCCCGAGCAGGTCGCCGGTGCGCGCATTGCGTCCCGCATCGCTGCTGAACGCGCCCGCGACCAGTCGCCAGTCACCGTCGACGCCCGCCGCCATCCGGTGTACCGCGCCGATGAACGCGCCTTCGCCGCCCCCGACCATTCCCAGCTTGAGTGGTTCTACCCGCGCCATTCATCCTCCCGTCATTCGCATACCGCCATTACGAAGACCGTAACGTCAGCCGCCTTGCTATCGCCCGGTTTAGCGGTAAACTGGCGGCAATCAAATTGGGTTTGGAGAGTATGCGATGAAGTTGATCGCCGGCCTTGTCGCCGCCCCGATCGTCGCCTTGGCCGCGCTTGCGGTGTCGGCACCCGCCCCCGCGCAGCAGAACGGACAGCAGGCGTTCGCCGCGTGCAAGGCGTGCCACACGCTCCACAAGGGCGAGCGTAACGGCATCGGCCCCAATCTCGCCGGCCTGTTCACGCGTCCTCCCGCCTCCGCGACGGGCTTCAACTATTCGGCGGCCTTCAAGAAGGCGCAGATCAAGTGGGACGACAAGACGCTGAACGAGTATCTCGCCGCGCCGCAGAAGAAGGTGCCCGGCACGCGGATGCCGATCTCCACCCCCGACCCCGCGAAGCGCGCCGCGATCATCGCCTATCTCAAGGCCGAGACCGTCAAGTGAGCGCGGAGGCCAAGGGGAGCGGCACGATGCGCGGCCCCGGCGTCTTCCTCGCGCAGTTCATGGGCGACGCCGCGCCGTTCGACTCGCTCGACAACGCCGCGCGCTGGATGGCCGACGCCGGTTACGAAGGCGTGCAGATCCCGACCCGCGACGAGCGCTGCATGGATCTGGCCCTCGCCGCCGAGAGCCAGGATTATGCCGACGAACTGGTCGGGCGCTGCCGCGAAGCCGGCGTCGCGATCACCGAATTGTCGACGCACCTGCAGGGGCAGCTCGTCGCCGTCCACCCGGCCTATGACACCGCGTTCGACGTGTTCGCGCCCGAGGAGCTGCGCGGAAAGCCCGCAGAGCGTCAGGCCTGGGCGGTCGAGCAGCTGAAGCTGGCCGCCAAGGCCAGCCGCCGCCTGGGGCTCGACGCGCACGCCACCTTCTCCGGCGCGTTCGCGTGGCCGTTCATCTATCCGTGGCCGCAGCGCCCGGCGGGGATGGTCGAGGAAGCGTTCGCCGAACTCGGCAAGCGCTGGCGCCCGATCCTCGACGCGTTCGAGAATGAGGGCGTCGATCTCTGTTTCGAGCTGCACCCGGGCGAAGACCTGCACGACGGCACCACCTTCGAGCGGTTCCTGGACGCGGTCGGCGGGCATGCCCGCGCCAACATCCTCTATGATCCCAGCCATTTCGTGCTGCAGGCGATGGACTATCTCCAGTTCATCGACTTCTATCACGACCGGATCCGCATGTTCCACGTCAAGGATGCGGAGTTCAACCCGACCGGCAAGGCGGGCGTCTACGGCAGCTATTCGGACTGGGTCGATCGCCCCGGTCGCTTCCGCTCGCTGGGCGATGGGCAGGTCGATTTCGGCGGCATCTTCTCGAAGCTGACGCAATATGGCTATCGCGGCTGGGCGGTGCTCGAATGGGAATGCTGCCTGAAGCATCCCGAAGACGGCGCGCGCGAAGGTGCCCCGTTCATCGCCGCGCACATGATCCGCCGGCCCGAACGCGCCTTCGACGATTTCGCGGGCGGCGCCGATCCGGGCGCGAACCGGCGCTTGCTTGGGATCGGCTGATCGGTCAGTCTGACAAAAATACGATAAAAGAATCGCGCAGACAAAAGGGGTAGAGGGTGCAGACAGAGGCAGCGGCGTTCACGGGGCAGCATCGATCCCGATTGTTCTGGCTGAGCGTGCTGGCGCTGACCACCGCGGCGGTCAGCGCGTCGCTGCGCGCGGCGATCGCCAGCAGCCTGAAGGCGCAGTGGATCGATCCGATCGCCCCGGTCCAGGCCGGCGAGCTGATCGGCGCCGCGCTCGGCTCCGCCTTCCTCGGCTTCGCGATCACGCTGTTCGTCGCCAGCGCGCTGCTCGACAAGATCGGCGCCAAGCGCATCGTGGTCGGGTCCGGCATCTGCTTCATCATCGGCACCGCGCTGATCGTCGGCGCGGGCGCGATCGCGACCGGCATGACGATCTATTCGCTCGTGTGGCTGGGCATGATGCTCAGCGGGATCGGCTGGGGATTGGCCGAGGCGTCGATCAATCCGCTGACCGCGCGCCTGTATCCCGAGGAGACGACCCACCGCCTAAACGTGCTCCATGCCTGGTATCCCGGCGGCCTCATCATCGGCGGGCTGGCCGGGGTGTTTCTCGCCAACGCGCTGCCGTGGCAGGCGATCATGGGGCTGGTGTTCCTGCCCGCGATCGGCGTCGTCGTGATCGGCGCCACCACCACCTTCCCCCCGGCCCCGGCGGCGGTCGAGGGCGAGAGCTTCGGCACGATGATCGGCGAGGTGTTCCGCCGCCCCAGCTTCTTCGTTTGGTTCGGCGCGATGTTCCTCACCGCCTCGTCCGAACTGGCGCCCGGCCAGTGGCTCGACGTCGCGCTCACCAACCGCGTCGGGATGCGCGGCATCCTGCTGCTGGTGTACGTCAGCGCGCTGATGTTCGTGTTCCGCCACTTCGCGGGGCGCCTGGCGGGCAAGCTGTCCAACCCGGGGCTGCTGTGGATCTCCAGCCTGCTCGCCGCGATCGGGCTGTTCCTGCTGTCGCGCGCGCAGTCGCCGGTCGCGGCGATCCTCGCCTCCACCGTCTGGGGGCTGGGCGTGTGCGCGATGTGGCCGACGATGCTCGCCTCGGTCGCGGAGCGCTATCCGCGCGGCGGCGCGTGGGCGATCGGGCTGGTCGGCTCGGCGGGCGCGCTCGCCAGCTTCTTCGTGCTCCCCGCACTCGGCGGGATGTTCGACGAGGCCAAGGTGCGGCTGGCCGGCGGACCGGAGGCGTTCAAGCAACTCACCGGAGAGGCGCTGCGCCAGGTCGAGGATGCCGCCGCGTCGCAGTCGTTCGCGAAGCTCGCGCTGGTCCCGGTCGTGCTGCTGGTCGTCTTCGGGCTGGTCTGGCTTTCGGAGCGCCGCCGCCGCGCCGGCGCGGCCGCCGCATGACGCCGACGCGCCGCACCGTTCTGTCGGGCGCTGCGGCGGCGGCGCTTTCCTCCTCGGCACAGGGTCAGGGCACGATGAGCAACGCCGCCACCTTCTCGCTGAACTTCGCCCCCCACGAGGGCAGCTTCGCCAGCCGTGGCGACCGTCTCGAACAGATCGCCTACGCCGCCGACCAGGGCTTTCGCGCCTGGGAAGACAATGAGGCGCGCGGGCGCAGCATCGCCGAGCAGGACGCGATGGCCAAGGCGCTGCAACGGCGCGGCATGACGATGGGCGTGTTCGTCGCCTCGATGCCCAAATGGTCGGAATTCCGGCCGATCTTCGGCAGCGACGACGGCGCGGAGCGTGAGGCGTTCCTGGCCGACGTCCGCGCCTCGGTGGAGGTCGCCAAGCGACTGAACGCCAAGCACATGACGGTCGTCTCCGGCTTCGTCGACCACAAGGTGCCGATGGAGATCCAGACCGGGCGGATCATCGATCTGATGCGCCGCGCCGGGGACATCCTGGCACCCCACGGGCTGGTCGCGGTGATGGAGCCGCTCAACACCCGCACCGATCACCCGAACGTCTACATGCGATCGTGGGCGGCGGGCTATGCCGTGGCGCGCGGGGTGAACAGCCCGGCGATCAAGATCCTGACCGATTGCTACCACGAGCAGATCCAGTCCGGAAACCTGATCCGCTCGTTCGGGATGGTCTGGGACGAGATGGGCTACATCCAGTTCGGCGACAATCCCGGTCGCAAGGAGCCGGGCACCGGCGAGATCAACTATCGCAACGTCGTGCGCTTCCTGCGGGATCGTCGCTACGCCGGGGTGATCGGGATGGAACATGGCAATTCGGTGCCGGGGCGCGCGGGCGAGGATCGGCTGATCGCCGCCTATCGCGCGATCGACGCAGGCTGATGCATATTCTGGGAGAGGGTGAGTGATCGACAGACGACAGGCCTTGGGCGGCATCGCCGCCATGTTCGGCGCGTCCTTGTACGCGCCGCTGGCACGCGCCGCGGCGGCCGCGGCGACGAAGGGGGGCGGCATCCCCGTCATCAGCGAGGGGCCGCCCAGCGTGCAGGTCTTCACGCCCGCGCAGCGCACGTTGATGACCGCGCTCAGCGACCGGATCGTGCCGACCACCGACACGCCGGGCGCGATCGCGGCGGGCGTGCCGCAATATATCGAGAAGCTGCTCGCCGACTGGTCGACCCCCGAGGATCGCGTGCCGATCGTCGCCGGGCTCGATGCGCTCGCCGCGCGCGCGCAGGCCGATTACAAGAAGACCGCCGCGCAACTCACCCCGGTGCAGATGGACGCGCTGCTTACGCTCGCGATGGACGACAAGCTGCCCGGCGGCGCGGCGTTCTTCGAGCCGTTCCGCCAGATGGTGATCGCCGGCTATTACACCTCGGAAATCGGCATCACGCAGGAGCGTGAATATCTGCCGGTCCCGGGCAGCTACGACGGCGCATTCCCCTATTCCAAGGTCAACAAGGTCTATTCCTCATGATCGCCAATCGTCGCAACGTCCTCGCCGGTGCCGGCGGCCTCGCCGCACTGGGCCTGTTCGGGGGATCGGCGCAGGCCGCGCAGCTCGGCGCGATCGGCCTCCAGCTCTACACCATCCGCGAGATCTTCCAGCCGGACCCGATGGGCACGCTCGAGAAGGTCGCGAAGATCGGCTACCGCGAGATCGAATATGGCGGTGGCGGCTATGACAAGATGGACCATGCCGCGCTGCGCCGCACGCAGGACCGGCTCGGGCTCAAGGCGCCGTCGGTGCACGTCCCGTACGAATGGCTGCTCGCCGATTTCGATGGGGCGGTGAAGATGGCCAAGACGCTGGGTGCCGATACGGTCATCCTGCCATACATGACCGACCAACATCGCAACGAGGCCGGCTGGAACACCGCGCTGAAGGACTTCAATCGCTTCGCCCGCGATCTGAAGAAGGTCGGGCTCGATTTCGCCTATCACAACCACGACTTCGAGTTCACCGTGAAGCCGGGCGGCGTGTCGCTCTATGATCGCCTTCTGAAGGAAACCGATCCGGCGCTGGTGAAGCTGGAGATCGACCTGTTCTGGGCGATCACCGCGGGTCAGGATCCGGCGGCGCTGATCCGCCGCAACGCCGGGCGCATCTACGCCTATCACGTGAAGGACAAGCGCGCCGATGGCAGCATGTGCGCGGTCGGCGAGGGCAAGATCGATTTCGGCGCCATCTTCAAGATGAACCGGCTGGCGGGCGTGAAGCACTTCTACGTCGAGAACGACCAGTGCCCCGCGCCCTATCTGCCCGACATCACCACCAGCTACCGCACGTTGCGCGCCCTGCGCTTCTGATCGCGCCGACGGAGAGGATTATACACATGGCAGCGACCGACACTTTCGACGCGATCGTCATCGGCTCCGGGGTCAGCGGCGGGTTCGCCGCCAAGGAACTGACCGAAAAGGGCTTGCGCGTCCTGATGCTCGACCGGGGCATCATGGTCGAACATGGCGAGGGTTATCCGTATGACGGCAAGCCCGCTTACGAGGTGCCCGCGCGCAACTCGATGCCGCCCGCGGTGATGGAGAGCGATTACTTCATCTCCAAGCACGGCTATGTCACGCCCAGCAACCGCAAGTTCTACAACGACGACCGGCTGAACCCTTATGCCTTCGACGAAGGCAGCAAGTTCTACTGGATCCGCCCCGCCGCGGTTGGCGGCAAGTCGCTGATCTGGGGCCGCTGGACGTTCCGCTGGGCGCCGGAGGACTTCGAGGCCAACAAGCGCGAGAATATCGCGATCGACTGGCCGATCCGCTACGAAGACGTCGAGCCGTGGTACAAGTACGTCGAGAATTACATCGGCGTGTCGGGCTCGCGGGAGAATCTGCCGCAGTTGCCGGACAGCGATTTCCAGCCGCCGATGCAGATGAACATCGCGGAGAAGTGGGTGAAGCCGCGGCTGGAGGGCAAGTTCCCGGGCCGCAAGCTCATCAACACCCGCCTGACCAACATGACCGAGGACAAGCCGGATCAGAACCGCACGAAGTGCCAGTACCGCAATCAGTGCGGCAACGGCTGCTCGTTCGGCGCCTATTTCTCGACGCAGGCGGTGACGCTGCCGGCGGCGCGCGCGACCGGCAAGCTGACGCTGCGCTCCGACGCGGTCGTCACCAACCTCGAATATGATCCCAAGACCAAGCGCGTCACCGGCGTCCGCTACGTGGATGCCAACACCGGGCTGGCGCAGGTCGTGAAGGCACGGATCGTGTTCCTGTGCGCCTCCGCGCTCGCCTCGGTGCAGATCATGATGAACTCCAAGCGTCCCGACGGGCGCAGCTGGTTCGACAGCAGCGGCACGCTCGGCAAGTACGTCATGGATCACATCTTCCGCGTCAGCATCGGCGGCAACATCCCGGGCATGACCGAATATATCGAATATGGCCGGCGTCCGGGCGGGGTCTACATCCCGCGCTTCCGCAACGTCGGTGGCGAGGAAGGCGTCGGCTTCAAGCGCGGCTATGGCTATCAGGGCTCGGCCTATCGCTCGCCTGCCGCCCCGGTCGGCTTCGGCAAGTCGATGAAGGAGGGGATGCGCAAGTACGGCAACTGGCAGTTCGGGATGACCGCGTTCGGCGAGTGCCTGCCCTATGAGGACAATCGTGTCTCGCTGCACCCGACCAAGGTCGATCGGTTCGGCGTGCCGCTGATGGTCTTCAACGTCACCTTCCGCGACAACGAGCTGAAGATGATGGCCGATGCGCGCGAACAGGGCGAGGCGATGCTGCGCGGCGCCGGGCTGACCGACGTGACGAGCCGCGAGAGCGAGCATGTCCCGGGCGACGCGATCCACGAAATGGGCGGCGCGCGCATGGGGGCCGATCCGCGCACCTCGGTGCTGAACCGGTGGAACCAGGCGCATGACGCGCCGAACCTGTTCGTCACCGATGGCGCGCAGATGGCGTCGGTGGCGTGCGTCAACCCGTCGCTCACCTTCATGGCGCTGACCGCGCGTGCCTGCGACAATGCGGTCAAGCTGATGAAGGCCGGCACGATCTAAGATCGCGCCTTGGCCCTGCGGTCCTCGCGCACGGCGCCGGGGGGGCGGTTCGCCCCGCTCCCCCATCCCGCCCGGCGCCGGGCCGGCGGGCGTCCCCACGCATGACCGAACGCCGCCGCCAAGGCGTCACGATCCGTGCCGTCGCCGCGCGCGCGGGCGTATCGGCGATGACCGTCTCCAACGTCATCAACTGCGCCGGCCGCGCCAGCCCGGCCACCGTCGCGGCGGTCCATGCCGCGGTCGCCGAGCTCGGCTATGTCCCCAATGTCGTCGCGCGGCGGTTGGCGCGGGCGCGCGCGACCACCGTCGGGCTGTTGTACAGCGGCACGCGCGCGCCGTTCCTCGACGCGATCCTGGTCGGCGCGCTACGCGCCACCAACGCGAGGGGGCTGCAATTGCTGCTCCACGAAGAGGTGCCGGACGGGCACGCCGCGGCGGAAGCGGCGGTGCGCGCACTGGCGCGCGGCGGCGCCGATGCGCTGCTGCTGGTCCCGCCCTTCCCCGAATTGCTCGCCGGCTCGCCGGTGCTGGAGGCGCTCGCCCTGCCCGTCGCGGCGATCGCCACCGGCCATGTCCTGCCCGGCATCGCGACAGTGCGGATCGACAACCGCGCCGCGATGGCGGAGCTGACCGCGCTGCTGATCGCGCGCGGCTATCGCCGGATCGCGCTGATCGCGGGCAACCCGCGCCATTCGGACAGCGGCGCGCGCGTGCAAGGCTATCGGGACGCGCTCGCCGCGCATGGCATCGCCGTCGATCCGGCGCTGATGATCGCGGGCCGCTTCGACCGCACCTCGGGCGAGCAGGCGGCGCGCGCGCTGCTGACCGGCGCTGCCCGCCCCGATGCGATCATGTGCAGCAACGACGACATGGCCGCCGGGGTGATCGCGGAGGCGCACCGCCACGGGCTGGTCCTGCCGCGCGATCTCGCGGTCACCGGGTTCGACGATACGACGCTCGCCGCGCGGATCTGGCCCCCGCTCACCACCGTTCGCCAGCCCGCCGAGGAGATGGCCTTTCGCGCCGCCGAGCGGCTGATCGGCACCGGTGACGGCGCGGATGCCGCCGCCGATCTGGTCGTGCCCCACGCGATCGTCGAGCGCGAGTCGACCCCGCCGCGCTGACCCCGCTACCGCGCGCGATTCAGGGGTGCACCCGCCCCGTCAGCACCGGTTCGTCGAGATCGATCGCCTCGCGCTTCGTCTTGTCGGGCTTGCGCCGCCCTGTCCTGGCGACGCCGCCCACGACATCGCCGACCAGCATGAACGGGTTGGTCGCCTCGCCCGGCCGCTCGCAGCAGCTATTCGGCGCCACCAGCTTCTGCACGCCACGGACCAGCGCGGTGCCCATCCCGAGCACATCCAGCCCGCCCTGGCACCCGCCGACGCGGGTCGCGCACGGCGACGCCTCGGCATTCAGGGCGCCCGTGCCGGTCATGTCGCGGTTCACCGACGTCGGCCGGTCGGGCACCGCTTCGTCGGGCAAAGGAACGGTCTGATCCGGCAGCGGATCGGCGCACACCACCACCTCGTTCGGTGAATTCGACCGAACGCATGGCTGGTTGCCCACCGGCACCAGCACCGAATGCTGCGTCGGCACCGGGGGTGGAGCGGCGGCGGCCTGCAGCGCGAGGGCGACGATCAGCATGACCGTCAACCTGCGCGCGCGCCGCCGCGCGGTCAATCGCGATCAGGGTCGCAGCGCGCTGTCGCTGCGATCGTCCAGCTCGTCCTCCTCGACGCTGCCGTCGTCGAATTCCTCCTGAAGCTCGTCCTCCTCGACGTCGGTCTCGTCCGCGCCGGCCTCGCCGTCCTGCGTCGCGACCTGATCGTCGGTCATCAGCAGCTCGTCCTCGTCCTCTTCGTCGTCCATGCCGAGGTCGGGGTCGAGATCGACGATGATCGTGCCGTCGCCCGGCCCGTCGCGCGTCGCCTCCAGGATTTCGGCGCGCTGGCTCTCGTCATAGCCTTCCTCGTCATAGCCGTCGTCGCCCGAACCCTGCCCATGCACCTGATGCCCGCCCATCGCGCAGCTCCTCCATTCGTTACGAGGATCGAACGGCAGACGCGACACGACGGTTCCGGCGGCTGGC
The DNA here is from genome assembly GCA_913777325.1 of uncultured Sphingomonas sp. Taxonomy (GTDB): domain Bacteria; phylum Pseudomonadota; class Alphaproteobacteria; order Sphingomonadales; family Sphingomonadaceae; genus Sphingomonas. Next base: position 7,161 of record CAJYSA010000002.1, on the reverse strand, counting down.
ATCACGCGCCGCAAGCGCTTACCTGTAGCGTTCGGAATCATGGACTTCATCCTTATGCTCGATACGCCCGCCGCCCCCGGCACCGCCGACGTCCCCACGCTCAGCCTCGCCGATCAGGCGCACGATCCCGATGGCTTCGCCGCCGCGCTGGGCGGCTCGTTCGAACGGTTCGGCTTCGCGATCGTCGCGGATCACGGCGTACCGCAGCCGCTGATCGACCGCGCCTGGGCGGACACCACCGCGCTGTTCGCCCTGCCCGAGGAGGAGAAGCGCCGCTACCACACGCCCGACGGCGGCGGCGCGCGCGGCTACACGCCGTTCAAGACCGAGATCGCGAAGGACGCGCGCCACGTCGATCTGAAGGAATTCTGGCACGTCGGGCGCGAACTGCCCCACGGGCATCGCTTCGCCGCCGAGATGGCGCCCAACATCTGGCCCGATCGCCCCGCGGGGTTCCGCGACACCTTCATCGAACTGTTCGCCGCCTTCGATCGTGCCGGCGACCGGCTGCTGTCGGCGATCGCGCGGCATCTGGGGCTCGCACCCGACTGGTTCGATCCGGCGGTGAAGGACGGCAATTCGGTGCTGCGCCTGCTCCATTATCCGCCGATCCCCGCCGATGCGGAGGGCGTGCGGGCGGGCGCGCACGAGGATATCAACCTCATCACGCTGCTGCTCGGTGCGGAGGAAGCAGGGCTCGAGCTGCTCGATCGCGCGTCCGGGCAATGGCTGGCGATCAAGCCGCCGGAGGGGGCGATGGTCGTCAACGTCGGCGACATGCTGCAACGCCTGACCAACCACGTCCTTCCCTCGACCACGCACCGCGTCGTCAACCCGCCGCCCGAGCGACGCGGCCATTCGCGCTATTCGATGCCGTTCTTCCTGCACCCGGCGCCCGACTTCCTGATCGAGACGCTGCCGCAGACGGTCACGCCCGAAAACCCCAACCGCTACCCGGAACCGATCACCGCGCACGGCTATCTGCATCAACGGCTGGTCGAGATCGGGCTGATCAAGCCATGAGGGATCTGTCGGGCATCGTCACCGGCACGTTGCGGCTCGATCAGGACGCCGACGTGTCGGGGATCGTCAGCGGCGACATCACCATCGCCGCCGGCTGCCGCGTCACCATCTCGGGCATGGTGCGCGGCGATATCGTCGCCGAGCGGGGCGCGCAGGTGACGATCACCGGCATCGTCAACGGCGCGGTCCATGCCGAGGGGGCGACGGTACACGTGACGGGAATCGTGACGCTGCCCTGAGCCCGCGCCCCCCGGTGCGCGCGGCCGTCAGGCGTGGCCACTCCTCACCGGTCGACGACGCGAGCCTGTCGAAACGCGTGCGCCCGAAACGACACCCGCCCGCGCCGCGTCCCCGCCGTTTGCGCCGAGCCTGTCGAAGCACGTGTGCCGACGTCAACAGCCGACCGTGCCCCATCCTACCGTTCGTGCTGAGCCTGTCGAAGCACGTGTACCGACCGCGACGGCCGACCGCGCCCATCCCGCCGTTCGTGCCGAGCCTGTCGACGCACATGTGCCAACCACGCCGGCTGACCGTATCCGCTCCATCCCTTCGCGCTGCCCCCCCCGGTATGACGATCGACAACCCCGTGTCACGCCCGGCGCACATGGGGATCGCCCGCCAGCAGACGCGCCGCCCACGGACCTAGAGGGAAGCTGCCCGCACTGGCGAAAACTACTCACCTACCCCGACGCGACAGCAGCGTCAGGCCCGATACACGGGATCCATCAAGCGCCCCGAAAGCGACCGCCCATTCCGGAGAGCCTCCTCGACAGTACAGGCAACCCCCGCCCTCGCCAGCGTACCTCACGCAAGCCGCAAGACGGCGTAGGCGATCACGCCGTCACGCCACGATCGCCTACGCGGTCCGCTCCGGCACCTCGCCGGCATCCGCCGCGATCGACGTCGCGGGGGCCAGCGCCTCCCACGGAAACACGAACCAGTCCTTCGTCACCGCGCGGTCGATCGTGCGCGCCGCCAGATCCACCTTGGCCGCCGAGCCGCGATTGTCGATCAGCGTCGCGAAGCGCACCGCACCCGCCGCCGCGCCCGCCTGCTCCAGCAGCGTGCGCAACTGCGCGATCGTCCGCCCCGAATCGTTGATGTCGTCGACGAACAGCAGCTTGTGCCCGTCGCGGGCCAGGGCGGCGAGCCGGGCGATCGCGGGTCCGGCGCGCGCCTCGTCCTGCGCCGAATAATCCACCGATTGCATCGGCACGCCGGTCGCGTGGCTCAGGTAGACCGCCGGGACGAGCCCGCCGCGCCCCACCCCGACCAGCCAGTCGGGGCGCCACGCGGCGTCGCGGGCGATCTTGGCGGCCAGCGCGCGCACATCGGCAATCAGATCGGCATGGGTAACGGCGGTCAGGATCGGCATCACGATCCTCTACACGACCGCCGCCGCCTTGCCATAGCCCGTCGCGGCTATTTTCCGGTGAAGCCGGTCGGCGCGGGCGACACCGTCACCGTCTCGCCGCCACGGATCTCCTGCACCTCCAAGGCGCGCTCGGCGACGTTGTCGCGCCCGAAGCGGAACGCGCCGTCGATCCCGGCGAAGCCGTCGGCATCGCGCAGCCGGCCTTCGGGGAAGGGCGATCCGGGCCGCCACTCGCGCGCGATCCGCACGACCAGCAGCACCGAATCATAGCCCAGGCTCGACAGGCGATACGGCGCCGCGTTGAACCGGGCGCGGTAATTGCGCGCATATTGGCGATAGAGCGTGTCGGGCACGCTGGCGAACCACGCACCGTTCAGCACCGCCGACGATCGTGCCGCCGCATCCGAATTCCACAATTCGGTGCCCAGGATCTGCGTCGAGGGGCTGTTGCGCCGGATCAGCGGCACCGCCGTCGCGGCCGTCGGGGCGCTGTCGGCGATCAGCACCGCGCCGAACGGCGCGTCCTTGGCCATCCGCTGCACCGCCGCGCCCAGCGCGCCCGCCCCCCGGTCATAGGTCTGGAGCGAGACCACGCGCCCGCCCGCCTGCTCCACCGCGCGCAGGAACGCGGTCGATGCGCGGCTGCCATACAGCGCGTTGGGCACCAGCCCGCCGAAATTGTCGATGCCGCGTCCGCGCGCATAGCCGACAACGCGCTCGATCGCCTGCGCCGGGGCGTAGCCCAGCACATAGGCGCCGTTGCCGGCCACACCGGTATCGTTGGAGAAGGACAGCACCGGCACCTTGGCCGCGCGCGCGATCGGCGCCACCGCGCGGACGTCCTCGGCCAGCAGCGGACCCAGGATCAGCTGCGCGCCCTCGCGGATCGCGCGACTCGCCGCCGCCGCCGCACCGGTCGCGGTGTCGTAGCTGGTGATGCGCACCTGCTGGTTGCGCGTGTCGAGCAGCGCGAGCTGCGTGGCATTGGCCAGGCTCCGCCCGACGCCCGCATTGCTGCCGGTCAGCGGCACCAGCAACGCCACGCGGTTGCGCGCGGCGTCCTGTGCCAGCCCCGTCACCACCTCGGGCGCGGCCTCGCGCGGCGGGGGCGCGGTCTGCGTGGTCGGGGCGGTCTGCACCGGGCCGCGCGGGACCACCGTCGAACAGGCCGCCAGCAACAGCGCCCCCGCGACCGTAATCGCCCGCGACATCGCGCTCGACCATTGCGAACGCCCGATCGCCTCTGCCATGACTACTCCCGTGAACCCGTTGACCCCCGGCCTGTACATCGTCGCCACCCCGATCGGCAATCTCGGCGATCTGTCGCCCCGCGCCGCGCAAGTCCTTGCCGCCGCTGACGTTATCGCGGTGGAGGATACGCGCGTCACCGCCGGATTGCTCCGCCACATCGGCACGAAGCGCCCGATGACGCCGTATCACGATCACAATGCCGAGCATGTCCGGCCGCAATTGATCGCGCGGATGGCCGGGGAGATCGTCGCGCTGGTGTCCGACGCCGGCACCCCGCTGATCTCCGATCCGGGGTTCAAGCTGGTGCGCGACGCTCGCGCGGCGGGGCACCAGGTCGTCACCATTCCCGGCCCCTGCGCCGCGATCGCCGCGCTGACGCTCGCCGGGCTGCCGACCGACCGGTTCTTTTTCCTAGGCTTCCTGCCGCCCAAGGAACAGGCGCGCGCCACCGCGATCGCGGAGGTGGCGGCGGTGCGGGCTACATTGGTCATCTACGAATCCGGCCCGCGGCTGTCGGCGTGCCTGTCCGCGCTCGCCGCCGGGCTCGGCGACCGCGAGGCGGCGGTCACGCGCGAGATCACAAAGAAGTTCGAGGAAGCCGTCACCGGGACGCTGTCATCGCTTTCTTCTCGCTATGCCGATGCGCCCCCGCGTGGTGAAATCGTCGTCGTCGTGGCACCGCCCGATCCTCCCGCGCCACCGGCGGCGGCGGATGCGGACACCGCGCTGGCCGAGGCGCTCACCCGCCTGCCCGCCTCCAAGGCGGCGGGCGAGGTCGCGCGCGCACTCGGGCTGGATCGCAAGGCGCTGTACGCGCGCGCGCTCGAACTGAAATCCTCCCTCACCACGGAGCCGTCATGAAGAAGCTGCTGATCCTCGCCTCCCTGCCGCTGCTCGCCGCCGCCACGCCAGCCAAGCCCTTGAAGTGGGAGCGGATGTTCGACGGGCGGACGCTGGCGGGCTGGACGCCCAAGATCACCGGGCGCGCGGTCGGCGAGGATCCGCTGCGCACGTTCGTGGTGAAGGACGGCGCGATCACCGTCGACTATTCGCATTACAAGAGCTTCGAAGGTGCGTTCGGGCATCTGTTCTGGAAGGCGCCGCTCACCTCCTATCGCCTCCGCTTCGACTATCGCATGACCGGCCCCTCGATGCCCGGCATCGAACGCTGGCAGAACCGCAACTCCGGGCTGATGCTCCACGCGCAGGCGCCCGCGACGATGACGCGCGACCAGCAATTCCCCGTCAGCCTTGAGTTTCAGCTACTTGACGTGCCGCGCCCCGATCGCGAACCCAGCGGCAACCTGTGCACGCCCGGCACCACCGTGGAGATCGATGGCAAGCGCCCCACCTCGCATTGCGTCACCGGCACCGGCCCGCTCGTGCCGCTTGGCCAGTGGACGCATGTCGAGGTGGAGGTGACGCCCGATGGCCGGATCACGCACCTGCTGAACGGCAAGCCCGCGATCAGCTACCGCGATGCCCAGCTCGATCCGAACGACAAGGATGCGCAGCCGCTGATCGCGGCGGCGGGCGGCACGCTGGCGTTGCGCGGCGGCTATGTCGCGCTCCAGAGCGAAGGCCAGCCGACGCAATTCCGCAACATCGAGGTCATGCGGCTCGACTGAGCGCAACCGCCCACCCGCGCGGGTTGCCGCACCGCCGCCGTCCCCCTACACACGGAAATAATACCAATAGCGTACCGGAGAACGACATGACCCGCCGCATCGGCCTGCCCCTGCTGGCCGCCACGCTAATGTCGTCGTTCCCGGTCGCCGCGCACGCCGCCACGCGCCCCGCGATCTTCCCGGCCCCCGCCGAGCTGACGCTGGGCAGCGGTGCGATGACGCTCGGGCGCGCCATCACGCTCAGCGCCGCGCCCGGAACCGATCCCGCCACCGTCGCGCTGGTGGAACAGATCCTTAAGGACGCCGGCGTCGCCACCGCGCAACGCTCCGGGCGCGATACCGCGCGGATCGTCATCGGTCGTGCTGATGCCGCCCTCGTGCGTAGCGCGCTCGCCGGCATCACCCCCGATGCGCAGCCGGAGGGCTATACGCTCACCGTCACGCCCGCCACGAACACGATCGTGCTCGCCGGCCATGACGCGGACGGGCTGTTCCACGCCGCGCAGACGCTGCGCCAGCTGGTCGCCCGTGCCGAGCTTCCCGCGCTCACGATCCGCGACCATCCCGCGATGCCCGTGCGCGGCACGATCGAGGGCTTCTACGGCAAGCCATGGACCATGGCGGAGCGCGCGCGCCATCTCGATTTCCTGGCGACGGTGAAGGCCAACACCTACGTCTACAGTCCGAAGGACGACCCCTACGCCCGCGATCGCTGGCGCGAGGCCTATCCCGCCGCCACGCTGGCGCAACTCGGCACGCTGGCGGCGGTGGCGGCACGCGACCATGTCGACATGGTGTATGCGATCTCGCCCGGGCCAAGCATCTGCTTCTCGGCGCCCCCCGATCTGCGCGCGCTGGAGGACAAGTTCGACGCGTTGCGCGCGATCGGCATCCACCGTTTCTACGTCGCGCTCGACGACATCGAATACACGAAATGGAATTGCGACGCGGATCGTGCCGCCTTCGGCTCGTCGGGAGCGGCGGCGGCCGGCAAGGCGCAAGCGCAATTGCTCAACGCCGTGCAGGCGGGGCTGACGCGCCGGGATCCGAAGGCGCCGCCGCTCATCATGGTGCCGACCGAATATTACGATGCGAAGGAAACGCCGTACAAAGCGGCGCTGCGCCAGTATCTCGATCCGAAGGTCGTGGTGCAATGGACCGGCACCGATGTGGTGCCCCCCGCCATCTCGGTCCCGGATGCCAAGGCGGCGACCAAGGCGTTCGGGCGCAAGACGCTGTTGTGGGACAATTATCCGGTCAACGATTATGCGCAGTCCGCCGGGCGGCTGTTGCTGGCCCCCTATGCCCGGCGTGAGGCGGGGCTGTCGGGCGAGCTGACCGGGATCCTCTCCAATCCGATGAATCAGGAGGCGCCGAGCCGCGTCGCGGTGACCGGCGTCGCCGCCTTTGCGTGGAACGATCGCGACTATGATCCCGACCGGACGCAGGCGTTCGCCGCCCGCGCACTGGCGGGGGACGACGCCGCCGCCACCGCCGCGCTGCTCACGTTCTTCGATACCCAGCATCTGGCGCCGACCTTCGGCAGCCAGCCGTGGCAGGAGCAGGCACCACGCCTCCACGCGCTGCTCGACCGCGTGCGCGACGCGCTGGCGCGGGGTGACGCGGCCGCACGCCGCGCCGCGCTCGCCGACCTGACAGGTGCCGCCGACGATCTCGCCACCGCGCCGGACACGATCCGCGCGGGGGTGGCGGATCCGTCCTTCGCCGAACAGGCGCGGCCATGGCTGGATGCCACCGCCTTATGGGGCCGCGCGCTGCAGCAGGCCGCCGCCGGGCTGGGCGCCGCCGACGCCGGCAGCCCCGCCGCCACGCGCTATTTCGCCGCGGCGCGCGCACTCGCCGCGCAGGGGGCGGCGATCAATT
>CAJYSA010000001.1 GCA_913777325.1 uncultured Sphingomonas sp. | reverse complement strand
CATCACCCATTGGACCGCCGCCCCTTCCTTGACGAGCTTCGAGCAGGCCGCCTCCGACAGGATCACCGCGCAGGCATCGACCGTCACGGACGGCTGGCCGAACAGCTGCGCATCGGCGGGGATCGCGCTGCCGTCGGACAGCGGCACCTTGCCGATCTTCGGCGCGATCGTCATCGGTCTGCCGCCGGCCGCCTTCACCGCATCCCGCACCGCCTCCAGTTCGTCGGCGTCGGTGCCGTCCGCGATCAGGATGCCGACCGTGCGCCCCTCCAGCGTGTGCTTTTCGAGCGGACCGCGGATGATCCGCAGCGCGGGCGAGGGGGCCATGTCGAGCACCGGCGCGGCGGTCTTCGACGCAGGCGGCAGGTCCATCGCGAGGCCATCGGCGACGCGTTGCGCCAGATCCTCGTCGACGTTGCGCAGATTGGCCATCATCGCGATGCGGATATGCTCCAGGCTGACCTTGCTGAGCTCGAATACCAAGGCAGAGGCGATGTGCGCCTGTTCGGCCGGGTCCATCGACCGGAAGAACAGGCGCGCCTGGCTGTAATGGTCGGCGAAGCTCTCCGGGCGGATGCGCAGCTTCTGGCCCTGTTCCTCCGACGGGAAGGTCTTGTAGCCGCCATCCGGATCCTCGCGCGCACCGGCTTCCTCGCCCGCCCGTGCCAGGCTGTTGGGCTCGTAGTTGGCGCGGCCCTTAGGCACCGCCATCTGCATGTGCCCGTCGCGCTGCTGGTTCATGAACGGGCAGCCCGCCGCCGCCGCGCGGCCCTTCGCACTGTTGATCGGCAGCTGGTGGAAGTTGACCGAGCCCAGCCGCGACAGCTGCGTGTCGGTATAGCTGAACAGGCGCCCCTGAAGCAGCGGATCGTTGCTGAAACCGATGCCCGGCACGACATGGCTCGGTACGAATGCGGCCTGTTCGGTTTCGGCGAAGAAATTATCGGGATAGCGGTCGAGCACCATCCGCCCGACGATGCGGACCGGCAGCACCTCCTCGGGGATGATCTTCGTCGCGTCGAGCACGTCATAGGGCTGGCTGTTGGCGAAGTCCTCGTCGAACAGCTGCACGCCCAGCTCCCATTCCGGGAAGTCGCCGCGGTCGATCCGCTCGAACAGGTCGCGGCGCTGGAAATCGGGATCCGCGCCCGCGATCTTCACCGTCTCGTCCCAGATCGTCGAGGCGAGCCCCGCGCGCGGCTTCCAGTGGAACTTGACGAAGGTGCTCTTCCCCTCCGCATTCACGAAGCGGAAGGTGTGGATGCCGAACCCCTCCATCGTCGCGAAGCTGCGCGGCAGCGTGCGGTCCGACATCGCCCACATGATCATGTGGGTCGCCTCGGGAATCAGGCTGATGAAGTCCCAGAAGGTGTCGTGCGCGGTCGCCGCCTGCGGGTAGCCGCGATCCGCCTCCATCTTCGCGGCGTGGATCAGGTCCGGGAACTTCATCGCGTCCTGGATGAAGAAGACGGGGATGTTGTTGCCGACCAGATCCCAATTGCCTTCGCGCGTGTAGAATTTCACCGCGAAGCCGCGCACGTCGCGCGGCGTGTCGACCGATCCGGCGCCGCCCGCCACCGTCGAGAAGCGCACGAACACCTCGGTGCGCTGCCCCTTCTTCTGGAACAGGTCGGCGCGCGTGATGTCGGCGAGCGGATCGGTGCATTCGAAGTAACCGTGCGCGGCCGATCCGCGCGCATGGACGATCCGCTCCGGAATGCGCTCATGGTCGAAATGGTTCATCTTCTCGCGATAGACTTCGTCCTCCAGCAGCACCGGGCCGCGCGGCCCGACCTTCAGCTGGTTCTGGTTGTCCGACACGGGAATGCCGTGATTGGTGGTCAGCACCGGATGATCGGCATCGGTGGTCTGATGCGTTTCGCCGCCGTTGCCCGCCGGGCGGATCGTCGTGTCGGTCATGAACTGTCCTCGCTCGCCGCCACGCGCATCGAGCGCGCGACCCCACGCTGAAAGGATGGGGCGATGCTACGGTTCCGCAGGAAAAAGCGCGTTTCACGATAGTGTCACGCCCGGTAAAGCCGCCCTTTACGATGCGGCCCTAGTCGTCGGGGCCATGATGACGGTTCCGCACGCCCTTCATGCCCTGCCGCCGCCGCGCGCCGCGCTCGCGCAATGGGGCGAGGTGGTGACCGCCGGATGGGCCACCGATGCCAGCCGGCTGCGCGAGGATGCCGCGCTGCTCGACGCGGTCACGCTGCTGCGCGCCGCGCCGACGGTGCGGATGATCGCGATCGTCGATGCGCAGGAACGGCCATGCGGCACGCTGCTGGAGCGCGACATGCGCCCGCTGCTGTTGAACCCGTTCGGCCACGCGCTGCTCAGCAACCGGGGGCTGTCGATGGGGGTGGCGGATCGGATGCTGCCCTGCGCGACGGTCGAGCTCGGCACCTCCGCGATCGACGCGCTGGCGGTGTGGCGGGGCACCCACGACGCGGAGGGATTGATCCTGACGCGGCACGGGCGCTTCGCCGGGATCGTCGACCAGCCCACCTTGCTGCGGATCGTCGCCGAACAGGCCGGGCGTGCCCATGCGGTCGAGCAAGCCCGCGCACAACGGATCGAGGCCGCCGCGCTGCGCTTCCGCGCCGAAGGGCAGGATATCGCCGATGGGCTGGGGGAAGTGTCGCGTGCGGTCGGCACCGCGTCGCGACGGATCGCCGACCGGGCGGCCACGATCGATGCGCGCACCGGCGACGTCGCCGACGCGGCGGGGGAGGCGGCGGCGAACCTGCTGCGGATCGCGGCGGGCGCGCATACCTTCACGGGCACGCTCGACGCGGTCGAGCAACGGATGCACGCCGCCGAGGCCGCGACCCGCGAGGCGGTGGCGCGTACCCGCTCGGGGGCGGAGCAGATCGGCGCGCTGGCCGAGGCGGCGGATGCGATCGCGACCGTCAGCGCCGCGATCGACACCGTCGCGCAGCAGACCGGCATGCTGGCGCTGAACGCGGCGATCGAAAGCGCGCGCGCCGGCGCGGCGGCCTCCGGCTTCAGCGCCGTGGCGGGCGAGGTGAAGACGCTCGCTACGCGTACGCGCGGCGCGGCGGGCGCGATCGCCGATCATGTCGCGCGGATCCGTACCGCGATCGCCTCGGTCTCCGACGGTCATGCCGGCATCGCGCGCACGGTCGAGGCGATCGAGCATTTGTCCGCCAGCATCATCGTGGCGGTGAGGGAACAGGGGGTGGCGGGGCGCGAGATCAGCGCCAATGTCGATGCCGCCAGCATCGCCGCGACGCAGATCGATGCCAGCGTCAGCGACGTGCTGGGACGCGCGCACGAGGCGGGGGGCGACGCCGGCGCGATGCGCGCGCTCGCCGAACGGCTCGCCACGATCGCCGCCGCCGTCGACACCCGCATCGCCACCTTCCTGCGCGAGGTCGATGCGTTGGGGAACTAGGCCTCGGCCAGCAGCACGCGAACCTTGGCGGCCAGCCCTTCCATCGTGAACGGCTTGGTCAACAGCGCGACATGCGGGTCGAGCTGCCCGCTCCCGATCACCGCATTCTCGGCATAGCCGGTGATGAACAGCACGCGCAGGTCCGCGAAGCGCGCCAGCGCGGCGTCGGCCACCTGCCGCCCGTTCATCTGCCCCGGCAGCCCGACGTCGGTAACCAGCAGGTCGGGGCGAATACCGCTGTCGAGGATGCGCACCGCCGACGCCCCGTCGCCCGCCTCCAGCACGGTATAGCCCAGCCCGTCGAGCACCTCGATCACCAGCATCCGCACGGTCGGCTCGTCGTCGACCACCAGCACGGTCGGCATCCCGTCGACCGGCATTGCGCGGTCCAGCGGCAGCGTCGCCTCTTCGTCGTCCACCACCGATCCGTGGTGGCGCGGCAGGTAGATGCACACCGTCGTGCCCTGGCCCTGCTCGCTGTAGATCCGTACCTGCCCGCCCGATTGCCGCGCGAAGCCGTAGATCATCGACAGCCCCAGCCCGGTGCCCTCGCCCATCGGCTTGGTGGTGTAGAAGGGATCGAACGCGCGCGCCTGCACCTCGGGGGTCATGCCCGTGCCGGTGTCGGTGACGCACAGCGACAGATATTGCCCCGGCGGCAGGTCGCGCGGGTGCGCGGCGCGATCGTCGAGCCATTTGTTGGCGGTCTCGATCGTCACGCGCCCGCCATCGGGCATCGCGTCGCGCGCGTTAATGCACAGGTTGAGCAGCGCGTTTTCGAGCTGGTTGGGATCGACCAGCGTGTTCCACAGCCCGGCGGCACCCACCACCTCCAGCGTGATCGCGGGGCCGAGCGTGCGGTGGATCAGCTCCTGCATCCCCGCCACCAACCGGTTGACGTCGGTGGGGCGCGGGTCGAGCGTCTGGCGGCGCGAGAAGGCGAGCAACCGGTGCGTCAGCGCCGCCGCGCGCCGCGCCGCGCCCTGGGCGGCGGCGACGTACCGGTCCAGTTCGCCGATCCGCCCCTGCGCCACGCGCACCTGCATCATCTCCAGCGCGCCCGAGATGCCGGTCAGCAGATTGTTGAAATCATGCGCCAGGCCACCGGTAAGCTGCCCGACCGCCTCCATCTTGTGCGCCTGCCGCAGCTGCGCCTCGGCCTCCATCAGCGCGGCGGTGCGCGATTGCACCTCCTGTTCCAGCCGCGTGTTCAGCGCCGCCAGCCGGGTTTCGGCGCGGCGCCGCTCCACCGCGTCGCGGGTCCGTTCCGCGACCTCGCGCACCAGCGCCAGCTCGTCATCCAGCCATTGTCGCGGCTCGGCGTGGTTGAGGTACAGCAGCGCCACGAACCCGCCCTGCTCGGTCACCGGCATGTTGATGAACGACATCGCCGAGAGCTGCCGAAGCCCGTCGGCGGTGGCGCGGGTCCGCCCATCCTCGCGCACGTCGGCGATCGCCACCGTCACCCCGGCCTTCAGATCCTCGATATAGCTGCCGTAGTCGCGGAAATGCAGCACCGCGGGCAGCGCGGCGATCCCGTCCGCGCAATAGGCGCGCTCGGTGGTGATCGTCTCCGCCACCGGGTCGACCGTGCCATAGCCCGCGCGGCTGACGTCCAGCGCGTGCCCCAGCACCCGCGCCGCCGCCAGCGCCAGATCGCCCGCGTCGCCCGGATCGCGCAGCCGGTCGCCCAGTTCGACCAGCGCCTGCAGCCGCAGTTCGGCGCGTTTGCGCGAATCGATATCGAAGCTCAGCCCGGGCAGGTGCGTCGCGCGGCCCTGCTCGTCGCGATCGACGCGGCCCTGCGCCGCGACCCAGCGCCAGCGCCCGCCGGGGCCGGCGACGCGATATTCCTCCTCGAACGACGTGCCGGCGGCGATGCACGCCTCGATCGCCGCGCGGACCCGCGGCAGATCCTGCGGCGCGATCCCGACGAAGAACTCGGCGATCGGCGCGCCTTCGGCGGCCTTGGCCGGATCGACGCCGTACAATCGCGCGAATCCGGCGTCGGAGGTGACGCGATCGGCGAGGATATCCCAGTCCCAGCGGCCCAGCGGCGGCGCGTCCGGCGCCTGGCGCGACGGGTCGTGGGGCGGGGAATTGGCAGGCGGCAGGGTCATGGCGGTGATGCGAACGCGATACTTTATCGACGGTTGCGCGCAACCCGACAGCGGCGTCACCTTGACTTCGATAAGCAAGTTTGCCATGTGGCACGGCATCGAGGCGTCGGCAGCGTGATCGGACCATTGGTCCCGGCTCCGCCTCGGTCGTTTTTTCACGGGCTTCCCAAGTCACGCGGGGTGTCGATCTTCCCCGCCACCCGTGCGCCTGTCCGGTGTGCGGTGGGCCTGTTCAATAGGACTGAAATTCCATGTCATTCGCTCATCTCGGCCTTGCCGAGCCGCTCGTCCGCGCGCTCGAAGCCAAGGGCTATACCGAACCCACCCCGATCCAGCGCGACTCGATCCCGCAACTGCTGGAAGGGCGCGACCTGCTGGGCATCGCGCAGACCGGCACCGGCAAGACCGCCGCGTTCGTCCTCCCCTCGATCCAGCGGCTGAACGAGGCCGGCAAGCGCGTCCTGCCGACGCACTGCCGCATGCTGGTGCTCGCCCCCACGCGTGAGCTGGCCAGCCAGATCGCCGAATCGGCGCGCGCCTATGGCCAGTTCTCCAAGATGTCGGTCGCGACCGTGTTCGGCGGCACCAGCATCAACAAGAACCGCAACGACGTCGCGCGCGGCGTCGACATCCTGGTCGCGACGCCGGGCCGTCTGATCGATTGCGTCGAGCAGGGCTATATCAACCTGTCGATGATCGAGATCCTGGTGCTGGACGAGGCCGACCAGATGCTCGACCTGGGCTTCATCCACGCGCTCAAGAAGATCGTGCGGATGGTTCCGCGCAAGCGCCAGACGCTGTTCTTCTCGGCGACGATGCCGGTCGCGATCCGCGATCTGGCGTCGCAGTTCCTGATCGATCCGGCGACCGTCTCGATCAAGCCCGCCGCCACCACCGCGGAGCGCGTCGATCAGTCGGTGATCTTCTGCAACCAGTCGGAAAAGCAGGCGCTGCTGACGATCCTGTTGCGCGACATGCCCGTCGACCGCGCGCTGGTGTTCACCCGCACGAAGCACGGCGCGGACCGCGTCGTGAAGCTGCTGGCGGGCAATGGCGTTGCCGCCAGCGCGATCCATGGCAACAAGAGCCAGCCGCAGCGTGAGCGCGCGCTGGCGCTGTTCAAGTCGGGCGAGGTGCCGATCCTGGTCGCCACCGACATCGCCGCGCGCGGCATCGACGTCTCGGGGGTCAGCCACGTCTTCAACTTCGAGCTGCCCAACGTGCCCGAGCAATATGTCCACCGCATCGGTCGCACCGCGCGCGCCGGGCGCAGCGGCGAGGCGATCGCCTTCTGCGCGGACGACGAGCGTCCGTACCTGAAGGATATCGAGAAGGTCACGCGCCAGAAGATCCCGGTCAGCGACCTGCCCGAGGATTTCATGAAGCAGGCCGAGCAGCTCAAGGCACAGCGCGTCAAGACGATGGGTGCCGATCCCGCGCCCCGCGAGGATCGCCCGCGTCAGCAACGCGGCCCGGCCCGCCCGAAGGCGAGCCACGCGCCGCGCGCGACCCCGGGTTCGGCGCAGGGCGGACGCAACTACGCCAACGCCAGCGCTGGCGGCGGCGGTGCCCGTCGCAGCCGTGGCGGACGCGGCCGTGGGCGCAGCGGCGGCGCTTCGGCCAGCGCGTAACGTTTGCCGGTCTGGTCCCGAGCCTGACCCGGGACCGTCGACAGCAGCGTGAGCGACTGCCGTTGCGCTGTCCGTCCGTTCGCCCTGAGCCTGTCGAAGGGCGTGTTCCAGGCACGTGCTTCGACAGGCTCAGCACGAGCGGTTCAGGTTTAACCCCGGTTAGGGCCTGGGTGACGTCCCACGCTCGTGCGCGGTGGTCGCCCGCGACGGAAAGCGCGCGCCGCTACCGTGCCGCCTTGCGCAACGCCAGCCGCACCAGCGCGTCCAGCGACGCGACCTCGCCCAGTTCCTCTTCCGCCGCCGCCACCGCGCTCGCGGCTTCCGCCGGGCGGAAGCCCAGATTGAGCAGCGCGGACACCGCGTCGGCGCCCGCGCCCACGGGCACGACCTGCGCCGCCGCTGCCGGCCCCAGCGCCACGCCGCCCACCTTGTCCTTCAACTCGCGCACGATCCGCTCGGCCAGCTTCGGGCCGACGCCGTTGGCGCGCGCGATCGTCGCCTTGTCCTGCGCCATCACCGCGCGACTGATGTCGGCGGGTTCCAGCGCGGAGAGGATCGCGAGCGCGACGCGCGCGCCGACCCCCTGCACCCCAGTCAGCAATCGGAACCAGTCGCGCTCGGCGGCGCTGGCGAAGCCCACCAGGCGGATGAAATCCTCCGCGACCAGCATATCGGTGAACAGGGTGGCGGCTTCGCCGACCGGGCCGATCGCGGCCAGCGTCCGCGCCGATGCGCCGACCAGATAGCCGACCCCGTGCACGTCGATCACCGCATGGTCGGTGCCGGTCGAGGCCAGGATGCCCTTGAGATGCGCGATCATGCGGCAGGGCGGTAGAACAAAGCGGGGGCTACGTCACGCCGTCTGTGCGCAGCCCCAAACGTCATTGCGAGCGAGGCGAAGCAATCCAGCGCCGGACCAGGACGCCCTGGATTGCTTCGCTACGCTCGCAATGACGACGAAGGGGCGTCCCACCGGAACGCCCCCGGCAAAATCAGGCCACGGCCTGCTTCAGCGCGTCGACCAGGTCGGTCTTTTCCCAGGTGAACAGGTCACCCTCGGCATCGCGACCGAAATGGCCATAGGCAGCGGTCTTCGAATAGATCGGCTTGTTGAGCGACAGATGCTCGCGGATGCCCTTCGGGGTGAGGCGGACGAGCTGCGGCAGCGCCGCCTCCAGCTTCGCCTCCTCGACGGTGCCGGTGCCGTGCAGGTCGACATAGACCGACAGCGGCTCGGCGATGCCGATCGCGTAGGAAAGCTGGATCGTGCAGCGCTTGGCCAGGCCCGCCGCCACGACGTTCTTCGCGAGATAGCGCGCGACATACGCCGCCGAACGGTCGACCTTGGTCGGATCCTTGCCGCTGAACGCGCCGCCGCCGTGCGGGGCCGCGCCGCCATAGGTGTCGACGATGATCTTGCGGCCCGTCAGCCCCGCGTCGCCGTCCGGCCCGCCGATCTCGAACTGCCCGGTCGGGTTGATGTAGATCTTGGTGGCGTCGTCGATGAAGCCTTCCGGCAGCACGTCCTTGAACACGCCCATCACGTAATCGCGCAGCACGGCGTACTTCGCCGCGTCGGCATTGTCGCCCTTCTCGCAATAGCCGGGCGCGTGCTGGGTCGAGACGACCAGCGCGGTCGCCTTTACCGGCTTTTCGTTCTCATAGTGCAGCGTCACCTGGCTCTTGGCGTCCGGCTCCAGGAACGGCGCGGCGCCGGAGTGGCGGTCGGCGGCCATCCGCTCCAGGATCTTGTGGCTGTAGTACAAGGTGGCGGGCATCAGGCCCGGCGTCTCGTCGGTCGCGTACCCGAACATGATGCCCTGGTCGCCCGCGCCCTCGTCCTTGTTGCCGCTCTCGTCGACGCCCATCGCGATATGCGCGGACTGGCCGTGCAGCTCGTTCAGGAAGCGGAACTCGTTCCAGTGGAAGCCCGACTGCTCGTAGCCGATGCGCTTCACGGTCGCGCGGACGGTCGCCTCGATCTCTTCCTCGATGCCCGGCGCCCACTGATCGTTCTCGTACACGCCCTTGCCGCGGATCTCGCCCGCCAGCACCACCAGCTGGGTGGTGGTCATCGTCTCGCAGGCGACGCGCGCCTGCGGATCCTTCGACAGGAACAGGTCGACGATCGAATCCGAAATCTGGTCGGCGACCTTGTCGGGATGGCCTTCGGAAACCGACTCGGACGTGAAGAGGAACGACTGACGCATGGAGGCTCCGGGAGATAACGATATAAAGATAGCTTTATGTCGTTAACGCGAACGGCGCCGCAACGCAAATCCGGCGATGGTCAGCAGCACGCCGACGATCAACGCCGCCCAATTGCCCAGCCGGGAGAAGAGCGTCGGTGCGTGTGCGGGCGGGATCGGCACCACCGCCGCCCCGGCGACATGATGCGCCACGGTGCCGAGCAGCGTGCCGTCCGCGCCGATCACCGCAGAAATGCCGTTCGGGGTCGCGCGCACCACCGGCAATCCCTCCTCGATCGCGCGCAGCCGTGCCTGTGCCAGATGTTGCGGCGGACCCCAGCTTCCGAACCACGCGTCGTTCGACGGATTGAAGATCAACCGCGGGCGGTGCGCCGGATCGACGACCTCGCCCGAGAAGATGATCTCATAGCAGAGCTGCATCCCGATCGCGCCGAACCCCGGCACGGTCATCGTCTCCGCCCCCGGCCCCGGCGCGAAGTCCATGTCGCCGGGCACCAGCCGCGACAGGCCCAGCGGCTTGAGCAGCCACGGCATCGGCAGATACTCGCCGTACGGCACCAGATGCGCCTTGTCGTACCGCCCCCGGATCCGCCCGCGCGCATCGAGCGCGAAGACCGAATTGCTGGCGGTGGTCACATCGCCCTTGCTGTCGAATTGCAGCGCGGTGCCCCCGGTCAGCAGCATGTCGCGCGGCCCCAGCACCGATGCCATTCGCGTCCGCGTCAGCCACGGGCTGGCGTTGCCATAGACCCAAAAGGGATAATCGTCCTCGATGAAGTCGCGGATCACCCCCTCGGGCCACATCACCAGCCGTGGCGCGGCGCCGGGCGCGCCCGACAGCTTGAGCAGCCGCGCGAGCATCATCGCCTGATCGCTCTCGCCGCGCTGGTCCTGCGGGACGTTGGGCTGGACGACCACGAGCCTCGGCGCGTCGTCGGCGGCGGGCGGCGGCGATGCGCGGTAGCTGAACGCTTGCGCGACGGTCAGGACGACGAATGCCGCAACGCCCGTCACCAATTGCCGCCGTCCCCGCAGGAGCAGCAACGCCCCCGCCGCCGCCACCGTCAGGCCGGACAGCGCATAGGTGCCGACCAGCGTCGCCAGCCACGCCACCGGCTGCACCGGCACCCACATCACCGCCAGCGGATCCCACGCATAACCGGTGAACAGCCAGCTGCGCATCCACTCGGTCAGGATCCAGCATGCGCCGAACAGCAGCACGAACCCCGCATCGATCCGCACCCGCCGCGCCCGCCACACCAGCCCCGCGCACAGCGACGGGAACACCGCCAGATACAGCGCCAGCGCGAACGGCGCGGCATAGCCGAGCCAGTGCGGCATCTGGTCCTGGAAGGTGAAGGCGTGCTGAAACCAGTTGTCGTTGATCGTGAAATGCCCGACCCCGAACGCATAGCCGCGCCACATCGCCTGGCGCAGCGTCGGCGCACGGTGGACCAGCGCGATCCATCCCGCGAACGTCGCGATCGCCAGCCACCAGAGCTGGAGCGGCGCGAACCCGCACGCCGCCGCGACACCCAGCAGCAGCGCGGTCGACGCCGGATAGCGGCGCGGCAATGCGTCGATCGAGGAACGGTAGGACAGGGCAGGGCTTCCTTCGCGCGGGTGGGCGTGACGTGTCGCGTCCTGCGACGCCGCGCGCGGCACCGCAAGCCATCCCCGCGAGGTAAGGCGTGACGATGACGGTTGCGAGGCGTATCGGTGCAGCATGACACGTCATGGAAGGATCGCATGAGCAAGCCGATCGAAGTGGACCTGCCGCACCAGCTAGGCGTCGCCGGCGCGCGCGCGCGGATCGAGGGCGGGCTTGGCAAGCTCGCCGGTTACCTGCCGGGCGGACAGGTGACCGAACATCGCTGGGACGGCGACACGATGTACTTCACGGTCGAGGGTATGGGACAGCGTGTCGCGGTGCGGCTCGACGTCGCGGAGCGCAACGTCCACGCGTTGTTCGAGCTGCCGGGGCTGCTCGGCATGTTCGGTGAGCAGTTGCGCGCCAAGTTGCAGAAGGACGGGCCGAAGCTGCTGGCGTAGCCGCCGAGCGCCCGTTTCCAAGGCGCCGTCATTGCGAGCGTAGCGAAGCAATCCAGGGACGGATCAGGACGCACTGGATTGCTTCGCTACGCGCGCGATGACGACATGTGCGTCAACCGCCCGGCCCGTCGACACCCGCGACGCCTCGTCGGGGCCGGCTGGTCCGTAACGACGTCTACTTCGCGGCGGCGGCCGCCTTCGGTACGACCGCCATCGTCCAGTCCTTTTCCGGTTTCAGATACTTCGCCGCCGTCGCCTGCAGCGATGCCGGGGTGATCGTCGTGAAGTCCCCGACCAACGTCTGGCTGGCCTCGATCCGCTTCGGATCGAACGTGCCGCCGCTGGTCTGGAGCAGCCAGAACTGATTCCCCGACGACGCGCGCGCCATATATTGCAGCATCGGCACGATCGTGCGGCGCAGCTCGTCCTCGCTCACCGGGGTGGACACCAGCTCGCTGGCGATCTGGCGCGAGAGCTGGAAGAACAGCGGCACCTTGTCGGGCGCGACCTTGCCGATCGCGATCAGGCGACCGCCGCCCGGCTGGCCCACCGGCCACTGGCTTTGCGCGCTGGGCGAGTAGCTGGCGCCCGCGACCGAGCGCAACCGATCGAACAGCCGGTCGGCGAACACCGCCGCCAGCACGTCGAGCCGTCGCTGCTCGGCATGGTCCGCCGATCCGCCGCCGGTCGGCCAGGCGATCACCGCCGCCGCCTGGTTGTCGTCGCCGTCGTGGGTGCGGATCACGGGAGTCGCGACATGCGCGGGGAAGCGCACGTCCGGTGAGCGCGGATCGTCGGCGCGGCGCGGCTTCAGCGCGCCGAAGCTCTTGGCCACCGCCGCGATCGCCTCGTCGGTCTTCACGTCACCGAATACGTCGACCTCGATTGGCCCCGTCGCCAGCAGCGGCTGCCATAGCTTCTTGAACGACGCGGCATCCAGCTTCTCGATCTGGTCGAGCGTGGGCAGGCCCCAGCGCGGGTCGCCGTCGCGCAGCAATCCCTCCAGATCGCGCGCCAGCACGCCGTCGGGCGACGACGACAGCCCGGCATAGCCCGCCAGCATCGCCGCGCGCGCACGTGCGACCGGCGCCTTGTCCCAGCGCGGCGCAGCCAGCTTCGCGGCCATCAGCGTTAGGTTGTCGGCATAATCGCCCGGCGTGGTCTGCGCGCCGAACAGGAAGGCGTCGTCCCCGATATCGAAGTCCAGCCCCATGCGCCGTCCGGTGGTCAGCTGATCGAGATCGCTCTGGTTCAGCGACCCGATGCCGCTGGCGATCAGCGCATTGTCGCCCGCCCAGGCCGGGGTCGGCTTGTTTGACGGCAGGGCCTGATAGCCGCGCCCGAACCGCACGCGCAGGTAGACGCGCCCGGTCTCCGACCCGTTGGGATAGATCAGCGCGCGCACGCCGTTGGCGAACGTCACCTGCTCCATCGGCGGATCGCCGACGCGCGCCTGCGACACCGTCTTGCCCGGCGTCCCCAGCTTGGGCACGCGCGAGAAATCGACCGCCGCCTGCTGCGTCCGCTTGCCCGCCAGCTTCGACACGTCGGCCTTCATCGCGGCCGCCAGCCGTGCCGCCGCGGTCGGATCGGCGGTGCGCGTGTTGACCAGCGCGCGGTTCGCGTCCCCCTTGAACAGCCGGTTGGTGGATTCGACCATCGCGGCGGGGGTGAACATCCCCTTGGCGCGCGCCTGCACCAGAATGTCGTAGCTCGTCTGCGGCCCCGCCACCGTCTCGCGGATGTCGAGCGCGCTGACCATGTCATCGGCCTGTTTCGCGCCCGCCTCGACCCGCGCGGTGGCGACGTCGTTCTTCATCGCGGCATCGTACTCGGCCAGTTCGCGATCGATCTCGCCCTGCGTCGGCGGGGTGGCCATCGCATCGGCGACCACCGCGCGCACATCCTTCAGCGCGGCTTCCCAGTCGTTGCCGATCGGGATGACGTTCATGAAGGTGCCGTTGGCGGAGCGCGACACGTCGTCGAGGTTGACCGACGCCTGGAGGAAGCTGCCCCCGGCGCGCGCGCGCGTCTCCAGCCGGCGGTTGATGACGCGCATCGCCAACTGGTCGACCATCCGCTTCTGGTTGAAGACGATCGTGTCGCTCTGGTATTTCCACGGGCGCAGCACGGCGGTGGCGACGACCGGGGGCAGCGACGGTTCGGCGATCGTGCTGGCGACCGGCTCGCCCGCCTTCGGCGTCCCGAAATCCGGGTCGGCGGGGTTGGCGCCCTTGCCCTGCCAGCCGCCGAAGTTCTTGACGATCAGCTTCGCGGCGACGTCGGGATCGATGTCGCCGGAGATGATGACCACCGCGCGCGACGGGCGATACCAGCGATCGTGGAACGCCTGCACCGTCGCCGGGGTGGCGGCCTGCAGCGTCTTGATCGTGCCGATCGGCGAGCGGCTGGCGAGCGGCTGCCCGGCGAAGAAGGTCTGGCGCAGCGCGTCGCCATAGCGGACCTGCGGCCCCGGCGCCTCGCGCTGTTCGGCGAGCACCGCCGGGCGCTCGGCGGCGAGGCCCGCGTCGGTGATCGCGGGCGCCGCCATCATGCCGGAAAAGATCTTCAGGCTTTCGTCCAGCTTCACGTCGGTCGCGCCGGGCAGGTCGAGCTTGTAGACCGTCTGCGTCGGGGTGGTCGACGCGTTGGAGTCGCTGCCGAAGGTCGCGCCGAACCGCTGCCACACGCGCTTGGCCTCACCGTCGGGGACGTATTTCGACCCACGGAACGACAGATGCTCGATCAGGTGCGCGAAGCCCTGCTCCGCATCGGTTTCGTAGAGCGACCCCGCATCGATCCGCACGCGCACCGCGACCTGCCCCGGCGGCACCGCGTTGCGGCGCACGGCGTAGCGCAGCCCGCTGGGCAGCGCGCCGAAGTGCCAGTTGGTGTCGGGCGGGATGTCCGAATCGGCGAACAGCCACGGGCGGGTGTCGACCGGGATCGGCGCGGCGGCTTGCGTCGGCACCGCGCGGGTGGCGACCGGACCGGCCGGGGGCGTGCGCCGCGCACGCTGCTGCGCGGGAAGCGGCAGCGCGACGGAGACGAGGAGAAGCGCGACGAGCGGCTTCGCGAGCGCGCGCGAATAAGGATGCATGTCGCGAGTGTAGGGTGCGGCGCGACCGGCGGCAACGCCCGCGCGCCTTTCTCTCGCCGCGCCTTGCCACGTTGTGGCCGCGATATCCGGCTAGGCGCGGCGCCTCCCCATCCACCGCGGAGGCGGGTAATCGATTGATCCTCAGGCAGAAGATGACGTTCGATGCGAAGATGACCGCCGCCGGCGCCCTGTCGTCGCGCCCGCAGCGCGCGCTGCCGCGCGGCGGCGTGGTTCCCGACCGATCGTGGCCGATCCGCGTCGGGCGGCGGGTGCGGGGCGCGCTGGATCGCGCGATCGCGGCGTCGTCGCTGGTGTCGAACGAGGCGGTGCTCGACGTCCGCGACTTCGCCTGGACCGCGCTGCTGCGCGAGCGGTGGCGCGAGATCCTGGCCGAGGCGCATGGCGTGGCGGGGCCGGGGGACGCGACGGGGCGATGGCGATCGGTCGCCCTGCGCGAACCCGGTGGCGCCCCCGCCGCCGCGCTGGCCCGCTGCCCCGTGACCGCCGCCGCGATCGCGCGGATCCCGGGGCTGGACGCGGCCGGCTTCTCGATCCTGCCCCCCGGCGCACACGTGCCCGTGCGGCGCGGTGAATCGAAACGGGTCATCACCTGCCACCTGGCGCTGGTCGTGCCGCGCGACGGCGACGCGCGGATGCGCGTCCACGATCGCGTCGTGCGCTGGGCGGCGGGGGAGACGCTGCTGTTCGACGACACTTATGACCACGAGGTGTGGAACGACACGGGCGGCCCGCATGTCGTGCTGCTGGTCCGGTTCGAGCGGCCCTTGCGGCATCCGGGCAAGTGGCTCGCCGGCCTCGTGCGTGGCGCGATGCGATCGCCGCTCCGGCAGCGATAGCGCGCGCGACGCCGATCTATGCGGCGCGAAACGATCGCTTTCGCATGCCGTGCTTGATCGCCCGGCGGCCACGCGCCACATGCACACCATGCTGATCGAAACCGAAGCCACGCCGAACCCGGCGACGCTCAAGTTCCTGCCGGGCCGCACCGTGATGGATGCCGGCACCCGCGACTTCGCCACCCCCGAGGAGGCGGAGGCCAGCCCGCTGGCCGATGCGCTGTTCGGGCTGGGGGACGTCACCGGCGTGTTCTTCGGGCGCGATTTCGTGTCGGTCACCGCTGCGCCGGGCGCGGAATGGCGCGACCTGAAGCCCGACGTGCTGGCGATCCTGATGGATCATTTCACCGCGCAGATGCCGCTGTTCCGCACCGGCGGCGCGGGGTTCAGCGTGCCGGCGGAGGAGGAAAGCTTCGCCGAGGATCCCGCCGACGCCGATATCGTCGCGCAGATCAAGGAACTGATCGACACGCGCGTTCGCCCGGCGGTGGCCAATGACGGCGGCGACATCGTCTATCGCGGCTTCGACAAGGGCAAGGTGTTCCTGCGCATGCAGGGCGCGTGCGCGGGCTGTCCGTCGTCCAGCGCGACGCTGAAGAACGGCATCGAGCAATTGCTGCGCTATTACGTGCCAGAGGTCACCGAGGTCCGCGCCGTCTGACGCGTCCCGCTTCCCCGACATACGGAGTTTTCGATGACCGCCCCGCTCGACGATGCCGCGCTCGACCAGTTGTTCCGCACCGCGCGCACCTTCAATCATTATCGCGACGAACCGGTGGGCGAGGACAAGCTGCACGCCATCTGGGAATTGATGAAGATGGGGCCGACCTCGGCCAATCAGCTGCCCGCGCGGCTGGTGTGGTGCGTGTCGGACGCGGCCAAGGAGAAGCTGGCCGCCGCCTGTTCGGAGACCAACGCGGCCAAGGTGCTGAAGGCGCCGGTCAGCGTGATCCTGGGCATGGACGTGGAATTCCACGAACACCTGCCGACGCTCTATCCGCATGTCGATGCCAAGAGCTGGTTCGACGGCAATCGTGAACTGCGCGAGGCGTCGGCGTTCCGCAATTCGTCGCTCCAGGGCGGGTATCTGATCCTCGCCGCGCGGGCGCTGGGGCTGGATGTCGGGCCGATGTCCGGCTTCGACGCCGGCGCGGTCGACAAGGCGTTCTTCGCCGACACGCCCGACGTGCGGGCCAATTTCATCGCCACGCTGGGCTATGGCGATACCGCGACGCTCCACCCGCGCCATCCGCGCCCGGGGTTCGAGTTGTTCAATCGTATCGCCTGATGCGCACGCTGGTGATCGACACCGCGACCGCCGCCTGTTCGGTCGCGCTGTTCGAGGACGATCGGCTGATCGCGCACGCGCATGACGTGGTCGGGCGGGGCCATGCCGAGCGGCTGGTGCCGATGGTCGCCGCGCTGCCCGGC
This sequence comes from uncultured Sphingomonas sp., assembly GCA_913777325.1. GTDB lineage: Bacteria > Pseudomonadota > Alphaproteobacteria > Sphingomonadales > Sphingomonadaceae > Sphingomonas. The sequence goes on along the minus strand of CAJYSA010000001.1, from coordinate 21,730 downwards.
GGCGGGCGCGCGGATCGCGTGCTGGTCGACGTCGGGCCGGGCAGCTTCACCGGTATCCGGGTGGGCATCGCGGCGGCGCGCGCGCTGGCGTTCGGCTGGGGCGCGACGATCGCGGGATATGGCGCGCCGTCGCTGGTCGCGGCAGCGGCGCTGGCCGACGATCCGCGCCCGCTTGCGGTGGTGATGGAAGGCGGGCACGGTGAGGTCTTCATGCAGGGTTTTGTCGCTCCCTTCGTCGCGCTCGATGCGCCGCGCTCGCTGACCCCGGCGGCGGCGCTGGCGGCGCTGGCGGGACGCCGCGTGATCGGATCGGGTGTCCGCTGGCTGAGCGCGCTCGACGCGGAGGTGGCGGGCGCCGATGCGCTTCCCGATGCGCGCCACGCGCTGCTGCTTCCCGCCGAGGCGCGCGCGTTTCCGCCCGTGCCCTTCTACGGCCGCGCGCCCGACGCGAAACTGCCGGTGACGGCGGCCCCCGCCACCGCATGACCACGCGCGTGCGGCTGATCGAGCTGGCGACCGGCGGCGCGACCGACGCCGAGGAAGTCGATCGCATCATGGCCGCCGCGTTCGACCCGCGCTATGGCGAGGCATGGACCCGCAGCCAGTGCATCGGGATCATGGCCATGCCCGGGGTGTGGCTGACGCTGGCGCGCATCGACGACGTGGTGGTCGGCTTCGCGCTGGTCCGCGCGATCATGGACGAGGCCGAGCTTCTGCTGATCGCGGTCGATCCGGCGGTGCGCCGCACCGGGGTGGGCGCGGCGCTGCTGCGCGGGGTGGTCGCGGAATGCGAGGGGCGCGGCGTCGCGACGCTGCACCTGGAGGTGCGCGCCAACAATCCCGCGATCGCATTATATGCCGCGCACGGCTTCCTCCAGGCGGGGGTGCGGCGCGGCTATTATCGCGGGCGCGACGGCGTCAGCTTCGACGCGCATACCTATCGCCGGTCGCTGCGCGACTGATCCGGGTTGATCCAATTGCGAGTCGGTAGCGCTTTTCGCAACAAGCGAAAGGCGGTAGGGAGCTGGTCATGCCTCGCAAGATCGATCTCGAAGCGCTGTGCCACGAAAAGGGCCTGCGCATCACCGAACAGCGCCGCGTGATCGCGCGTGTCTTGTCGGAGGCGGAGGATCATCCCGACGTCGAGAAGGTCTACGCCCGCGCCTCCGCGATCGATCCCGGCATCTCGATCGCCACCGTGTATCGCACGGTGCGGTTGTTCGAGGAGGCGGGCATTCTCGACCGCCACGATTTCGGTGATGGCCGGGCCCGTTACGAGCCGTCGCCCGAGGCGCATCACGATCACCTGATCGACGTGGAGACCGGCAAGGTGATCGAGTTCGTCGATCCCGAGCTGGAGCTGCTGCAAAAGGCGATCGCCGAGCGGCTGGGCTTCCGGCTGGTCGATCATCGCATGGAATTGTACGGCGTCGCGCTGCGCAAGGACTGAGGCGTGAACGCCCGCGCGGTGGGGCGGCTGATCGCGCTGGTCGCGGCGCTCGCCCTGGCGCTGGTGCTGCACGGATCGTGGCGACTTGTCGGTGCGCGTTCGCCCTGGCCGCCGCGTTTCCTCGGCTGGGTCGCGCGGATCGTCGGCGCGCGGGTGCGCGTGGTCGGCACGCCGCTGACGCGCGAGGCGGTGCTGCTCGCCAATCATCTGAGCTGGATCGACATTCCGCTGCTGGCGGGCGCGAGCGGCAGCGCGTTCGTCGCGAAGGCGGAATTGCGTGACGCGCCGCTGGTCGGCTGGCTGTGCACGCTCAACAAGACGTTGTTCGTCCGGCGTGGCGACCGGATGGGGATCGACGACCAGGTGGCGCGGCTGCGCGAATGCCTGTCCGCGCCGCAACCGATCACGATCTTTCCCGAGGGCACGACCGGTGACGGCATCACGTTGGCGCCGTTCAAGGCCGGGCTGCTCGCCGCGCTCGTTCCCCCACCGCCCGGCGTGATGGTGCAGCCCGTGCGGATCGACTATGGCGACGCCACCGCCGATCTTGCCTGGGTCGGCGACGAACATGGCGCGTCGCATGCGACCCGCGTGCTGGGGCGGCGCGGCACCTTCGTCGCGACCCTGCACTTCCTCGCGCCCTTCGCGCCGACGGGCGATCGCAAGGCGATCGCGGCGGAGGCGCGCGCGCGGATCGCGGCGGTGTGGTGAGGGCGTCGGCGCTCCTCGCGGCCGTGGCGCTGGCGGCGTGTTCGGGCGGTGGCGACGACGCCGCGCGCCGCGCCAGGCTGGGCCCGAACCCGACGTTCGCGCAGGTGATGCGCATCGCCGATGCCGATGCGGGTCGACGGCAATTCGGACAGTGCGCCGCCTGCCACTCGATCGCGGCGGGCGGCGCCGATCGCAACGGGCCGAATCTGCACGGCGTGTTCGGCGCGCCGGTCGCGCAGAACCGCCCGCGCTTCGGCTATACCGACGCATTGCAGGCGCACGGCGGGCTATGGAGCGCGGAGCGGCTCGATCCGTGGCTGGCGAACCCGCGTGCGACGGTGCCGGGGACGACGATGGCGTTCGCCGGCGTCCGGGATCCGCTCACCCGGGCCGATCTGATCGCCTATCTGCGCACGCAGCGCTGAGCCGCGCGGCGTCGCCGCGCTGGTCAGCCAGAGGGGTTTCGGCTAAGGCGCGCACCATGTCCGCCGCCACCAAGACCCCACCCAAGACCTTCCACGTCAAGTCGTTCGGTTGCCAGATGAACGTCTATGACGGCGAACGCATGGCCGAGTTGATGGCCGCGCAGGGCATGACCGCGACCGACGATGCGATCGCCGCCGATCTGGTCGTGCTCAACACCTGCCACATTCGCGAGAAGGCGACCGAAAAGGTCTATTCGGACATCGGCCGTCTCAGGAAGGTCGCGGGCGCGGAAGGTCGCGCGCCGATGATCGCGGTCGCCGGCTGCGTCGCGCAGGCCGAGGGCGAGGAGATCGTGCGCCGGGCGAAGGTGGATGTGGTGGTCGGGCCGCAGGCGTACCACAACCTGCCGAAGCTGGTCGCCGATGCCGCCGCCGGCCAGCCCGCGCTGGACACGGACATGCCGCTGGTCTCGAAGTTCGCCAGCCTGCCCGCGCGCCGGCAGGTCGCGCCCGGCGCGTTCCTGACGGTGCAGGAGGGGTGCGACAAATTCTGCACCTATTGCGTCGTGCCCTACACGCGCGGCGCGGAGATCAGCCGGCCGTTCGCGGCGATCGTCGACGAGGCGAAGGCGCTGGTCGATGCCGGCGCGCGCGAGATCACGCTGCTGGGTCAGAACGTCAACGCCTGGACCGATGGTGACGGGCGCGGGCTGCACGATCTGATCCGTGCGCTGGATCGCATCCCCGGCCTGGCGCGGATCCGCTACACCACCAGCCATCCCAACGACATGGCGCAGGGGTTGATCGACGCGCATCGCGACGTCGAGACGCTGATGCCGTTCCTGCATCTGCCGGTGCAGGCCGGCAACGACCGCGTGCTGCGCGCGATGAACCGCCAGCATACGCGCGACGGTTACCTGCGGCTGCTCGACCGGATCCGCGCCGCGCGACCCGATATCGCGCTGTCGGGCGATTTTATCGTCGGCTTCCCCGGCGAGACCGAGGCGGAGTTCGCCGAGACGCTCTCGCTCGTCGACGCGGTCGGCTATGCGCAGGCGTACAGCTTCAAATATTCGCCGCGCCCGGGCACGCCGGCGGCGACGCTGGGCGAACAGGTCGCGCCTGAGGTGATGGACGAGCGGTTGCAGCGGTTGCAGGCAGCGCTCCAGCGCGATCAGGCGGCGTTCAATGCCGCGTCGGTCGGGCGGACGTGCCGCGTGCTGATCGAGCGCAAGGGCAAGCGTGACGGGCAATGGCTGGGCAAGTCGCCGTGGCTGCAATCGGTGCATGTCGTCGGGCCGCATGCGATCGGGGATATGCTGGACGTGACGCTGGTGGAGGCGGGGCCGCTGTCGCTGACGGGGGAGGTGCGGGCGCTGGCGGCGGCGTAGCGCCTCACGTCATCGCTTCGCTTCGCTCGCAATGACGAGCGTAGGTGGCACGATTTCGCCTTCCCGGCGCTTCCATCCCCTGCCACACTCCTGGCGATGCCATTGTGCCGTCACGCGCCGCACCTATCTCGCCCCTGTGGCGATGGTCGCCGCGCGTTGCCCATCGCCACAGGAGCCGCATGAGCCGTAAACCCGTCCCCGCCCACGCTGGCGAGCGTTCGCGCGCCGAGGTCGTCTTCGATCGCCCGCAATTGCTGAGCCGCCTGTTCGGCCAGTACGATCAACATCTGGTGGCGCTGGAGAACCGGCTGGGGGTGTATATCACGGCGCGCGGCAATCGTGTCGGGCTGGAGGGCACCGCCGAGCAGGTGGCGCTGGCGCGCGACGTGCTGCACGATCTCTACGCGCGCATCCAGCGCGGCGAGGAGGTCGACACGGGCCTCGTCGATGCCTCGATCGCAATGGCGGCGGAGCCGGTGCTGGACGGGATCATCTCGACCGAGCGCAGCGCCGCACCCTCGGTGATGATCCGCACGCGCAAGAAGACGATCGTGCCGCGCACCCCTGCGCAGGCGCATTACATGCGCGAACTGACGACGCACGACATGATCTTCGCGCTGGGGCCGGCGGGCACGGGCAAGACCTATATCGCGGTCGCGCAGGCGGTGGCGCAGTTGATCGCGGGCAGCGTACAGCGGCTGATCCTGTCGCGCCCGGCGGTCGAGGCGGGCGAGCGGCTCGGCTTCCTGCCCGGCGACATGAAGGAGAAGGTCGATCCGTACCTGCGTCCGCTCTATGACGCGCTGTACGATTGCCTGCCCGCCGAACAGGTCGAGCGACGGATCGCCAGCGGCGAGATCGAGATCGCGCCGATCGCGTTCATGCGCGGGCGGACGCTGGGCGACGCCTTCGTGATCCTCGACGAGGCGCAGAACACCACGCCGGCGCAGATGAAGATGTTCCTGACCCGCTTCGGCCAGAACAGCCGGATGGTGATCTGCGGCGATCCGAACCAGACCGACCTTCCCGGCGGCGTCAAGGCGAGCGGTCTCGCCGATGCGACGACGCGGCTGGAGGGGGTGGAGGGGATCTCGCTGTGCCGCTTCACCGCCGCCGACGTCGTCCGCCATCCGATCGTCGGGCGGATCGTGGAAGCGTATGAGGGGGTGGCTGGTTGACGTGACGGGATATCCCTGCCAGACATATGGGATATACGGAGCGTAGGTGATGGCATCGCTGTACATCAAGGATCCCGAAACCAACGCGCTGGCCGAGGAACTCGCGCAACGTCGGGGCCTGACCAAGACGGCTGCGGTCAAACTGGCGTTACAGCGCGAACTTGATGACGTGGATCGTCGCTCGACGCGCGAGAAAATGCTGGCGCTGTGGGAGCGGCATCCATTGCCAGTCCCACGCGGTCCTATCGCCGACAAGGCATTTTATGACGACCTGTCGGGGGGATTGTGAGCTGGTTCGTGGACGCCTCGGTCATCGTGGCGTTATCGGTACGCGAACCCGATTGGGAACATCACGCGGCGCGGATGGACGAGGAAACTGTCCGGTACTGGTCGCCGATGGCGCAATGGGAAAGCGTGGCCGCCACTCGATTGCGGCTCGATATCCCGGCTGCCGAGGCGCGGGTGATCGTGGATCGCGTGGCGCGCGCGAACAGCTTTGCGATGGTGCCGATCGGCGAGAACGAAGCGCAGGCAGCGCTCATCGCCTTCGAGCGGTACGGCAAGGGCACCGGACACCCCGCGCAGCTCAACATGGGCGATTGTTTCGCTTATGCCTGTGCCAAGACCCATGCCGCGCGCCTGCTCTACAAGGGCAACGATTTCTCCCAGACGGACCTCGCCTGACATGATCCACATCGAACTGACCCGCGAAGACCCGTGGCCCGATGCCGGCTGGGACGCGCGGGCGCTCGCCGCCGCGCGCTCCGCGATCGCCAAAACGCCGCATGGGGATCTGCTCACCACGCCCGCGCATGTCGAGATCAGCGTGCGGCTGACCAGCGACGAGGAGGTGCGGACGCTCAATCGACAATATCGCGACAAGGACAAGCCGACCAACGTCCTGTCCTTCCCGATGGTCCAGCCCGATCTGATCGACACCGTCACGCAGAACAGCGACGATGGCGAGGTCCTGCTCGGCGATATCGTGCTGGCGCATGGCGTGTGCGAGCGCGAGGCGGCGGAGCGGAACATTACGGCGGCGGATCATTTCTCGCATCTGGTGGTGCATGGCTGCCTGCATCTGCTAGGCTATGACCATATGACCGACGACGAGGGGGACGCGATGGAGCAGATCGAGCGCGACGCCCTGGCCGATCTGGGCATCGCCGACCCCTATCTGATTCGCGAGGATTGAACACCACGGCCATGGCCGAAGACCGAAGTAGCGCCGCGAACGGCGGCGAGCACCATGAGAGCGGCATCTGGAGCGGGCTGCGCAACATGATCTTCGGCGAGCCGCGCGAGGCCACCTTGCGCGAATTGCTGGAGAAGGCGATCGACCGCTACGAGGAAGATCCCGCCCCCGACATCAAGGGCGACCTGACCCCGCTGGAGCGGCAGATGGTGCGCAACCTGCTGCATTTCAGCGAGCGCGATGCCGGCGACGTCGGCGTACCGCGCGCCGACATGATCGCGGTGGAGGAGGCGACCACCTTCGACCATCTGGTGCAGGTGTTCGCCGAAGCGGGGGTCAGCCGCCTGCCGGTCTATCGCGGCAGCCTCGACCATGTGGTCGGCATGGTGCACCTGAAGGACGTGTTCGCGATCCTCGCCGCCGGCGGGCAGCCCCCGGAATCGATCGCGGCGCTGATTCGTCAGCCGCTGTACGTGCCGATGAGTCGCGGTACGCTCGACCTGCTGGCCGACATGCGCCAGTCGCGCATCCATCTGGCGGTGGTGCTCGACGAATATTCGGGCACCGAGGGGCTGGTGACGATCGAGGATCTGATCGAGGAAATCGTCGGCGAGATCGAGGACGAGCATGACGAGGCGCCCGAGGTGCTGCTGATCCCGCTCGACGGCGGGGCGTGGGACGCGGATGCGCGGGTCGAGCTGGAGGACGTCGGCGAGACGGTCGACGCGCGGCTGGCCGCGGCGGAAAGCGACGTCGACACGATCGGTGGACTTACTGCCGTGCTTGCCGGGCGCGTGCCGGAGGCGGGCGAGTGCATCGATCACCCCAGCGGGTGGCGGATCGAGGTGACCGACGCGGACGAGCGCCGCATCAACCGCCTGCGCCTTCACCCGCCGGTGCCGGTGCCCGAGGATGTGGAGGACTGATCGACGGCCGTCATCGGGGTCGTGCCTGGCGTGTGCGTAACTATTCGGAGGAACGCGGTGGCGTCGTGCCGCCCGTTCTCCTACATCGGACGCCATGCGCAAACACGTCCTCGCCGTCATCGGCCTGCTGATCGCCCTCGGCGTCGCGGTGTTCCTGTATCTGTCGCGTCCCGATACGGCGCGGCTGGATGTCGCGGCGGTCGCCGGGGCGCGCCCCGACATCACCCAGCCGCGCGAGCAGGTGCTGCCGACCGTCGAGACCGCCGATCCGATCGGCTGGAAGGCCGGCGAGGCGCCCACGGCGGCGGCGGGGCTGAAGGCGGCGGCCTTCGCGACCGGGCTGGATCATCCGCGCTGGCTGTATCGCCTGCCCAACGGTGACGTGCTGGTCGCCGAGACCAACTCGCCGCCGCGCTCGGGCGGCGGGATCAAGGGCTGGGTGATGCGGCACGTGATGGGCAAGGTCGGCGCCGGCGTCGCCTCGGCCAATCGCATCACACTGCTGCGCGATGCCAACGGCGATGGCGTGGCGGAGCTGAAGACCCCGTTCATCACCGGGCTCAACTCGCCGTCGGGCATGGCGCTGCTGAATGGACAATTGTACATCGCCAATACCGACGCGCTCGTCCGCGTGCCGTATCGCGATGGCGAGACAAAGATCACCGCGAAGCCCGAGACGGTCGTCACCTATCCGGGCGGTGCCAACCACTGGTCGCGCAACGTGATCGTCGCGGAGGATGGCAAGACGCTGTATCTCTCGGTCGGTTCGGCCTCGAACATCGCCGAGAACGGCCTGGACGCCGAACGCAATCGCGCCGCGATCCTGCAGGTCTTCCCGGATCGCAAGCAGTTCCGCGTCTTCGCCAGCGGGATCCGCAACGCCAACGGCATGGCGCTGGTGCCGGGTACGAACCGGTTGTGGACGGTGGTGAACGAGCGCGACATGCTCGGTTCCGATCTGGTGCCCGATTATCTGACTGCGGTGGAGCTGGGCGACAACTTCGGCTGGCCCTGGTATTATTGGGGCGGCTATGTCGACACGCGCGTCCAGCCCAAGAACCCGGAATTGCAGCAATATTCGAAGCGTCCCGATTATGCGCTGGGGCCGCACGTGGCCGCGCTGGGCCTGACCTTCGCGGCGGATGCGAAGCTGGGCGACCGCTTCGCGCGCGGTGCGTTCATCGGTGAGCACGGCTCGTGGAACCGCAAGCCGCTGTCGGGCTACAAGGTGGTGTACGTGCCCTTCGATGCCAGCGGCTGGCCGACCAAGGGCGTCAAGCCGGTCGACGTGCTGACCGGCTTCGTCAACGACAAGCAGGAGGCGCACGGTCGCCCGGTGGCGGTCGTGACCGACAAGACCGGCGCGTTGCTGGTGGCGGACGATGTCGGCAACACGATCTGGCGCGTCAGCACCGCCGGCTGATCCGCGCGGCGATGCGGCGCGCGCCTGATCGAGGCTATGCGGTCGGCGGGGAGCCTCCGCCGCCGCGCTGCGTTCGCCCGTCATGAAGATCGACTTGTCCTCCGCCGATCTCTGGCGATCCTTCCGGCGTGACTGGTGGGGCCAGATGAAGGCGGCCTACACCGCCGCCAACGACGACAATCTCGGGCTGATCGCGGCGGGCGCGGCGTTCTACATCATTTCCTCGATCGCGCCGATCCTGGCGGTCACAGTGTTCACCTACGGGCTGTTCGCCGATGCCGCGACCGTGCAGGAGGATATCCGCGCGCTGTTCACCACCTTGCCGTCGGACGTCGCGGCGCTGATCGGGCAACAGCTCGATATCGTCACCTCCGGGTCGCAGGGGCGCAAGGGGCTGGGGCTGATCGTCGCGCTGCTGATCGCGCTCTACGGCGGCAGCAAGGCCGCGACCGCGATGATGACCGCGCTGAACGTCGCCTACGAGGTGAAGGAGAAGCGCGGGTTCCTGGTCTGGACGCTCACCTCGTTCGCGATCGTGCTGGGCGGGATCCTGCTGATCTTCGTCGGCATCGCCGCCAGCGCGGTGGTGGCGTTCGTCGGAACGCTGATCCCGTGGTTCCCGGGCGTCGTGCTCGCGCTGATCCGCATCGCGACCTATGCGCTGCTGGCGATGCTCGTCATCACCGGTGCGTCGCTGCTCTTCCGGTTCGGGCCCTATCGTCACCACGCCCGCCTGCGCTGGGCGACGCCGGGGACGGTCGCCGCGACGATCGTCTGGCTGGTCGCGACGACGGGTTTCAGCGTCTATGTCGCCAATTTCGGCAATTACGGCGCGACCTATGGTTCGCTGGGCGCGATCATCGTCGCGCTGACGTGGCTTTGGCTCAGCGTCTATGCCTTCCTGCTTGGCGCCGCGCTCGACGTGCAGGCCTATCGCGGGCGGGCGGCCGTTTCGGCGGAGGAACCCGTTGCTGGCGGGGTCGCGACCGCCTAGGCATTTGCGGTGACCAACAAGGGGGCTGCCGTGACCGATTCCGATGTCGTGCGACCACGGGGCGCGCTGGCGCTCAACATCCTCGACACGTTGGTGCATCGGATCGGCAAGGACGAACAGGCCGCCCGCCCGCACGACTGGCTGGCGGCGACGATCCTGACCGTGCGCAACGAGATCATCGAGCGCTGGATGGTGTCCACCAAGGCCGCGCACGCCGCCGGGGCGAAGCGTGTCTATTACCTCAGCCTCGAATTCCTCATCGGACGGCTGCTGCGCGATACGCTCGCCAACCTTTCCGCGCGCGACGAGGTGCGGACCGCCTTGAGCGAGCTGGGCGTCGATCTCGCCGCGCTCGAGGAAATCGAGCCCGACGCCGCGCTCGGCAACGGCGGCCTGGGGCGGCTGGCGGCGTGCTTCATGGAGAGCCTCGCGACGCTCGACCTGCCCGCCTACGGCTATGGCATCCGCTATGTGAACGGCATGTTCCGGCAACGGATCGACGACGGCTGGCAGGTCGAGCTGCCGGAGACGTGGCTGCAATACGGCAACCCGTGGGAGTTCCGCCGCCGCGAGAGCGCCTATGCGATCGGCTTCGGGGGCGAGGTGCACGGCGACGAGAGCGGCGCGGTGACGTGGAAGCCGGGCGAGCTGGTCGAGGCGATGGCGGTCGATACGCCGGTGGTCGGCTGGCGGGGACGACGCGTCAACACGCTGCGGCTATGGACGTCGCGCAGCCTCGATCCCTTCCGGCTCGACGCGTTCAATCGCGGCGATTTCCAGGGCGCGATGGCGGATCAGTTGCGCGCCGAGACGCTGGTGCGCGTCCTCTATCCCAACGATTCGACCGCCGCCGGGCAGGAACTGCGGCTGCGGCAGGAGTATTTCTTCTCCTCCGCCTCGATCCAGGACATCGTGCGCCGCCACGTCCAGTATTTCGGCGACATCCGCACCCTGCCGACGCGCGCCGCGATCCAGCTCAACGACACGCATCCGGCGGTGTCGGTGGCGGAGTTGATGCGGCTGCTGCTCGACGATCACGGCCTGGGCTTCGACGAGGCGTGGGAGATCACGCAGGCGACGTTCGGCTACACCAACCACACGTTGCTGCCCGAGGCGCTGGAAAGCTGGCCGCTGCCGCTGTTCGAGCGGTTGCTGCCGCGCCACATGCAATTGGTCTATGCGATCAACGCCAAGCTGCTGCGCGCCGCGCGCAAGGTGGAGGGGGTCGACGATCGCGCGATCGCCGCGATCAGCCTGATCGACGAGGGTGGCGAACGGCGCGTGCGCATGGCCAATCTCGCCTTCGCCGGGTCGCACAGCGTCAACGGCGTCGCGGCGCTGCACACCAGCCTGATGAAGACGACGGTCTTCTCCGATCTGCACCACCTGTTTCCAGAGCGGATCAACAACAAGACCAACGGCATCACCCCGCGCCGCTGGCTGCAGGAATGCAACCCGGGGCTGACCGCGCTCATCACCGAGGCGATCGGCGATCGCTTCACCGACGATGCCGAGGCGCTGTCGGAGCTGGCGCGCTTCGCCGACGACGCGGCGTTCCGCGCGCGGTTCGAGGGGGTGAAGCGCGCGAACAAGGTCGCGCTGGCGGAATATCTGCGCGCCGACATGGGCGTCCGGCTCGATCCGTCGGCGATCTTCGACGTCCAGATCAAGCGCATCCACGAATACAAGCGCCAGTTGCTCAACATCATCGAGACGGTGGCGCTGTACGACCAGATCCGCAGCCATCCCGAGCGCGACTGGACACCGCGCGTCAAGCTGTTCGCGGGCAAGGCGGCGTCGAGCTATCACCAGGCGAAGCTGATCATCAAGCTGGCCGGCGACGTCGCGCGCCGCGTCAATGCCGACCCGTCGATCGGCGGGCTGCTGAAGGTCGCGTTCGTCCCCAATTACAACGTCAGCCTTGCCGAGCGGATGGTGCCCGCCGCCGACCTTTCCGAACAGATCTCGACCGCCGGCATGGAGGCGTCGGGCACCGGCAACATGAAGTTCGCGCTGAACGGCGCGCTGACGATCGGCACGCTCGACGGCGCCAATGTCGAGATCCGCGACCATGTGGGGGCGGACAATATCGTGATCTTCGGGCTGACCGCCGACGAGGTCGCGGCGAAGCGGGCCGGGGCGTATAACCCACGCGAGGTCATCGAAAATTCGGCGGAACTCGCGCAGGCGGTGAACGCGATCGCCTCCGGGGTGTTCTCTCCCGATGACCACAACCGCTACCGCGATCTCATGAACGGCCTCTATGACCATGACTGGTTCATGGTGGCGGCCGATTTCGACGCCTATGCCGCCGCGCAGCGCGAGGTTGATCGCCGCTGGGGCGACCGCGACGGATGGAACCGCGCCGCGATCCACAACGTCGCGAACATGGGCTGGTTCTCCTCGGACCGCACGATCGGCGAATATGCGCATGAGATCTGGGGCGTGAAGTGAAGCCGCCGGCCGCCGCGATCGACGCGCTGCTGGACGGCACCAACGAGGATCCCTTCGCGCTGCTCGGGCCGCATGCCGGGCCGGACGGCACGTTCGCGCGCGTCTGGATCCCGGGCGCGGAGACCGCGACCGCGCGCACGCTCGACGGGCGTGTGCTGGGCACGCTCGCGCGCGTCGACGATCGCGGCCTGTTCGAGGGCGTGATCGCGGGCGATCCGCAACCGCTGCGCTACGTCGCGCAGGGCGGCGGCGTCGAATGGTGGGTAACCGATCCGTACAGCTTCGGCCCGGTCCTCGGCCCCACCGACGATTTCCTGATGAACGAGGGCACGCACTTCCGCCTTCACGACAAGCTCGGCGCGCACCTGATCGTCCACGAAGGGGCGGAGGGCGTGCATTTCGCGGTCTGGGCGCCCAACGCGCGCCGGGTCGCGGTGGTCGGCGACTTCAACGACTGGGACGCGCGCCGCCACGGGATGCGCCGCCGCAACGACACCGGCGTGTGGGAGATCTTCCTCCCCGATCTCGGCGCGGGACGAGGCTATAAGTTCGCGATCACCGGCCCGGACGGCGTGGCGCAGCCGCTGAAGGCGGACCCTTACGCCTTCGCCGCCGAACTGCGCCCGAAGACCGCCTCGCTCACCACCGCGCCGATGGCGCACGAATGGGGCGACGCCGCGCACCGCGAGGCCTGGGCCTCGGTCGACCCGCGCCGCGCGCCGATCAGCATCTACGAGGTCCATGCCGGCAGTTGGCAGCGTGACGAGAACGGCTGGTTCCTGTCATGGGACGCGCTGGCCGAACGGCTGATCCCCTATGCGGTGTCGATGGGGTTCACGCACGTCGAGTTCATGCCGATCTCCGAACACCCCTATGATCCGAGCTGGGGGTATCAGACGACCGGCCTCTACGCGCCGAGCGCGCGGTTCGGCGATCACGAGGGCTTCGCACGGTTCGTCGATGGCGCGCACCGCGCCGGGCTGGGCGTGCTGCTCGACTGGGTGCCCGCACACTTTCCGGTGGACGCGCACGGCCTCGCGCGGTTCGACGGCACCGCGCTGTACGAGCATGACGATCCGCGGCTCGGCTATCATCCCGACTGGAACACCGCGATCTACAATTTCGGGCGGCGCGAGGTGTCCGCGTTCCTGGTCAACAACGCGCTGTTCTGGGCGGAACGTTATCATGTCGACGGGCTGCGCGTCGATGCGGTCGCATCGATGCTGTACCGTGACTATTCGCGCAAGGATGGCGAATGGATCGCCAATCCCGAGGGCGGGCGGGAGAATTGGGAGGCGGTCGACTTCATGCGCGCCGCCAACCGCGCGCTTTATGCCCGCCACCCCGGCGTGTTCACCGTCGCCGAGGAGTCAACCAGTTGGCCCGGCGTCTCCGCCCCCGCGTATGACGAGGCACCGCGCACCGCGCTGGGCTTCGGGTTCAAGTGGAACATGGGGTGGATGCACGACACGCTGAAGTACATGGCGCGCGAGCCGATCCATCGGAAGCACCATCACGATGCGATCACCTTCGGGCTGGTCTATGCCTTTGACGAGAATTTCGTCCTGCCGATCAGCCATGACGAGGTCGTGCACGGCAAGGGGTCGATGCTGACGAAGATGCCCGGTGACGATTGGCAGAAATTCGCCAATCTGCGCACCTATTATGCGATGATGTGGGGCTATCCCGGCAAGAAGCTGCTGTTCATGGGGCAGGAGTTCGCGCAGCGCGCCGAGTGGAGTGAGGAGCGCGCCCTCGACTGGGATCTGCTCAATTCCTCCGCGCATGATGGCGTGCGCAAGCTGGTCCGCGATCTCAACCGGCTTTATCGCGAGAAGCGCGCGCTCCACGCCCGCGATTGCGAGGCGGAGGGGTTCCGCTGGCTGGTGCGGGACGATGCCGACAATTCGGTGTTCGTCTGGCTACGCAGCGCGCCCGGCGCCGCGCCGATCGCGGTGATCGTCAACATGACCCCGGTGGCGCGGATGCCATACCGTGTGCCGCTGCCGCATGACGGGCGCTGGCGCGAGGTGCTGAACTCCGACGCACACGATTACTGGGGTTCGGGGCTGGGCAATCTGGGCGGCGTGGTCGCGCAGGGCGGCCACGCCGATGTCACGCTGCCGCCATTGGCGACGGTGATGCTGGAATGGGATGCGGAGGCGTGATCGCCGCCGCTCAGACCATCCGGCCCACCAATGCGATGATCGCGCCCCAGGCGAGCAGCGACGGAACGAGCGCGCAGGCGACGCCACGGATCAAACCGTCGGCGGAACGGGGCTGGCAGGCGGGGTGCATCGGCGATCCTCTCGGTCAACTTGTTCTGTTTACGCACGCACTGACATCGCCCGCACCTTTTGGTGTCGGTGACATGACATTATGGTTAACGCCTGATGAACGACAAGTAAAGATGCAGGGAAGGAGAGCCCGACGTGGATGAACGCAGAGGTCAGCCGCTGGCGCGCGACGCGATGGCCTATGTTCTCGCGGGAGGACGTGGCAGCCGTTTGAAGGAACTAACCGATACGCGCGCGAAACCAGCCGTCTATTTTGGAGGAAAGAGCCGGATCATCGACTTCGCCTTGTCGAACGCGATCAACTCCGGCATTCGGCGTATCGGCGTCGCCACGCAATATAAGGCGCATTCGCTGATCCGACATCTTCAGCGCGGCTGGAACTTCCTGCGTCCCGAGCGGAACGAGAGCTTCGATATCCTGCCCGCCTCGCAGCGAATCAGCGAATTCCAATGGTATGAGGGCACCGCCGACGCGGTGTACCAGAATATCGATATCATCGCGGAGAGCGCCCCCGAATATATGGTCATCCTGGCCGGCGACCATATCTACAAGATGGATTATGAGATCATGCTGCGCCAGCATCGCGACAGCGGTGCCGACGTCACCGTGGCGTGCATGGAAGTGCCGCGCATGGAGGCGGTCGCCTTTGGCGTGATGCATGTCGACGGCAACGATCGCATCGTCGATTTCGTCGAGAAGCCCGCCGACCCGCCGTCGATCCCCGGCCAGCCCGATGTCGCGCTCGCCAGCCTCGGCATCTATGTCTTCAACACGAAGCTGCTGATCGAGGAACTGCGCCGCGACGCCGCGACGGAGGGGTCGAGCCGCGATTTCGGCAAGGACATCATCCCCTATCTGGTCAGGAACGGTCATGCGCATGCGCATCGCTTCTCTGCCAGTTGCGTCCGCTCGCCCGAGGAACCCGCCGCTTATTGGCGCGATGTCGGGACGGTCGACGCCTATTGGGAAGCGAACATCGACCTGACCGATGTCGTGCCGCAGCTCGACCTGTATGATCGCGAATGGCCGCTATGGACCTATTCGGAGCTGACCCCGCCCGCCAAGTTCGTCCATGACGAAGAGGGGCGGCGCGGGCAGGCGGTTTCCAGCCTGGTGGCGGGGGACACGATCATCTCCGGGGCCAACGTTCACCGCAGCCTGGTGTCCACCGGGGTGCGCGCGCACAGCTTCTCGTTCCTCGATGAGGCGGTGGTGCTGCCCTATTGCAAGATCGGGCGGAACGCGCGGCTCAGCAAGGTGGTGCTCGATCGCGGCGTCATCATCCCCGACGGGCTGGTGGTCGGCGAAGATCCGGTGCTCGACGGGCATCGCTTCCGCCGCACCGACAAGGGCGTATGCCTCATCACGCAGCCGATGATCGACCGGCTGGAGCTCTGACCGGCATGACGATCTCGGTCCTGTCGGTCGCGTCGGAAGCGTATCCGCTGGTCAAGACCGGTGGGCTGGGCGATGTCGTCGGCGCGCTCCCCGCCGCGCTCGCGCCGCACGACGTCAATGTCGTGACGCTCGTCCCCGGCTATCCGCGCGTCGTCGCGGCGCTGGCCGACGCGGCGCCGGGCGCGGAGGGAACGGTGCTGCACGACTGGCCGGACCTGCTCGGCGCACCGGCGCGGTTGCTGTCGGGAACGCTCGGCGGGCACAAGTTGCTGGTCCTCGACGCGCCGGGCTATTTCGCGCGCGAGGGCGGGCCGTATGGCGATCCGTCGGGGCGCGACTGGGACGACAATTGGCGGCGGTTCGCGGCGTTCGGGCGCGCGGCGGCCGATCTGGCCTCGGGCGCGGTCAAGGGCTTCCGGTTCGACGTCCTGCACGCGCACGATTGGCAGAGCGGGCTGGCCCCCGCCTATCTGCGCTTCGCCCCCGCCGGCGGGTGGGCGGCACGCTCGGTGATGACGATCCACAATATCGCGTTCCAGGGCCGTTACGACGCCGGCATCTTCGCCTCGCTGGGGCTGCCCGATCGCGCCTTCGCGGTCGATGGCGTCGAATATTACGGCGGCGTCGGCTATCTGAAGGCCGGGCTGGAGGCCGCCGATGCGATCACCACCGTCAGCCCGACCTACGCCAATGAGATCCTTCGCCCCGATTTCGGCATGGGGCTGGAAGGACTGATCCGCACGCGACAGGCGCGGGTGTCCGGGATCGTCAACGGCATCGATCCGGCGGTGTGGAATCCGGCGCGCGACGCCGCGCTGCCCCAGTCCTACGATGCCGCCACGCTCGATCGCCGCGCCGCCAACAAGCGCGCGGTGGAGCAGGCGTTCGGGCTGGAGCCGGGCGACGGCCCGCTGTTCTGCGTCATCACCCGGCTGACCTGGCAGAAGGGGATGGACGTCCTGGCCGATACGATCGACGCGCTGGTCGCGGGCGGGGGTCGGCTGGCGCTGCTCGGGTCCGGGGACGCGTGGCTCGAACATGCCTTTGCCGAGGCGGCGGCGCGTCATCCGCGCCGCGTGGGCGTGCGGATCGGCTATGACGAGGCCGTGTCGCACCTGCTGCAGGGCGGATCGGATGCGATCCTGATTCCGTCGCGGTTCGAGCCGTGCGGGCTGACGCAGCTCTATGGCCTAGCGTATGGCTGCGTGCCGGTGGTGGCGCGCACCGGCGGGCTGGCCGATACCGTGATCCACGCCAATGCCGCCGCGCTCGACGCGGGGGTCGCCACCGGCATCCAGTTCGATGCCGTCACGCACGAGTCATTGGCGCAAGCCATTGCACATGCGATACGTTTATTCGCCATGCCGGAACGTTGGGCCTCGCTCCAGCGCGCGGGCATGGCGGCGGACTTCTCCTGGGCGACCAGCGGACGCCGCTATGCCGATCTCTACCGGGAGCTGCTGTCCGCATGATCCGTTCCGTTTCGACCACGCCGTTCACCGATCAGAAGCCGGGCACCTCCGGCCTGCGCAAGAAGGTGAAGGTGTTCCAGCAGCCGAACTATGCCGAGAATTTCATCCAGTCGGTGTTCGACGTGGTGGAGGGCAAGGGCGGCGCCACGCTGGTGATCGGCGGCGACGGCCGCTACCTGAATCGCACCGTGATCCAGACCGCGATCCGCATGGCGGCGGCGGCGGGCTTCGCACGCGTGGTGGTGGGGCAGGGCGGCATCCTGTCGACCCCGGCGGCCTCGAACGTGATCCGCACGCGCGGCGCACTGGGCGGGCTGGTGCTGTCGGCCAGCCACAATCCCGGCGGGCCGGACGAGGACTTCGGCATCAAGTACAATGTGTCGAACGGCGGCCCCGCGCCCGAGAAGGTGACCGAGGCGATCCACGCCCGCACCCTGTCGATCGACGCATGGCACGCCGCCGACACCCCCGACGTCGACCTCGATACGCTGGGCGAAATCGACGTCGAGGGCATGACGGTCGAGGTGATCGATCCCGTGACCGACTATGCCGCGCTGATGGAGACGCTGTTCGACTTCGACGCGATCCGCGCCGCGAAGCTGACGATGGCGTTTGACGCGATGAGCGCGGTGACCGGCCCCTACGCCACCGAGATCCTGGAACGACGGCTCGGCTTCGCGCCGGGCACGGTGCGCAACGGCATGCCGCTGGAGGATTTCGGCGGCCACCACCCCGATCCCAACCTCGTCCACGCGCACGAATTGTACGAAACGATGATGGGCGACAGCGCCCCCGATTTCGGCGCCGCGTCGGATGGCGATGGCGACCGCAACCTCATCATCGGGCGCGGGCGCTTCGTGACGCCCTCGGACAGTCTCGCGATGCTCGCCGCCAACGCGCATTTGGCGCCGGGCTATCGGCAAGGGCTGAAGGGCATCGCGCGCTCGATGCCGACCAGCGCGGCGGCGGACCGCGTCGCGCAGAAGCTCGGCATCCCGTCGTTCGAGACGCCGACCGGCTGGAAGTTCTTCGGCAATTTGCTCGACGCGGGCATGGCGACGATCTGCGGCGAGGAGAGCGCGGGCACCGGCAGCGATCACGTCCGCGAAAAGGACGGGCTGTGGGCGGTGCTGCTCTGGCTCAACATCCTCGCCGCCACGGGCAAGAGCGTCGATGCGATCGCGCGCGATCACTGGGCCGACTATGGCCGCAACTATTACGCGCGCCACGACTATGAGGGCGTCGACAGCGCCGCCGCCGACGCGCTGATGGCCGAGTTGCGCGGCAAGCTCGCCACGTTGCCCGGCACGTCGTTCGGCGCGCTGACCGTCGCCGCCGCCGACGACTTCGCCTATGAAGACCCCACCGATGGGTCGGTCAGCCGCAACCAGGGCGTGCGCGTGCTGTTCGAGGGCGGCAGCCGCGTCGTGTTCCGCCTGTCGGGCACCGGCACTAGCGGCGCGACCTTGCGTGTTTACCTCGAGCGCTACGAACCCGCCGATGGCGATCTCGACGCGGAGACGGGCGCGATGCTCGCCGATATCGTCGCCGCCGCCGATGCGATCGCCGGGATCCGCGCGCATACGGCACGCGAGCAGCCCGACGTCATCACGTGACCGCGACGATCGTCGCGGGCGGCGTCGATGTCGCGGTCCGCGCCCCCGCCGCCGACGCGGTGTGGCTCTGCCTGTTCGACGGTGACGCCGAACGCCGCATCGCCATGCACCGTATTGGCGACGCGTGGCACGCGCATGTCGCGGGGGCGGGGGCGGGGACGCGCTACGGCTTCCGCACCGGCGCCGACACCGCCAAGCTGCTGGTCGATCCGCACGCGGTCACGCTCGACCGCCGCTTCGCCTATGATCCGCATCTGCGCGAACCCCGCATCGATACCGCCGCGCTCGTCCCCAAGGCGGTCGTCACCGCGCCGCTCCCGCCGCTCGATCTCGCGCCGGTCTTCCAGCCCGGTGGCCTCATCTACGAGGTCAACGTCCGCGCTCTCACGATGCGCCACCCCGATGTGCCCGCCGCGCAGCGCGGCACGATCGCCGCGCTCGCGCACCCGGCGGTGATCGCGCATCTGCACCGCATCGGCGTGGGCGCGGTCGAGCTGATGCCGATCGTCGCCTGGATCGACGAGCGCCACCTGCCGCCGCTCGGCCTGACGAACGGATGGGGCTATAACCCGGTCGTGCCGATGGCGCTCGACCCGCGCCTCGCCCCCGGCGGCATCGCCGAACTGCGCGCCACCGTCGCCGCGTTGCGCGCGGCCGGGATCGGCACGCTCCTCGACCTCGTGCTCAACCACAGCGGCGAGAGCGACCTGCTCGGCCCGACGCTGTCGCTGCGCGCGCTCGACGATGCCGCCTATGCCCGCGCCCCCGACGGCACGCTCATCAACGACGCCGGCACCGGCAACACACTCGACTTTGCGAACGCGGCGGTCCGCGCCCTCGCGCTTGACGCGCTGCGCCACTTCGTCACCCAGGCCGGGGTCGATGGCTTCCGCTTCGATCTCGCCACCGTCATGGCGCGCGGCCCCGGGTTCGATCGCGCCGCGCCGATCTTCGCGGAGATCGCCGCCGATCCGCTGCTCGCGCGCCGCGTGATGATCGCCGAGCCGTGGGATGTCGGCCCCGGCGGCTATCAGCTCGGCCATTTTCCGCCCGACTGGCTGGAGTGGAACGATCGTTATCGCGACGACGTCCGCCGCTTCTGGCGCGGTGACGGTGGTGCCGGTGCGCTGGCGACGCGGATGATGGGATCGAGCGACGTGTTTGGCGATCACGCGCGCGGCGTCGGCTTCGTCGCCGCGCATGACGGCTTCACGCTCGCCGATACCGTCGCCTACTCGCAGCGCCACAATCACGCCAATGGCGAGGACAATCGCGATGGCCATGCCGGGGAGATCGCGTGGAACCATGGCGTCGAAGGCGCCAGCGACGATCCCGCCGTGATCGCCGCGCGCGCCGCCGATGCCCGCGCTTTGCTCGCCACGCTGTTCGCGTCGCGCGGCACGATCCTGCTCACCGCCGGTGACGAATTCGGGCGGACGCAGGCGGGCAACAACAACGGCTATGCGCAGGACGCGCTGTTGTGGCTCGACTGGGCGGATCGCGATCTCGATCTGGAGGCGTTCGTCGCCGATCTGGCGCGCCGTCGCGCCGCATGTCCGTCGCTCGCCGACGCGACGATCGCGCACGATGCGGCATGGTTTCGGCTGGATGGCCAGCCGATGCGCGACGAAGACTGGGCCGATGCGCCGGGCTTCGTCCTGCGACTGCGCGATGCGACGATCACCGTCGATCGCACCGCCCGCACGGTCACACTGGTGCCGTCAGCTCATTCGCAGATCGCATAGGGCGCGGCATTCGCGGTCGCATCGACCAGGTCGCGCAATTCCTTCACGTTCAGCGGCTTCATGAATTCGCAACCGAACACGTTGCCGTCCACCCACGCGACGCGCGCATGGCGCTCCGCGCTGCCCGGCAGCGTCAGCTTCAACAACGTGCCCGCCACCAGCGGCAGCGAGGTGCGCGCGCGCAGCCCGGCGGCGGATGCGTCGACGATCTCGATCGATACCGCCAGCCGCGCCAGTCCGCGACATTCCGCCGGCACGCGTGGTTCGCGACGGTTGTCGATCAGCGGTTTGGATGCCATGGCCCCTTCTCTCTTCTTCTTGCCCCGCCCTGACGTAGCGGCGCAGGAGTAAAGAAGCGGTAACCACCTATGTTATTGCGCCGCCGCCGCTGGTGTCGGTGCTGACCCATTTTGGCGGAGTGTGGCATGACGATCGGCGGCTCGACGGCGGCAACGGAATTGGCGGCGCTGCGGCCATGGGCGGATATCGCGCCCGCGATCACCGTGCAGGAGCGCGCCGCGCGCATCGAACGCGCGCGCGCGCTGACCGCGCAGCTCGGCGCGGACGCGCTGCTGGTGCAGGCCGGCGCCTCGCTACGCTATTTCACCGGCGTGCCGTGGAGCCCCAGCGAGCGGATGGTCGCGCTGCTGCTCCCGGTGTCGGGCACGCCGAAGCTGGTGTGTCCGGCGTTCGAGCGCGGCACGCTGGAGGCCGAACTGGCGATCCCCGCCGACCTGCTGCTGTGGGAGGAGGATGAGGATCCGGTGGCGCTGGTCGCCGATGCGTTGCCCGCCGGCGCCTCGCTCGCGCTCGATCCGCTGCTGTTCTTCGCATGGGCGCGCAAGCTGGAGGGCGCGGGGCTGGCGACGATCGACGGCGCCGCCGCGATCGACGGCTGCCGCCTCATCAAATCGCCCGCCGAGCTGGCGCTGCTGACCCAGGCCAAGCAGATGACGCTCGCGGTCCACGCCGCCGCCGCGCGCATCCTGGCGCCGGGCATCCGTGAGAGCGAGGTCGTCCGCTTCATCGACGATGCGCACCGCGCGATCGGCGGC